>DKFG01000190.1 GCA_002452325.1 Geobacter sp. UBA6802
TGGCAAAGCCGTAGTAGTAGCCCTGTTCCTCCTCCTCAGTCAGCCAGATCCGGCGCAGATTGTACTCCGGCTTTTTGGGCGGCACCCCTACCCGGTCATCCCGATCCACGGTCTCGCGGTCAGCCGAGCCGCTGCCATGGGCAATCCAGGTGCCGGAACAGGCCCGCATCACCGGCTCAACCGCCGTTACCAGACCACTGGCCGGGCGATGCACCACAATCCCCTGATCGGTCCTGACATGGATGTACGGTTCACGGTTNNGAGACCACCAGCACCTGATCGCCGGCCAACTGTTTGTTCAGCAGCCCCCGCAGGGCTGCCGGGTTCCAGACCGCAGTCATATCATCGGCATGACGACGCTCGGTCTCAAGGTTACGCAGCATGGCCCGCATCTCGATCACCAGCGGCTCCAGTTCAGCCCCGGCCGGTCGCTGGAACGGCTTCAGAATCCCCTCGCCCCGCAGCATGGCCCGTACCCCCTCCATCCAGCCACGCCAGCTCAGGTGGGCCACAAACACCGTGATCAGCGAGATCACCACCCCCAGCACCACAAACAGCAGAATCACGTAGGTACGGGTATCGGCACTGCGACGCTCCACAAAACTCATATCATGCACCAGCACCAGCGAGCCGATTACGGCGTTTCCGAACTCAAGGTCGGTCCTGGTGATATGCACCGGCCCCTGCGGAAGCCTGATCAGATGGGCGTCTCCTGCTGTTTCAGCAGCCTCGGAAGCACAGCTGATCTGCTTTGGGAAGGCGGTCGTACGGTACAGCAGCTTCTGCTCAGTATCGCAGACCCCCAGGGCCAGCAGACGCTCGTCCTGGGTGGCTTTCTGCAGCAGGGCCATAATCTTCCGGCGTTCCTGGCTGATGATCAGCTCTACCAGCGGTTCCTGCAGGGTACTGCTGACAAAACGGGAGCGGATATCCAGGTCCCGGGCAAACCATTTCAGGGTCAGGCGATCCACCAGCGGCACCACGGCATAGGCCAAAAGTGCCAGGGCCAGGGTCAGGGGGATCACAAACCGCAGTGACAGGTGCAGGGTTCTGAATGAGAACAGAGTCTTCATGCAGTATCCAACCTCCTCTCGGGCAAGGTTGCGTCAAGCTGAAAATAGGGGGTCAGCAGGTCCTCCATGGTGTACAACCCGTTCGGCTTGTCCAGCAGGTGCCGGGCCGCAAACAGCACACCGTTACCGAACGCCTCACGTGAGATTGATTCATGGCGCAACCGGACCGTCTGATAGGGAAAGCCGAACAGGATCTCATGCACCCCGATGATACCACCGGCCCTGACCACCTTTATGTTCTCCTCTTCAAGGGTCAGGGCCTGGGCTATTTTTTTCGCTGTGCCGGATATCTCCGGCTTGGCCTTGAAATGTTCTTCAATGACCTCAATGTCGGTATAGGGGGCGATCTTTTTCAAAATCTTGGCCGCAATGATCAGAAAATTGATACCGATGGTGATGTTGGGTGACCAGAGCACCCTGGTCTTTTCAGACAGACGCTGCAGCAGTTCAATCTTGTCCTGATGGTACGCCGAGATAGCGCTGACCACCGCTATCCCCTCGTCCGCTGCGGCCTGGCCATAGTACTCAAGACCATCCTCAGACGAAAAATCAATAATCACATCCACCGGCATCCGCCTGATCAGATCAGCTGCCGTATATTCATCCTTGGAATAGATCAGACCCGGCTCTTTTGATTCGATCCCCAGAAACTCCGGCACTGAACGGTGTTCAAGCGAGTGGGAGCGGCGCACCACCCACTGCAGCTTGGTCTCCTGGCTCTGCAACAACACTGAGGCAACGGCCTTGCCGGTCTTGCCGAATCCGATCAATCCTGTTTTCATATCTGTTACTCCTTACGGTTTGAGTAAGGGACTCGGAACTTGCTAAGTTCCCTTCGACTCCGGTTTTTTTACAGCAACTTCGGCATGCCGAAGTTTTAAGGTAACAAGCTGATATTAAACAGATCAGCTCTCAAATCACCCTGTTTTTTACCTTTTTTCTTCACCGTCTTTTCCACCCCCACCAACGGCGCAACGACTCCACGCAATAAAAACAGGCAATTACACAAATCTGTGAAGTCAGCAAACTGGTGAAGTTCTCACTGTCTGTAACTGATTGGTTTTCGTTGCGTTCGTAGCGGCGTTGCGTGAGTAACTGCCGTTTTAGGTTTAAGCAGATCGTAGCGTCCGTTAGTGCTTAACCCGCTTCCAGGTGTGCCAGATATGACCTGAGCCTGCTTTGGTGCCGAATTGTTTCGGCATTTCCTTCATGGTCGGATCGAATGAGACCTTATACTGGTCCGGGCCTTCAAACTCATAGATGGCGGTCATGATCTTGCCGGCATTGGGGCCTGTGTCCCGAACCCACTGAATCTCTCCAGGTTTTTTAGTCGCATCAAGCCTTACCATGGTCGACTTGATTTTTTCCTTGTGCTGGTGGGGGGTCAGCAGCTCGACGGTGGTGCCGGTGAAGCTGATCCGGCTCTTTTTGACATGCTTGTCATGCACCTTTTTCCCATCCATCTCAGCGGCAACCATCATCCAGGTGCCCTGAAACTTCTGCAGTTCTGCGCGGTCAATCGTGTCTTTTGCCGGTTCAGCGGCTGACAGGTTGTACGATGAGAACATCAGTGAAAAGACAGCTGCCATGACGATGCTGATGATACGTTGTGCGTTCATACTTGTTACCTCCTGTGTGGTGTGGTGTTGCTCTCCTGTTTCTGCAACTGTTTTTTTAAGGATCAATCATCGAACATCATGGTAACGGTGCAGGCACCTTTTTGGGTTTCCACTCTGACATCATCGGCAAGCCTGCCCACGAGAAAACCGGCCAGGGCCTGGAATCCATCCGGGGCATGCAGCAACTCCTCCGGGTCAGGACGGACAGCGGGAATCAACAGCGGCTGCCCCTGATAGCTGACCTGTATCCGGCAACGGTATTCGTCAAAGGTGGCCTGCAAGGCAACAACCGGCTCAGTTGACAGGTTATAGGCATAGATTGCGTCCAACAGTTCATGCAACCCGTGGTCAAGACGGCGGATCACCTCGGGCCGTGCCCCCCACTGGTGCCCAAGATGCCAGATCAGCTCGCTTGCAGTTTGCTGCCACTGTTCAGTGAGGGCAATCGTTCTGGCGACCGACTTTTGCACCTTAAGCTGGAACAGGGCATTGAGTGTGATGGCAACCAGCAGGGCCACGGTTACGGTGTTGGCAAGCGGCGAGAGCACCGTTCCTTCCGGTCTGCCGAAATGGGCCGTCAGCACCGCGTCATGACCGATGGCCATAATCAGGGACAGACCGATGGTGACAATCTTGCGGGTGTCGAGTAGCCGGGAGGTAATGATCTTGATGCCACCCACGATGATGAATGAAGCGACAAACATCAGCACCGCACCGATCACCGGCGGGGAGAGGGATATCCAGAAAGCGGCGAATGGCGGAAAAAAGGCCAGAACAATGAACAAGCCGCCCAGAACAAAGGCCACAATACGGCTGGTGACCCCGCTGGCCTGGGCCAGGCCGATGGCGCCGCCGCTGGCAGTCTGGGCCACACCGTTGATCAGTGCACAAAAGGCATTGGTAAGGCCTTCCGCCAGCAGCCCCCGGCTGATACCCGGCAGGTCGGGGCGCTTCCAGGCTGCATCATTGGCCCGTTGGGCCACGGTCAGCACCCCGAAACAGTTAAATGAAAGGGCCAGCCCGACAATCATGAATTCAGGCACCAGGGACCACCTGAATTCCCAGCCGAACTGCGCGACCGGCGGCAGGGCAAACAGCGGCACCTGGAAGATATCGTCCACCAGCGCCGCATTTACCACGCCGGTGGTAACGGCAAACAGCTGCCCGACCAGCAGACCGATGAAGACGGCAAAGGCATGCAGACGGCCCCGGCCCCAGATATTGCACACAATAATGGTCGTAAGGGTCAGAAAGCCGACCTGGAAAGTCCGGATATCTCCTTCAAACGGAGTATCCACGGCAAGGAAGGCTCGCAACCCGATCAACCCCAGCCCCAACCCCAGGATCAGGACGATCAGACCGGCAATCTCTACCGGAAAGAACGGCCGCAGCCGTGACAGTACGCGGGATACGGCAAGCTGGACCGAGGCAGCTACCAGCATCATGCCAAAGGCCAGGTCAAGCCCCCCCATCTTGACAGCGGCAAGCGAAGCGGGAAATGCCACTGCAGAGGTGTGCATCGGGCTGAAGAGCCCGATACCGACACCGGAGCGGTTAAGGGCCTGCAGGATCACGCCACAACCGGCGCCGATCATGGTCAGGGAGACCAGACCGGCAGCACCGGCATCATCAAGCCCGGCTTGATGAGCAAGCAGCACCGGCAGGGTCATAATGGCGCCCAGAAAAGCCAACTGCTGCAATGCCGCAAAAATGGTCATCGACAGCGGTGGACGTTCATCCAGCCAGTATGCAATCCCTTCCGGACGCACCGGTTCTGTATTCGTACTCATCGGCATCAGTCGAAATCCAGCGGCATGAATTCGTTGCCGTTGGGGGCCGTAACCCAGAGGTCGCCGGTCTGAAGATCAAACCACCAGCCGTGCAGCGTAAGGGTTCCAGCGGCAACCCGCTCTGCCACCCAGGGGTACCCGCGCAGGTTGACCAGAGAATTGAGCACCGAGGCACGTTCCACCAGATAGCTGTACTCCTTGAGCATTGAAACCGGCAGCTGATGCCGCTTTCCACTGCTGTCGGCAAGCTCCTGTACGCAGGCGTCTTGTGCCAGCGTAAGCCACGAACCGATAAAGTCCGATGCCGGGGCCTCTCCCGCTGCCGTTTCAATGGCCGCCTTGATCCCGCCACAGTGAGCATGGCCGAAGACCACAATATGGGAGACCTGCAACATTTTCACCCCATACTCGATGGCTGCCCGCACCCCCTGGCCGACACCGCCGCCATAATCAAACGGAGGTACCAGGTTGGCGATATTGCGAACAATAAACACCTCCCCCAACTCGGCACCGGCCAGCAGGCTGAAATCAACCCGCGAGTCACAACAGCCGATCAGCAACAGCTCCGGTTTCTGCCCTTGCTGCAGCTGCTGCATCAGAGCCCGGTCACCACGATATTCCTTCTGCCGAAAGGCACGTATTCCCTCGGCAAAACGCGCCATTGCACCGGTATATGATGGAGCGTCTGCATTCACGGCATCTCTCCTTTGCTGGACAATATTGCTGCGCCGAACAGTCGGCATCTCATGATGCCGACCTCACAACCTGGAGTACCAGCTCTGCTGAATTCCGCTTCCCTCTACCTGCCTGCTGCACGGTCACCGCCTGTTCCGGCACCTGCAGCGTTTCCGTCAGATAACGGGTAAGCGCGGCAATCTCACGCCGGCTATTCCGCCCTGACGCCTCAATCCGGTAGCGGTACCCCTGCACCCCGCCCGGCAGACGCTTGATCAGTTCAAGAGCGGCAATGCTTTCGGCAGAAAGGGTGCCGTCGTCGGCAAAGCTAACCGGCGACAGCAACGGCTGCATCTCCAGTTGCAGTGTTAACGGCTGTTCAAGGGATCGTTCCAGCTGACGGGAAAGCAGCAGCAGCTCGTCATCACTGACCGGCCAATCACGCTGCAACACGGCGGTAAGCAGTAGCGGCTGCCGCCGGGGTGCAAAGCCCAGCCGGACACCGGTAACCGGAAACGGATGCAGGGCTGCAGCCAGCTGCTGCTCGGCTTTTACAGCCAGGCCGGACGCCTTGGTGCTGATCTCAGTCGCCGTATCTTCACGGGTTGCGCTTTTGGCGCCATCCAGCAGGCCATGTTCCTGCCGGTCCGGCAGGGCAGCCGAGGCCACCAGCAGCTGTTCAAGGTGCAGATCAATCGGCTTGCCCAGCCCCTCACGCAACTCGTCTTCCATGGCCTGTTCCGCTGGTTTGGCAAGGTACTGGGTCGTATTGACGGACACCCTGACATCCATCCGCTCCTTCACCTGCTTGAAGGTGTAGCCGGTCATGCGGGAACGGTCTTCCTGGTTGAGGTGCTTCTTCAGCACCCGCTCGATCCGCTTCTTGGTGTTCACTTTCTGAATATCCACCACCAGGGTGTAGACCAGCGGGATCGATATCAGGGCCAACAGACCGCCGATCATCAGCAGCCGCTTTTTTTGCGAGTACTGGATCGTCTGGCCATGGCTGGTACGGAAACCCATGATGAAAAAGACCAGATCAGAGGTGAGTACGATCGCCACAAAGTTGGTAAAGAACAGCAGGAACCCGCCCAGCCCCAGCATGATCTGGCCGGTGCCCAGGCCGTAGCCGACCACACTTAAGGGGGGGATGACTGCCGTGGCCACCGCCACCCCGGTGGCGGTGATCAGGTAGTTGCGCTTGGTACACAGTGCCACTGCCCCCACAATGCCGGACAGCATGGCCACAAACAGGTCATAGATATTGGGCCGTACCCTGGCCAGAATCTCGCTGGTGGGCTCTTTAAGCGGTGACAGCAGCGTGACAAAGGCGGTTACCAGAATGGTCAGCCCCACACTGAAGGCAATGGTGCGGAAGGCCCGCCGGGCCAGGGCCAGGTCACCAATGGTCAGGGCCAGACCTGAGGAAATAATCGGCCCCATCAGGGGCGAGATCAGCATGGNNTCACCACGGCCACGCTGTTGGTCAGCAGCCCCAGCAGGGCGATCAGACCGGCCATCAGCAGCATCAGGTAGTAGATCCAGGAGCGTTCCACCCCGGAGGCCACCTCGCGGATGATACTCTGGTGGTTGACCATCTCGGTCTTTAAGGCCAGATAGTCTTTCAGTTTTTTAAGTTGGTACTGCAACGTAGCGGTGTTCACAAATGATTCTCCTGGTTTGGTCTGGTTTCCCGGCTGTTACTGGGTATGGCATTCCCTCAACATCATCTCCAGCCCCCGCAGGGCAAGGTCAACGCCAAACGGTCGATTGGTCAGCTCATGCCCCAATTCATGGACTATCCGGTGGATCAGGTAGCAACGCAGCATGATCGCCAGGTGATTGCGGTTTTCCGGCACCAGCGGCGAATGCTTCAGGGTATGCAGATAGCCGCGCAGGTACGAGCCGCTGACATAGACATACCAAGCCTCCAGCCACGGTTCAAGCAGGGCCAGATCCTCCGGGTGGGTAGCAACATGATGGTTCAGGGTGGTCATGGCGGCATAATGGAAGGAATGGATTATACCGGCCACATCACGCAGGGGAGAACGCTTCAGGCGCCGTTCGTTGAGAGTATGGGCCGGTTCCCCTTCAAAATCGATGAACACAAAATCCTTGCCGGTAAACAGGGCCTGCCCCAAGTGTAGATCTCCATGGATCCGACACTTCATGGCGTCAATCCGCCGCCCGGTGATCTTCTGCAGACAGCCGATCAGCTCCTTTTCTGCTGCCAGCATCCGCTGTGCCCGTTCCTGTACCGGCTCGGGCAGTGCCCCCAGCTGCGCCCCCAGCCGCTGAAAGTTTTTGCGCAAAAGGCCGCGCATGGACTGGAACAGCGACCGCTGGTAGAGGCTGGAAAACTCTTCCCGGCTCCAGGTACTGTCAGCCGGGCCGGTGCTGAGTGCCCGGTGCATCTCGGCAGTCCGGCGCCCCAGGAGCAACGCCATCTCAATGTGCAGGCTACGCACGAGATCCTTGAACTGATCCGGTATGCCGGTTTCAGCCACCTCCAGCAGGGTGGGCAGCCTGGGCGGCAGTTTGGGCAGGTCATGGCGGTGCGCCAAAAGGTGCTCCACAAACTGGGCCAGACTGGTCAGGGTATTGCGCCAAGCATCGCCGTGGCAGGCGATGTAGGTCTGCAGAACCCCGATATCATAACTCTTGCCGACAGCCGTCTTGTACTCCACCTTGCCAGCATAGACCGGTACCTGTTTGAAACGGCTCTTACTCCCCAGAAAACGGAGAATCTCCGGCTCCGGATTGATCCCCTCATCCAACTTGCGATACATCTTGAACAGCAACCGGTCACCATAGAGAATACTGGTGTTGTTCTGCTCAACCGCTGCCACCCGGCTGGGAAACAGCTCGGTCCGGGGTGGATCGGTCTTGCTGACGCCGCTGCCCTGATGGCCGATCAGCATCGCGCCGTTGTCCCCCTGCAGCTTGGCCCGGTCACTAATCAGACCGAACAGCAATGTTCGGAATTCCTCAAAGTAGAGGGCATCACACAACACCCCCTCCTGCAGCCCCAGTGTCAATGCAGCAATGACTGAGAGGGGATGCCGCTCGGACAGGCTGGTCACCTGCTCATTCGAGAGCCAGGTCATCGGCATCAGGTAGACCTCGCTGCCCCCTTCGCTGTAGTCCACCTGGAACATGGTCAGCAAGAACAGCTGGGCATCATGCTTGATCTGGAAGCTGTCAATTACCCTGGTCTTGCGGATCGTACGCCCCTTACCGAAGAACCAGAATACCCGCTGCAGGTAGACCGGCATCACCTCGTTACAGAGGCGTTCGCTGTTCCTGCCCTTGATCAGATCCCACCAGGGCTGTCCCGCACGCAGCCTCAACTGCAGACACTCCTCTTCGCAAGCCTCGGTGCGTGCCTCGGTGCTGCGCAGGGCAAACCAGAAATAGTCGTACTGTCCCAGGGTGAAGTTATAGCGTGATTCCTGAATCAGGGGAAAACGGTTGCGGCTGAACAGCTCTTCCGGGATCAGCCCGGCATAGCGGGAGAGATCCACCGATACTGATTGGGCAAAACGGGAGAGGTTGATCACTACCAGCAGTTTTTCATCCTCAAAGCAGCGCATGAAGGCCAGCACCTTGGGGTTGTCCGATGCCAGCATCTCAAGGGAACCGCAGCCAAAGGCCCTGAACCGTTTGCGCATGGCAATGGTGCGCCGCATCCACCACAAAAGTGACGAGGGGTTGCGTTCCTGATTCTCCACATTGACCGATTCATAATGGTACTCTGCCTCAATGATCACCGGCAGAAACAGTTTGTGTGCGCCGGCCTGTGAAAAACCGGCATTACGGTCCGGGTTCCACTGCATCGGCGTGCGGACGCCGTTGCGGTCCCCCAGAAAGTAGTTGTCCCCCATGCCGATCTCATCGCCGTAGTAGATAATCGGCGTGCCGGGCATGGAGAACAGCAGCATGTTCATCAGCTCGATCTTGCGACGGTTGTTCCCCATCAGCGGCGCCAGACGCCGCCGGATACCCAGATTGATCCGTGCCTGCGGATCTGAGGCATAGACCCGATACATGTAGTCCCGCTCCTCGTCGGTCACCATCTCCAGGGTCAGCTCATCATGGTTGCGCAGGAAGATGGCCCACTGGCACCCCTCCGGGATGGCCGGGGTCTGATCCAGGATATCAACGATCGGAAAGCGGTCCTCCATCTCAATCGCCATGAACATGCGCGGCATCAGCGGAAAATGGAAGGCCATGTTGCTTTCATCACCGTCACCAAAATAGGCGGCCGCATCTTCGGGCCACTGGTTGGCTTCAGAAAGCAACATCCGGTTTTTGTGGGAGCGGTCCATATGGGCCCGCAGTTTTCTGAGAAAAGCATGGGTCTCCGGCAGGTTCTCGCAGTTGGTCCCCTCCCGCTCAAACAGGTACGGCACCGCATCCAAACGAACCCCGTCAACCCCCATTGCCAGCCAGAAATCGATCACCTTCAGCATCTCGGCCTGTACTTTGGGATTATCAAAGTTCAAATCAGGTTGGTGACTGTAGAAACGATGCCAGTAGTAAGCCTTGGCCACCGGGTCCCAGGTCCAGTTAGAGGTCTCGAAATCCTGGAAGATGATCCGGGTCTCGCGGTAGCGATCCGGCGTATCGCTCCAGACGTAGTACTCCCGATGTGCCGAGCCGGGCCGAGCCTGACGGGCCCGCTGGAACCAGGGGTGCTGGTCTGAGGTATGGTTCAGTACCAGCTCGGTGATCACCCGCAGCCCCCGCTTGTGGGCCTCCCGCAGAAACTGCTTGAACTCCCGCAAGGTGTTGTAGCTGGGATTGACATTGTAATAATCGGCAATATCGTACCCATCATCCCGCAGCGGCGAAGGGTAGAACGGCAGCACCCAGAGCGCCGTAACCCCCAGCTGCTGCAGGTAGTCCAGCTTGCCGATCAGACCGCGGAAATCCCCCATGCCGTCGGCGTCTGAATCGGCAAAGGCCTTGATATGCACCTGATAGATGATCGCATCGCGGTACCAGGTGGGGTTGTCTTCAAGCAGTAAGGTCTGGTTCGACATTATACATCCTCCTGACAGAGTCGTTCGTACCGCTTCAATCTGCCGCGTACGGTGGCGGCCAGATCGGTCGGCAGCATCTCCCAGCAAAAGCGCCACTCCCAGTTATTGAAAGGAGTTCCGGGGATATTCATGCGGGCCTCGCTGCCCAGGCCCAGAATATCCTGCAGCGGGATTATCGCGGTGGCGGCCACCGACATCAGCGCTGCCCGGATCAGGTCATCGGCGCCGTTACCCGGCAAGGTACCCAGGTAGGCATGCATTGCGTCCCGCTCGGCCCCGGAACGGGCCGCATACCAGCCGTTGCTGGTATCGTTGTCGTGGGTACCGGTGTAGACCACCCCATGCCTGACATGGTTGTGGGGCTGGTCACGGTTATCAAGCTCTGCATCAAAACCGAACTGCAGGATCTTCATGCCGGGGAACCCGTAGCGATCCCGCAGCGCCAGCACTTCAGGCGTGATCACCCCCAGATCTTCGGCAATGATCGGCAGTGTTCCCAGCTGCTGTTGCAGCGCGTCAAACAGCCGCTCTGCCGGTCCCTTGACCCAGGCCCCCTGCACGGCAGTCTCTGCATGGGCCGGAATATGCCAGGCCGCTTCAAAGCCCCGAAAATGATCGACCCGCACCAGATCAAACTGTTCAAACAGGCAACGGAACCGGTCAGCCCACCAGCAATAGCCGTCCTGCTCCATCCGCTGCCAGTCATAGAGCGGGTTGCCCCACAGCTGGCCGGTGGCGCTGAAATAATCCGGCGGCACACCGGCCACCACCTGTGGTGCCCCCTGCTCGTCCAGCAGAAACAGTTCTCTCCGGCTCCAGACATCAGCCGAATCATACCCCACAAAGATCGGGATATCACCGATTACCGCAACCCCGCGCTGATTGGCATACTGTCGCAGCCCCTGCCACTGCCGGAACAGCTGCCACTGCAGGTAGCTCTGCACTGCGATTTCATCACGGTTCTCGGCAAGCAGTCGCTGCCTGATCTCCGGCTTGGGGCAGGCCGCCTCACTAGGCCAGCGATTCCAGACCGCACCGCCATAGCGCTGTTTAAGGGCCATGAACAGGGTGTAGTCCTGTAACCACGGTGTTTCGGTACAGAAACGGTGAAACTCCTGCAGCCGCTCCGTTGTCGGCTGTTGCAGAAAAGTAACGGCTGCCTGACGCAGCAGGCGGCCCTTCTGTTCGATCACCGCGCCGAAATCCACCCGGTCTTCAGGAACGTTCGCCTGATCAACCGACGGCGGCAAATCACCCGCTGCAATGAGCTGTTCAAGATCAATCAGCAGCGGATTACCGGCAAAGGCGCTAAAGGCTGAGTAGGGTGAGTTGCCGCAGGCAGGCGGAGAAAGCGGCAGCACCTGCCAGTAGCGCATCCCCATTGCCTGCAGCAGATCGACAAACCTCCGGGCATCGGCCCCCAGACTGCCGATGCCGCCCGGCCCCGGCAGCGAGGTGGGGTGCAGCAGGATACCGCAGGCACGTTGGTCTAGCATGTCGCCTCCTGTGTTGTGTCAATCTTCTCAAGCAGCGCCACCGGAAAGACCGATAGAATCTTGTGCAGCGGCAGACCCAGTCGGCCATCCTGCGGCTCAAGCCGCAGCAGCTCACCGGTCAGCAGGTTGCGGTATGCACTGCAACTTGTATCAAAGGGCTGCAGAATGCAGGTATCCTGCCAGACCTCCAGACCCAGCGGCAGACCGTTCGGATGCTCAATCAACCGGCTGCAGAAACGGGGCGCCACCACCAGCACGGCGCTGTGGTTGGTGGAGCGTTCAAAGGCACAGACATGCTCCCGGCGTGAACCGGCCACCTCAAGCGGCAGGTAGCGCCCCTGCTCGAACAGCTCCCGTTGGTCACGGCGGAAGGTAAGCGCCTTCCAGGTCAGATACAGCTTGATCTGCCCATCCTGCCGCTGTTTCGTCAGCTCCCGGGCTGTTGCCGTCAGCCCCTGCTCCGCCACCCGGCGCTCAAGCTGCTCCAGCAGGGCCATACGCGTGCTGAAATCCACCGGACGCCGGTTGTCGGGGTCAACCAGGCTGAAATCCCACAGTTCATTGCCCTGGTAGATGTCCGGTATGCCGGGCGAGGTGATCTTGAGCAGCAGCTGACTCAACGAGTTAAAGATGCCGCAGGCGGCGGTCAGCTGCTGAAACCCGGCAAAGTCGTGCAAAAATGCGTTTCCAGGGAGATCTTTCAGGATCATGTCGATAAAATACAGGGCAGCGTCTTCATGGTGAGAATCCGGATTGATCCAGCTGGTGTGCACCTTGGCCTCACGCATGGCCTTGAGCATATAGGCCTTGATCCGGTCGCGGAACTCGCCGAACGCTGCGGTATCCGGTTTGCAGCAGGGCCAGGTACCCACCAGGGTCTGGTACAGCAGGTATTCTTCATTACGGCTGGGCCGGGCCCTGCCGTCCACCACCAGCTTGATCCGCCGGTTCTGGCGGCTCCAGCGCATCAACCCCTCACGCCACAGTTCAGGGATCTCGGACAGCACATTGATCCGGGCCCGCACATCTTCACTGCGTTTGGTATCGTGGGTCGAGCTGGCCAGCATGGCCAGGGGTCGGCTCTTGCAGCGGTCGATGTTCTGGCCGTGGAACGCCTCAAGACTGATGCCGAAACGCTCCGGACTGCCCCCCACCTCGTTCAGAGAGACCAGCCGGTTGTAGAGATAAAAGGTGGTATCCTCCACCCCTTTGGCCATGACCGGGCCGGTGAGTTGCTGGAACCGTTTGACAAAATCAAGCCGGGCACGGCACTGCTCCTCCGGCAGGTTGTCGGGGAAACGCAGCAGCAGCACATCGCGGATAAAATCAAAGACCGAGGCGCTGACCGCCGGATTCAGTCGTTTGGCGCTCTTGACCGCTGCCTCGATATACTGGCGATCACGCTCGGTTACCTCAAACCCGGCGATATAGGTGCGGTAGACCGGGAAACAGGCGATCACCTCAATCAGCGACTTGATCAGGCTGTTAAGGGTAAAGTCGCGGGTATGGCGGCTCTGTTCGGAGATCCGGTTCAGGTAATGCCCCAGGGTGTTGATCTCGCTTGAGAGCGCCACCTGCATGACCAGCTTTTTCTTCTGATACTGGGCATCATGAAAATCAACCCGGTGCTGCATGAAACGGGTGTAGATGGTCTCAAACAGTTTTCCGTTGGCTGTATCCACAAAGATGCCGTTAACCTGGTTGGCAAAATCATAGCCGGTGGTGCCGTAAACCGGCCAGTTGGCCGGCAGCTTCTCTGCCTTGAGCAGGATCTTTTCAGCCACGATGTAGAACGGCCGGTAACCGGGATCAGCCTCAAGGATCCGCGTATAGGCCTCCTGCGCCGTGGTGGCCGGTTCATCACCCGGTTGATCGTCTGCGGCCAGGGCAAAGTTACGCTCGTACCGGCGGCTGAAGCAGGCGGCCTGCAGCCGTTTCAGATAGTCGACCGGGTCCTGCAGGCCGTCGGCATGGTCTATCCGCAGACCGGTCACCTTTCCTGCCGCCACCAGATCAAACAGCAACCGATGGGTGGCCTCAAACACGGTCGGGTCCTCAACCCGGATCGCCCCCAGACTGTTGATATCAAAGAAACGCCGGTAGTTGATCTCCTCGGTGGCAACCCGCCAGTGGGTGATCCGGTAGACCTGATCCTGCAGCAGGGTATCCAGACCGTCAAAACTTTCGGGTATCCCCTTGCACCCGTTGAGGCTGGTCAGATTACGGTCAATAAAGTCCCTGACTGCACCGCTGTTCTGGTAAAGGCTCCAGAGCCGCCGCTTGACAATCTCTTTCTCGCGGTAGCGTTCGTCGATCTGCTCAGGGTCGTTTTCGGTAACCGACGGCAGGTGTTTCAGGGCGGTGATGATGCTCATCAGCTCCTGGTACTGGGGGGCATCCGGGCCCAGCTCCTGCTCCAAACGGTCCAGCTGCAGGCCCAGGATATGGCGATAGCTCTTGGGGATGATCGGCAGCTTGTGATCGTAGTAGTACAGATAAAACGAGCCCTCTTCAAATTGCAGACACAGCTCACCGTTTTCAAGCACCGTGCCGTACTGATCCCCCAGTATCGGCACCAATATCTTGTTTTCCAGCTCAGGCTTGAGCGGATGCCAGTCAATATCAAAAAAACAGGCAGAGCGTGCGCTGGGGCCGTTTTCAAGCAGATCGGCCCACAGGGCGTTACCCTGCCCTTCAATACACATATGGTTGGGCACGATATCCAGGATCTGCCCCATACCGCAGTCTGCCAGTTCGCTGCAGAGCGCTTCGTACTGTGCGGTGCTGCCCAGCTCCGGGTTCAGCCGGTTCTGATCATGCACATCATAGCCATGCATGCTGCCCGGTCGTGCCGCAAAATAGGGTGAGGCATAGAGCGTACTGATACCAAGACGGTGCAGGTACGGCACAATGGTCCGGGCATCGTCAAATCCGAAGCCGCTATTGAATTGCAGCCGGTAGGTTGAGGTCGGTTTCATCGGTTTTCTCCGCTCAGACATTCAAGCATCTCAGGTGAAAAATTGAGCAAAAATGCCAACTCGGCAATCGCTTTCCGCTCTTCCGACGCAAGCTGGTCTGATTCGTCAACAGGAGTTGACCATGCCCGCTGCAGCATCTGCCAGCAGACATTCTGGGCCTGCCACAGGTTGACGTCAAACGGCAGAGTAGCAAGCATCTGCAGCAGACGCAGCACTTGCATGAATCGGTCTTGATCATCAGGATGGTCGTATGCAAAGGCGATTTCTTCCTCAACCCTCCTGCGAATGATCATTTCAAGCGCCATAGCATCCAACTGAAGCCCCCAGTCAGCCAGCTCGGCAAAGGTTGTCACCACACGACTGAAATCAATAACCGGCGCGTTGAAAAGCTGCTGCAGCACCAGATTCAGAGAAATCTGGGCCGTGGTGGTGAATCGGGCTGGGACCGGCATGCCGGTGTCGCGTAAAAAGCCCATCAGGCTGCGGCTGTTTTGGTAGAGCGTCCCGAGTTTTTCTTCAAAATCCTGCATGGTCTGGCTGATGATCCGCTTGAGTATCTGGCGCTGGTGGTCACGAAAGAGATCCTTCAGCGAGTAGGTATGCATACCAAAGTGACGGTCCATCCCCCGGATGACCTCGGCAAACTCACCGTATTCAAACGCTCCGATGATCTCCTGCTTCATGGCCTGATAGGCTTCATCACCGATGAAGGATCGCACACCGCCGCTGACCGAATTGCTGCCGAAATGCAGGGTGCAGAAGCTGATCCGGTCTGCCCTGCGGGTAATTTCTGAACGGATCAGTACCCTGCCGACCTTCAACGTATGCTGACCGGACCCCAGCGACTGGAAATCTTCCAAAACGGCTCGGTAGCTGAAGATCGTCGTCTGGTCAGTATAGACATCAAAGATGGAACTGACAGCATAATGAGCCCCCACTTTGACCAGGTTGACCATGGATGGCCTGACCAGTTTTTCAAACAGCTCGTCACCGCTGCCAAACTCACTGATATTACTTTCTGCCCGCGCCAGCTGCTGCAGAAATGATTGTTCGAGCTGCGGTGTACAGTAGCGACGTGCAAGCTGCATGGCCCGTGCGGCGTATTGCAGAATCTGGACCGTCTCAATCCCGGACAACTCATCAAAAAACCAACCACAGCTGGTGTACATCAGCAGGGCGTGGCGTTGCATCTCCAGCAGACTGAGGACAGCTTCCGTTTCCTCTTCCTGCAGCTGCCTCAGGGTGTGACGCTGGAAGAAGCCATCAACAGCGGCATCGGAACGATCCAGCATGACCGTGATGTAGTCATCCCGCGCCTGCCAGGGATCATGCAGGTACAGGGAACCGGTGTCCTGATAACATTGTGTCAGCTGCGCTGCAAGCCAGTCCAGAGACTCCCGCAACGGCTGACGCCAGGACTGGTTCCAACCGGAATGACCGCCGGAATTGCAACCGCAGTCACTGCGCCAACGCTCGATGCCGTGCATGCAGCTCCATGAACTGTTTTCAACAATCCTCACCTCATGGGTAGGAGGATGCAAGCGCCAGAAACTCTCCATAGTTGGTCAGCCGGGCCAGCCCGTTACCCTCAATATGACTGAGGGCATGGCCCAACGCCATGTCGCCGAAGGGGTGATGATGACCGTAGGTCTCGCCATCGGTGGCGATATTGACCAACTGGTTCCAGCGACGACGGGATGAAAAACCGGACATGAGGCGATCCGCAAAGCGTTCGCCACTGTCAAGCAGTTTTTCAAAGGCAACGGCCTGAGAGATCGGTCCGTCATAGAAGAAGAGGGCAATACTGCGGCCGGAAGGGAGCGGGCAGCGATAGGCGCGGGAGGGGTCAATCCGAGAGCCCGAAACGTCGGTCCAGCGCGCCCCGCCAATTCTGCGGACGGCCGCTGCCTGATGGGGCGCCAGAACCGTGAAGCCGATACCGGCTTCAGCCAGTATCTCAAGGGTTTCAGTATCAACCGCCGTCTCAGCCAGCCAGATCCCTTCTGGAAAACGACTGAAACGGTGGACAAAGTCCTTGATCCCCCACTGTACCTGTGTACGTTTATCCCGCTCACTGGCCAACGGCATGATGATGTGGTTGTAGACCTGGGCCAGGGCTGCACCATGGCCGGAACGCCAGACCATGCTCTGACGGTCGGCCTCCAGGATCGCCCGGTACACCTCGGGGCTGTTCTGCTCCATCCATGAAAGCAGGGTCGGTCCAAAATTAAAACTGATCCGGGCATAATTGCTGACAATCCCTGCAATCCGGCCCTGCTGGTCAAGATTGCGCGATGCTGCGTTGGGGGCGTAACATTCGGCAGTGATCCGTTCGTTCCAGTCGTGATACGGAAAGGCCGAATCCTGGATCTCGATTGTCTCCAGCCAGGGGTTTTCACGGGGAGGCTGGTAGAAATGACCATGTATACAGACAAAACGCTCCATCAAATCAATCCTTTCTACAGACCATGGCGCTGAATGGCGGGAGGGTCAGCCAGGACTCTGACCGGGTAACATAGGCATCAATAGTACCGCCAGGGGCTGTTGCACCAGCTGAATCAAGCAGTACCTGCAACGACCCGCTGAGCGTATCCGAGCTGATCGTTTGCCTCTGATCACTGTAGTTGAACAGGCAGATCAACTCATCGGTGGAGCGGCGCCGGATCAGGATCAGCACCTGATTCGGCTCGTCAGTGATCATCTGCAGCAACCGACGGTCAGCACAGGCGGTCAGCTGCTGTTCTTTGCGCAGCCGGATCAATGCGCAATACCACGCAAAAAGCTCACGCTGACGACCAGAGTAGCGTTGTTCGGGATCAAGCCGTGCCGATAGAAAGGTCTGCTCATCCTGGGGGTCCGGCACCGCCTCCCCGGCAAAGTCGGCAAACTCCTGCTGCCTGCCGCTGCGCACCGCTGCCACCAGATCAGGATCACCATGGCTGACAAAATAGGGGAACGGCGCGGTCTCGCCATACTCCTCCCCCATAAACAGCAGCGGCAGATAGGGCGACAGCAGTACGGTAACCGCTGCCAGCTTGAGCTGATCCAGCGAGAGATGTTCATGCAGCCGTTCTCCCCGGGCACGGTTGCCCACCTGATCGTGGTTCTGGCTACAGACCAGCAGACGACAGGGGGAAACTGCTGCCGACGAGCTGCCGTGGCAACGGCGTCTGAAGCGGGAATAGCACCCATCCAGCACAAACCCGTCGCTGAACGCCTTGGCAAGGTGGGCAAACTCACCGTAATCAGCATAGTAGCCACGCCGGTCATTGGTAAGCAGGGTCCGCAGGCTATGGTGAAAGTCATCGCACCACTGGGCTGCCAGGCCGAAGCCCCCTTGTTCCTGACTACTGATCAGACGCAGATCGTTTAAGTCGCTCTCGGCGATCAGATACGCCGGACGTCCCAGCTCGGCAGCCCGCTGCTCTACTGCCTGCTGCAGCTCCTGCAGGATATGACAGGCGCTGAAATCGTAGATGCCATGCACCGCATCCAGACGCAGGGCATCAATCCGGTATTCGGTGATCCAGTACAGGGCGTTGGTAATAAAAAACAGACGGACCGGATCACTGTCCGGGCCGTCAAAGTTAACGGCATCCCCCCAGAGAGTATGGTAACGATTGGTAAAGTAGGGACCAAAGGCATGCAGGTAATTGCCCTCCGGCCCCAGGTGGTTGTAGACCACATCCAGTACCACCGCCAGCCCCCGGGCATGGCAGGCATCCACCAACCGCTTCAGCCCGTCTGGCCCGCCATAGCTGTTCTGGGGGGCAAAGGGAAAGGTGCCGTCGTAGCCCCAGTTGCGGCTGCCGGGAAACTGGGCCACCGGCATCAGCTCCACGGCGGTAATGCCCAGCTCAACCAGATAGTCCAGCCGCTCGATCACCCCGTCAAACGTCCCTTGGGGGGTACAGGCACCCACATGCAGCTCGTAGATCAGATATTCTTCCAGCGCCAGACCGTGCCAATCAGTGGTCTGCCACTGAAACCGGTCCGGGTCCACTATCTGGGACGGGCCATGCACTCCATCCGGCTGATGGCGTGAGGCCGGGTCAGGCCGCTCCAGCGTGTTGTCCAGCAGGTACCAATACCGATCACCGTGCCCGACCCCTGCCACCGTGCCGGAAAAATAACCGTCATCCTCGGGCTGCAGTGCAGCAGCAGGCCTGTCACTTTCCGGGAAGATCACCGCCACCTGCTGCGCACGGGGCGCCCAGACCCTGAAGCTGGTACTGCCGTCCGGCACCATTGATGAGCCAAGTGTACCACCAAACTGTCGCTGTTGCATGGGTCCCCCTATCCGGACTGCTGGACAAAAATGGTCTGGGTCGGGTAGGCAAACTCGATCCCTTCTTGCCCAAACGCCTTGAACATAGCCAGATTGATCTCTTCCTGCAGGTCCATGTAGGCCGTGTAATCGGAATTTTTTACAAAATAGACCACCTCAAAGTTCAGGGAGGAATCGCCGTAATTCTTGAAATGGACCCGATCCAACCGGGCATTTTCCTGTGCCCTGATGATATCGCTGACCAGTGCCTTGATCCGCTGCAGCTGCTCCAGCGAGGTCTGGTAAACCACGCCAAACCCGAAGACAATCCGGCGTTCCGACATCCGCTTGTAGTTATGTACCCGGCTCTTGAGCAGATCATTGTTGGAGAGGATCAGCTGTTCACCGCTTAAACTACGGATGCGGGTGGTCTTGAGTCCGATATGCTCAATGGTGCCGGCAAGGTTGTCCACCACGATGAAGTCACCGATCACGAACGGCTTGTCCAGCACGATTGACAGGGAGGCCAGCAGATCACCCAAAATATTCTGCACCGCCAGTGCCACGGCAATGCCGCCGATCCCCAGACCGGCCACCAGCCCGGTGATGTTGACCCCCAGATTACCCAGCAACAGCAACAGCACGACCACCCAGAGACAAACCCGCGCCACAAACCCCAGAAAACCGATGGTGGTCGCACTGGAGCGGTCCTGTTCCATCCGCCGCTGCATAGTGCGCTGCAGCCAGAACGAGATACCGGAACTGGCCCAGAAACCGGACTGCAGGATCAGCACCAGCATCACCGCTTTGCCGCCCATATTCGCCAGGCCGGGCTTCAGGACAACCACCATGGAAGAAAGATAAGCCGAACAGGCCACCAGTGCCATCAGCTTGGTGTTTTTCAGCATTGCCACCAGCAGGTCATCATACTCATGGGCAGTCATCTCAGCCAGACGGCTCAACCTGCTGATCAGCAGACCAAGTACAATCTTCAGCACGGCAAATGACAGGACAAAGATGCAGACTGCAATAAGCCAGTCTTGCAGGCTGTTACCCAAATAACTGTTTTGCAAAAAATCCATGATTCCTCCCTTGCTGCAAGAACACCACCTCAGACATCGTTCACGATCAAAAGGTTGCCACCAGGGCCATTGCCAGGGTTGTGTCGGTTTTTTTGAGTGTTGCGGGTACCGGCTTGCTATGGAAACGCACGGTATAGCTCGCCTTCAGAGAGAAGATATCGGTCAGGGCAGCGGTGAGTGCCGTTTCAGAGTTCAGCACCTGACCTCTGATCAGCTCAAGATCCTGCAGATATTCCAATGACTGCGAAAGAACATTTCTTTCAGTAATCGCAAACTGGTACTTGCCGAACAACCGGGAAGCGGGGTAGTCGTCACTGGTATTGTTGATATACTGCTCATAGGTGTAGTTCAGGCCTGCCTCCCCGATCAGTGTGTGGCGCGGGCCCTCCAGAAACCGGTACCCCACCCCCAGACTTCCATCATAGTGGGCATCGATACCGGCAAATCTGTCCCGCAGCCAGGAGGTTGAGGCAATACCGTACATACGTTGCGTAACCAGATAATCTCCCCGCAGTTCAGTCAGATACCGTTCTGCGGTCTGTGTGCCGCTTTTTATGGAATTCAGTGCTTCAACCTTCCAGGAAAGGCTGAGCGGTCGCGAAACACGGTAGGTTAACAGATTTTTGAGTGACAGAGTGGTTACATCGGTATTGCCGCCAGTCTGCACAAACGAGAACTCGGCCTGATCACGCCAGCGCTTGGCAGGGGCCTCATCCGCAAACACAGGCCCACAAGAAATGCACACCAGTGCGGCAAAGAACAAAGGAACTGACTTCATACCAACAAACCTCCTTGCACATAGATTCTGGAGCTGTCAGGCAGCAGAAATGCAAACGGGGAGCAGGCTCCCCGTGTAAACCATCAGCTCATTTTTTATACCGCAAGGGAGTAACCAATGAGACCTACTGCACCCGGTAGACCGAGTTGGCCCAGCTGCCGCCGCACTTCTCGTTGCGATTGCCGCTACAGGTCATGTTGCAGTTACTGGCAGTTCCGTACCTGCCGTAGCTGTTATCGCAGAAGCAATGGGTGGAAAACTGGGTACCGGCGTAGGCAAAGCCGCGATCTCTGCAGGTAGCTACGCACTGGGCCGTGGTCATTGACCCGCTCTGGTAGGTATAGCCGTTCATATCCCGCTCCTGGCGGTCGGTAAAACAGCCGATGTACTGAAACGACCGGTTTTCACCACCAACAAAGCCGACAGCGGATGATCCCCCGGTATATTCAATCTTTTTCACATCACCGGCATTAACCGGCAACCGCAGCACCCGACCATCGTGGGTGGTAACAACCATCTCGGCCTGCGCCGCTCCGGCGGCAAGACAACAGACCAACAGCAGCATCCCCAGACCGTTTCGTTTTCTGGTCATACCAAGCCTCCCCATTGTTTTAATGACAGCATTTCTACACTCTTGTTATAAAACAAAAGACCGGCTTGTCAAGCAAGGCCGGTCTCAAAAAAGGGTATCGGTGCATGTCAAAAATCATAATACATGAATAAAAACAGTAGGTAACTATTCATACCGAAAAAAGTTACGTTCTACAATCCCTGCTGTCAGGACGGAGGTGACGGACCCTCACCGTACTGTTGATACTCCATCTTCCGACCGCAACAGGAACAAACCTCGCCGTTAAACGGGGGTCTGGAACGCACCATCTCGCTGGTCACGATACCGGTGGGTACGGCAATGATACCGTAGCCGATCACCATCAGCAGTGAGGCCACCAGCTGCCCCAGCGGTGTTTGAGGGGCAATGTCGCCATAGCCCACCGTGGTCATGGTAACAATGGCCCAGTAGATGCTCTTGGGGATGCTGGTAAAGCCGCTCTCTGCCCCTTCAATCAGAAACATCAGACTGCCGATAAAGACCACCACGGTCAGCACGGTGGAGAGAAAGATCGCAATTTTGTGACGGCTGCGCTTCAAGGCAGTCCAGAGGATGTTCCCCTCCCCCATAAACTGCACCAGATTGAGAATCCTGAAGATCCTCAAGACCCGCAGCACCCGTACCGTAGCCAGAAAATGGAGGCCGGGGAAGAACAGACCGGCGTAGGTGGGGATGATGGCCAAAAGGTCAACAACACCGAAGAAACTACGGGCGTAACGCAGGGGGCGGCGGGCGCTGTAGAGCCGCAGGAGATACTCCAGTGTGAACAGAGCGGTGATCAGTAACTCTGCACCCATCAGCCAGTCACCCCAGCGGTCGTGGATGCCGGGCAGGCTGTCCAGCATCACCAACGCCACCGACAGCAGGATGAAAAAGATCAGGGCCAGGTCAAAGGCCTTACCGGCCAGGGTATCGGACTCAAAGATGATGTTATAGATCTTTTCGCGCAGGGCGCTCATGCTTGTTCTTTGTCAGACAAGTCAGACCGGTCTGACTGCCGCACTCCCTTAAACCACGTCCCACCCTTGCCCAGTTGGTCCACCCTGCTTCTTCCCCAGAGCGGCTCACCGCTGAAATAGGCGGCCCGTCCCAACATATGGGCCGCCACCGGCGCGGTCAGCAGGGTAAAGGCGATAATGGCCACCACCTTACCGCTGACCGCCGTGGTGCCGAAAAACAGCGCCACCGCTGTCAGGATAAAGCTGGCTCCCAGAGTGGAGGCTTTGGAGGCGGAGGAGAGCCGCATATAAATATCCGGCATCCGCACCACACCGATGGCCGCCACCAGGGCGAAAAAAGTGCCGCCCAACAACAGCAGGGCGATCAGAATATCACGCATCGGTTCCCCTCCGGTGCAAGTAGTAGGCAAAGGCCACGGTACCCAGAAAGGTGATCAGGGCCAGCACCACCGCCGCGTCCAGGTACGATGGCTGGTTGCTGCTGATGGAGTAGACTGCCGATATGGCGATGATAAAGGTGGCCATCAGGTCAAGGGCCACCACCCGATCCGGCAGGCTGGGACCCCGCACCACCCGGATAAAGGTGATCAACAGGCCAAGCCCCAAAAGCGGCAGGATAATCCAGGTGGTAAAGAACGCCAAACTCATTGGATGATCTCCCGTATCCGCTGCTCAAACCCCTGCTTGATCTCCCGCACCAGCTCTTCGGGATCGTCAATGTACATGGCATGCACGTACAGGATACGCCGGTCTTCGCTGATATGCAGCGAAAGGGTGCCGGGGGTCAGGGTAATGCAGNNCCAGCAGGGTGATCTGCAGGTCGGTTTCCAGGTCAATCGGCACGGCAACAATGCCGGGCTGCATGTAATCCTGCGGAGTCAATACATCGTAGGCCACCCGCAGATTGGCCACCACCATCTCTTTGATAAAATAGGGGATGAATCCGGCAATGGCCAGCAGACGACGGTGGTAGGCAGCGGTTTGACGATCGCGCCGGCCGATCCAGATCACCAGAAAACCGAACAGGAAACCGGCGATAAACCCTCCGGCATCAAAGGCATCGGTCAGGGCCATCCAGGCCAGGGCCAGCAGGATATTGGCCAGAAAGGCAGTCACCGGATCACCCCCAGCACCGCTTCAATATAGAACTGCGGCTGCAGCAGCTGATCCGCCGCAGCAGAGCAGAGCCGAAAGAGCGGCTCCGGCAGCAGCCCCAGCAGCACCGAAACCAGCGCCAGCCCCAGGGCAGGCCCCAACAGCTGTCGACGCCGCAGCGGTGTCAGGGAGCGCAGCTCTGCCGCATCGGACGGACGGGGTTTCCAGAACAGCTCAATCCAGGCA
>DKFG01000008.1:0-4205 GCA_002452325.1 Geobacter sp. UBA6802
TCCACCGAAGCGGGCTTTCACGTACGACTTGCATGTGTTAGGCACGCCGCCAGCGTATGTTCTGAGCCAGGATCAAACTCTCCAGTTTGAATTACCTGTATCAAATCTATACTAGCTTTTTTGAATTGCATGGCCCGCAATTCACTTGCTTCTGCTATCCGGTTTTCAAAGACCAAATCTCCGTCAGCGACTGGTGTTCCGCGCTGCAAGGAATTCGGTTTATACACACACAAAAAAAAAACGTCAATAACTTTTTTTGAAAAAAATAAAAATAATCGTAAGTAGCTGAAATCTCGTAGGCACAATTACATCTTTTTAGAAAATCTCAAAAAATCTCCCTGCCCCTAGTTTATGAACTTTCATAAGATTCGTCGAGCCACGCGCTTCCACAGGGGTACCCATGATGATGATAATGATATCGCCCTTACGCAGTCCGGCTGCCAGCAGCATCTTTTCAGCCAAAGCTACCTGCTGTTCCATTGACTCCAGTATCTGAATCGATCGCGTCCTGACCCCCCAGTACAGCGAGAGCTTGCGCTGTATCGGTGGCGTATTGGTAAAGGCAACGATCGGGATCGGTGGCCTGAACCGTGAGATCAACGCCGCAGTACTGCCTGAGTGCGTAAAAACGGCGATTGCTTTAGCCTTTAGACTAGCCGCTGCCCGACAGGCAGCCTCGCCAACCGCCTGGGCTATGCTGGGGGTAAGTAGTGCAGGCGCATCATGATTGCTGCCCAAGCCTGCCACTTCAACATCTAGCGCAATCCTGGCCATGGTCTCAACCGCTGCTACCGGATACGCGCCTGAGGCTGTTTCTCCAGAGAGCATAACCGCATCAGTACCGTCAATAATGGCATTGGCAACGTCAGAGGTCTCGGCACGGGTAGGACGGGGATTGGTAATCATCGATTCCAGCATCTGCGTTGCCGTTATCACTGGCTTTCCTGCCTGATTACAGGCCATAATGATTTTTTTCTGGATCAGCGGCACTTTTTCTGCCTGAATCTCAACCCCCAGATCCCCACGGGCAACCATAACTGCATCAGTCACCTTCAGGATTTTCTTGAAGTTTCTGAGCGCCTCCGGTTTCTCAATCTTGGCCACCACCGGAATATCCTTACCCGCACTGTAGATAATCCGCTTGATCTGCTCGACATCTTCATGGGTGCGCACAAACGAGAGGGCAATGTAATCCACCTCGGTCCAGAGACAGAAGTCCAGGTCAGCCAGATCCTTTTCCGTTAAAGACGGTGCCGACACCTTGACGCCGGGCAGGTTAATCCCCTTGTTGTTTTTGAGCAGACCGCCGTAAATCACTTGGCAGCGGACCTCTTCGCCCGCAACGGACAGCACTTTCAACTCAAGCAGGCCATCATCAAGCAGAATACGCGCACCCGGCGTCACATCCCGTGGCAGGTCGGTATAGATAGTTGGGATCAGACCATCTGCTCCAAGGATATCTGCCGTGGTGATGACCACCTCCTCACCTTTCTTCAGCAGCATGCCGTCATTGGCCATTTTCCCGGTACGAATCTTTGGCCCCTGCAGGTCAGCCAGAATCCCAACCTCTTTGCCAATCCGGACTGAGATCTCCCGTATCCTGTTGATCAGCAGCGCCTTGTCATCCAGTGTGCCGTGGGAAAAGTTAAGGCGAAACAGATCAACACCCGCCATCAGCAGTCGTTCAAGCATTTCAGGCGAACTGCTGGCTGGACCCAGTGTTGCAACAATCTTTGTTCTGCGACGTTCTCTGTGCATGTCTGGTCACCTATACGTGTAGTGCTTCGTTGTGTACATCTAGTGCTGCCTCTTTTAACGCCTCACTCAGGGTTGGATGGGCATGAAACTGCGCTCCCAGGTCACGGGCCGTCCCTTTAAGACTTATAGCCGTAACCGCCTCTGCAATCATATCTGATGCCCGTGGACCGACAATGTGCACCCCCAGCAGACGGTCAGTCTCAGCATGGGCCAGCACCTTGACAAACCCTTCGGTCTCATCCATGGCACGAGCCCGACCATTTCCCAAAAAAATGAAAGACCCGACCCGATACGGTATAGCTGCCTCTTGCAACTGCTCTTCAGTCTGTCCTACCGAGGCTCCTTCAGGCCAGGTATAGACCACACCCGGCAGGCAGTCATACGCTACTGTTGATGGCCTTCCCACCATGCGCTCCACACAGGCCACTGCCTCTTCTGAGGCCTTGTGGGCCAGCATCGGTCCGGAAATCAGATCGCCAACGGCATAGATACCGGCAACGGTTGTTTGGTAATCAGCATCAACTTGTAGCCTGCCACCTTTGTCAACAACGATACCCAGCTGTTCCAGTCCCAATCCTTCCACAGCCGGTTTACGGCCAATGGCAACCAGCAACCGATCACAGGCCAACTGCCCTGTTTCCCCTGAAGTTTCATACTGCACAACAGCCCCGACCTCTGTGCGCTGCACCCCGGTCACA
Source organism: Geobacter sp. UBA6802 (assembly GCA_002452325.1). GTDB lineage: Bacteria > Desulfobacterota > Desulfuromonadia > Geobacterales > Pseudopelobacteraceae > Trichlorobacter. The sequence goes on from DKFG01000008.1 coordinate 2,457, forward strand.
CGGGTCTCCAGTTTGAATACAATCCCCTGCTTCTTAAGTGAACGCTGCAGCGTGGTTGCCATCTGACGATCACTGGCCGGGATAATGTCAGACAGCGCCTCCACAACCGTAACTTTGGCACCAAGCCTTCGCCACACTGATCCCAGCTCAAGCCCGATATATCCACCCCCCACCACCATCAGATGTTCAGGGACCGTGGTAAAATCAAGTGCGTCACGGGCAGACACCACCAGCTCACCATCAAAGGGGATACAAGGCAGTGGAATCGGCTGGCTACCGGTTGCCAGCAACACGCGGTGCGCCGCAAGCGGCCCATGGCCGCTCACCAGCACCTGATGCAGACCACTACTGTCAGCCTCTGCCAACGAGGCCTTGCCCTGCACAACCGTAATCTTGTGTTTCTTAAACAGATAGGCAACACCATCGGTCAGACGTTTAACCACACCCTCCTTACGGGCCTGCATGGCCGCCAGATTAAGGCGTGGCGGGTCAATCTCAATACCATGCAGCGTAAACTTGTCACGCGCCATCGCAAAATGCTCACTGGAATCAAGCAGGGCCTTACTGGGGATACAGCCTTCATTCAGACAGACACCGCCCAGGGTGGCGCGTTTTTCCACCACCGCCACACGCATACCCAGTTGACTGGCCCGCAAGGCTGCAACGTAGCCGCCAGGGCCAGCCCCTATCACCACCAGATCATACGACTCCATCGTTACTCCCCCTCCTAACGCGGTCTGATCTGAACAAACAGGCTGTCTTCATACATAGATACTGCCCTGCCGGGCAGTACTTGATGGACATCTGTGTCAAGGAACAACTTCTTACCACCGCCGACCTTCTTCTTCATTTCTATGGTCACACCGACAGCAAGCTCCTTGAGTGAAGCAGGTTCAGCAGACCAGAAGGCATGGGATGAAACCGCAGTAGCAAGCAACAGGCAAACAATAAACGCTGTAACGATGAGCCTCATGATCACTCCTGTACTGTTAAACACATAACGCAGCGTGAACAACCAAGGATAGCAGCCAGATGAGCAGCAGCAGATAGCGGAACATGGGCGCAACCTCCAACAGATGTCTGTGTAGAGTACCGTTGCTTCAGGGGGGCGTCAAGCAGGGCTTTAATAAAAACGGGACACCGAAGTGCCCCGCTTTTCATGATGCAACTATTTTCAAGCCAACGCCTCTATTTCAAAAACTCCCGCCCAAAAGGGGACATCTGCCGCAGACGGGCGATTATTGGCGGTAACTCCTTGATGACCAGATTCAGCTCTGCATCAGTGGTGTACCGGGAGAGCGAGAAGCGGATCGAGCCGTGGGCACAGGTAAACGGAACTCCCATGGCCCGCAACACATGGGACGGCTCCAGCGAGCCAGAGGTGCAGGCACTGCCGGATGAGGCGCAGATCCCCAGCTCGGACAAAAGCAGCAGGATCGCCTCACCTTCCACAAACTCAAACGCTATTGACGTTGTGTTGGGCAACCGGTCAGCCCCGCCACCGTTGATTCGGGCATGGGGGATGGCAGCCATCAGAGCCTGTTCCAGGCGATCTCGCTTGGCCTTAACCGTAGTATTCTCCGCCTCCATAAACTCGTCGGCCAGCTGGCAGGCCTTGCCCAGGGCTATGATGGCAGCGGCATTTTCAGTACCGGCCCGACGGCTCTTTTCCTGGTGCCCACCCACCAGCAGCGGTTTAAACGGCGTGCCCTTGCGAACGTACAGGGCACCGATCCCCTTGGGGGCATG
>DKFG01000008.1:4220-4421 GCA_002452325.1 Geobacter sp. UBA6802
TACCCACTGCCTGGACTGCATCGGTATGAAACTGGGCTCCATACTGCTTGGCAATGGAGGCCGCATCTTCTACCGGAAAGATTACTCCAGTCTCGTTGTTAGCCCACATGAATGAAACAATGGCAGTATCGTCGTCAATTGCCTGCTTGAACTCATCCATATTCAATCGACCGGCACCATCAACGCCGATCTCGGTTACCC
>DKFG01000110.1:0-5340 GCA_002452325.1 Geobacter sp. UBA6802
TCATCTCACGTGCCATGCTGGTGGGACTTGACCGGGCTGTACGGGAGATGACGGCGCTGATCCGTCAGCCATGATTCTCAACGACACTGACCCTATGCAGAGAGCCCTTGTTTTGGAGTAGCACCCATGATTACCCTTATTGAAGCAAAAAATTTTCGTTGTTTACGCTATATCAAACAACATCTGGGGCCGTTCCATGTACTTGTTGGCCCTAATGCCAGTGGCAAGACAACCTTCCTTGATGTAGTAGCTTTTCTAGGAAGACTTGTCTCTGAAGGATTGGAGACGGCCATTGGTGAACGAACTCAGAACTTTCAGGATCTACTCTGGGGAAGAACTGGTAATGGGTTTGAGTTAGCAATTGAAGCAGCTATTCCCGAAGATCGTCGGCAACTTCTGGGTGACAAGGATTTTACTTCAGTTCGCTATGAAGTCGTTTTTGGCTTAGATGAATCAACCGACGAAGTAATCATTTGTGCGGAAAAAGTAGTTTTAAAAAAGAACGGTATAAAGCTGCCCAATGAGTCACAACAACGAACTCTTTTTCCTGCTTGGCATGATGCTCCTGCCACCATCGTCTCAACTAAAGGCACAATTGGCACTAAAGTTGTTATCAATAAAGTTAAAGGCGGTAACGATAATTTTTATTCGGAAGTTTATAAGGTGAGCGGTAAAGGCTGGGCTCCATCGTTTAAACTTGGCCCGCGTAAATCAGCACTTGGTAACTTACCCGAAGACGAATCCAAATTCCCTGTTTCCAGTTGGTTGAAGAAGCTTTTGATAGAAGGAGTTCAACCGTTTGTATTGAATAGCCTTCTAATTCGTAGAGCGAGCCCCCCAGGTCAGATGAGAGGGTTCAAACCTGATGGTTCTAATCTTCCATGGGTAATTGACGGACTCGTAAAAAAACACCCTGATAATTTCGACTCTTGGATTGAACATCTTAAAACAGCCCTAACTGATCTTGAAGGCGTTAGAACTGTAGAACGTCCTGATGACAAACACCGCTATCTGATACTACGTTATCGTGGCGGCTTGGAAGTACCGTCTTGGATGGCCTCCGATGGTACCCTTAGGTTGCTAGCATTAACACTACCGGCATATTTACCCGACTTTACTGGAGTGTACCTGATTGAGGAACCAGAAAACGGCATTCACCCAAGGGCAGTAGAAACCATGTTTCAGTCACTTTCTTCGGTATATGATGCACAAATTCTATTGGCTTCTCATTCCCCAGTCATTCTCAGTATGGTTGAAGCCGATAAAGTTCTTTGTTTTGCAAAAACAGATAACGGAGCTACAGACATTGTCCCAGGAAACAGACACCCTGCACTCAAAGATTGGAAAGGCGAGACTAATCTGGGAACTCTCTTTGCCGGTGGAGTCTTAGGATGATCGAATCACTCACTGACACCCGAAAAGACCTAATTATTTTAACTGCTGATAAAAACATGGAGTTTGCAGTAAAAGGAGTCTTAAGCCGTCAAAGATCTTTGAATATCCGAGAGGTAACAGCAGATTTCAGAGTACATCCAGAGAACGATCCAGGTTGCCTACTCCGCAGCCATGAGTTCATCAAACCGTTTATCAATCAATACGAACATGCACTTGTTCTTTTAGATAGAGAGGGATCCGGACAAGACCATAAATCCCGTGAAGTCCTTGAGTCTGAGATAGAAAATAAACTGTCTGAGAACGGCTGGAATAATCGTGCGGCGGCTATCGTCATTGACCCAGAGCTTGAAATATGGATATGGAGTATATCTCCCCATCTCGAAAATGTCCTTGGCTGGCATGGCAAAAGCCCAAATCTTCGAAACTGGTTACAAGACAGACAATTTTTAACTGGCAACCAAATCAAACCAACTCAACCGAAGGAAGCACTTGAACAAGCATTACGCACGGCAAAAAAAGCACGTTCTTCATCAATCTATCAACAAGTAGCACAAAAAGTCAGTTTGGAGCGTTGCACAGACAGCTCATTCATAAAATTCAAGTCTCTTTTACAATTGTGGTTCTCGGCGACAACAAGTCTATGATCTACGGCATCGGCGTTGATACGGTAGAAATTGCCCGCTTCCAGCGGTTTCTGGATGAAGGTAATCAGCCGCTGCTGGATCGTCTTTTTACCGCACACGAGCAGCAGTACTGCCGTGCTCGAAAACAGGCCGCCTCCTGCCTGGCAGCCCGATTTGCCGCCAAGGAAGCCTTTGTCAAGGCCCTGGGAACCGGACTGCGAGATGGATTAAGCTGGATTGAGATGGAAGTGCGTAATGATCACCTGGGCAAACCAGAGCTGCATCTTTACGGTAAGACCCTGGAGCTGGTTACAAAACGGGGAGAGCTGAGCGTTCAGCTGTCATTATCCCATGACGGCGGTCAGGCCATTGCATTTGTCGTGCTGGAGGCGCCATGAAAATTGTTACTGCCCATACCATGCAGGAGTTGGATCGTCGTGCCATTGAGGAGTACGGTATCCCCGGTCGAGAGTTAATGGAGCTGGCGGGAAAAGGATGCACTGAGCATATCCTGGCGGCCTACGGTACCCGATCAAGCAAGAAAGTGGTGATCCTGGCCGGGAAAGGCAACAATGGCGGCGACGGCTATGTGATAGCCCGCTACCTGCTGGAAAAAGGGTGGCAGGTTCTGGTGATTGTATTGGCCGAGCAAGAGGCGATCCACGGAGATGCTCTGACCAATCTGGTACTGCTGCCTGACGAGATCCTCAGCTTCTGCCCTGGTGAAGGTGAAATCACAGAAAAACATGCCGACGACCTGCTGCAGGCAGACCTGCTGGTTGATGCCCTGCTGGGGACCGGTCTGCGCAATGACCTGCAGGGGGTCTATCTTGAAGCGGTAGAACTGATCAACCGTTCGCCGGGCAAGGTAGTGGCGGTTGACATACCTACCGGTGTTCACGGTACCACCGGCAGAATCCTGGGCACCGCCGTACGGGCAAATCTGACCGTCACCTTTGCCGCAGCCAAGCTGGGTCACGTACTGTATCCTGCGGCCGATACGGTCGGCCGACTGGTGATTGTCGATATCGGTATCCCGCCCCAGTTGTTGAACAATGCCACCGGCTATGATTTCTTAAATGAAAAACTGATGGCACCACTGGTAAAGCGGCGTGACCGACAGGCACACAAAGGTCATTTTGGCCATTGCCTGATCATTGCCGGTTCACCGGGCAAGACCGGTGCTGCAGCCCTGACCGCCAACAGCGCCGTCCGTACCGGTGCTGGTCTGGTTACCCTGGCCATACCCGAGAGTCTCAATCAGATTCTTGAGGTCAAGACCACCGAGGCCATGACCTTGCCGTTGCCTGATGCCAGTACCGGGCACCTGACCACCCATGTCCTGCCGGTGCTGGAGAGACAGCTGCCCGGCAAACAGGCCCTGGCCATCGGCCCCGGCATTGATCGTCGGCCTGCCGGTGTAACGGTGGTCCACACCCTGATTGAGACCGTCTCCGTACCGATGGTGATCGACGCCGATGGCCTGAATGCATTGTCTGAAGATATTACGGTGCTGCATCGCAAGCGCTCCGCAAACATTGTCCTCACCCCGCATCCCGGCGAGATGTCCCGTCTGCTTGGCTCATCCATTCCGGATGTAGCCGCCATCAGAATCTCGGTTGCCCAGGAATTTGCCCGTACCTATGGTGTGTACATTATTCTGAAAGGTGCCCGTACCATTGTGGCCGCACCAAACGGCATGGCGGCCATCAACGGCAGCGGTAACCCGGGAATGGCCAGCGGCGGCATGGGTGATGTACTGACCGGCGTGATTGTCTCGCTGCTGGGACAAGGCTATACCACCTGGAACGCCTGCCGTCTGGGAGTATTTCTGCATGGTCTGGCCGGCGACATGGTTGCCATGGAGCAGGGTGAGACCGGCATGACCGCCACCGACCTGATCGAACGGATTCCCCTTGCTTTCAACCGCCTCTTAAACGCACCAACCAACCCAAACAACCCGTTTGAACTGTAAGGAGCCACCCATGAAAACCGTTGCCGATATTATGACCACCACCGTGTTAACTGTCAGGACTGAAACAACCATCAGAGAGCTTGCAGAGCTGTTTGTCTCTAACCGGATCAGTTCATTACCGGTTGTAGACGCCACCGGAAACCTGATCGGCATGGTTACCGAGTCTGATCTGGTGGAACAGAGCAAGAGCCTGCATCTGCCAACAATGATCAGCCTGTTTGACTGGGTGATCTATCTTGAGTCTGAAAAAACCCTGGAAAAGGAACTGCAGAAAATGGGAGGGCGAACGGTAGCCGATGTCTACCAGACTGAAATCGCCAGCATCAGCCCGCACGCATCCCTCAGCGAGGCCGCCGACCTGATGAGCAACCATCATGTCAATGCCCTGCCGGTGGTGGATAACGGCTCACTGGTGGGTATCGTGGCCCGGATCGACATCATCCGCACCCTGCTGACCTAGATGCGTGAGCAGGCACAACAGACCGATAGCCCTGCAACAGGCTATTCACTGGAAACTGATGCCCCTGAAGTCACCGAAGCGGTTGGTACATGGCTCGGCACCCTGCTGCAAGCTGGTGACCTTGTCACCCTTACCGGAGAACTGGGCGGGGGCAAGACCTGTTTTGTGCGGGGTATTGTAGCCGGCGCTGCCCCCCAATGCCTGCATCTGGTAGCCTCTCCCACGTTTGCCATTTTGAACGAATACCCTGCAGTGCCGTCAATTTACCACTATGACTGCTATCGTCTGCGTGGTTGCGACGATGCAGTTGAATTAGGGCTGGAAGAGCATCTGCACGGTACCGGCATCTGCCTGATTGAATGGCCTGACCGGATCCTTGCCCTGCTCCCCCCCGCTCGGCTGGAACTCGGTTTTACCTACGTTGATGAGACCAGACGCCGCATCAGCTTTCTGGCCCATGGTTTCAGGATGCAACAGCTGCTTGAACAGGTTGCAACACGTTGTGATGCCAATAAAAAACCCTTGTCTCCCCTGCGCTCTTCTGCTAAATAAAACCACTTTCAACTTTTGATCTGTTCTGTGAAGGAGCAACAGTATGGCACTGGTAGTTCAGAAATACGGCGGTACATCGGTGGGAACCACCGACAGAATCAAGAATGTTGCCAAGCGGATCATCAAGACATACGAGGCCGGCAATGAGGTAGTGGTGGTGGTTTCAGCCATGTCGGGTGAAACCAACAAACTGGTTGCGCTGGCCAATGAGATGGTCGATATCCCTGACAACCGTGAGTACGATGTGGTGGTGGCAACCGGTGAGCAGGTCACCATCGGCCTGTTGGCCATGTACCTGAAGTCGCTCGGCTACAAAGCCAAGTCGTACATGGGCT
>DKFG01000110.1:5394-5537 GCA_002452325.1 Geobacter sp. UBA6802
CATTGTGGTGGTGGCCGGTTTTCAGGGGATGGACAAGGAAGGCAGCCTGACCACCCTGGGCCGCGGTGGTTCCGACACCTCTGCCGTTGCCCTCGCTGCCGCCTTGAAGGCCGATGTGTGCGAGATCTATACCGATGTGGACG
>DKFG01000065.1:0-4112 GCA_002452325.1 Geobacter sp. UBA6802
GAAAAGGCCTTGTCCGACGGCCCTCAATCCCTGACCTTTCCTGGTTTTGCCGCATTGATGACCGACCTGAAACGCCTGCAGGAGTGTCTCTGCATCAACGCAGCATAAAGGGCTTGAAAAAAAAAACAGCTGCGACTAGGATAGAACCGTAGTCAATTGCTCTCTGCTCTGCCCGTTGTAACCTGTAGCGCCCGGGCGGAATACATGTATAACCGGGAATCGTTCCCTGCTGCCGTTGTGCTGCCCGAGAGTTGTGCGGGAATTGCCTGAAGCAGCATATTGAGACCCAACTGTGAAGGAACTCGCCAGAGGACCTTTAGTGCTGCAACGTCAGAGCGGAGAGTCGAACCACAGCGAGGGGATGCGAAGTTTCAGCATCCCCTCTCTACTTTTCAGGAGGCCCCCCTGGGCAGAGGTCTGTCGTCAGATCAGTTTATTGAAAAGAACTTCCTGTACCTGCTGCTGGCCTCGGTGCTGCTGCATGCGGTGGTGTTTTCAGCGTTTTTCTTCTTACCCAAAGAGCCGCAGCAGTTCCTGTCTGAACCGACCTTCATTGACCTGCAGGATATGCCGGAACTGGAGACACCGCCTCAGCAGCCGACACCAGAGCAGGCCAGACCATCGGATCAGCGTCGCCGCGTGACCAAAGAAACCGCCCCCCGACCGCTACCTCCCTCACAAGCTCCCTCTGCCAAGCGTTCCTCATCTGCAACAGCGCGCGTACAATCTGCTCCAGGGTTGCCGGGAGCTGCGGCAGACCGCACGCCGCAACCATCGACTGTCGGCAGTTCCATCAGCGAGCTGCTACGTCGCAAACCCCAGCCCCAGGCAGAGGGTGGTGGTGGCAGCGCTACCGGCAAGCTGCAGCCCAACCTGATGCCCAGCGCCACCAAAATGGCCCGGCTTGAGGAGAACTATCGCCGCCGGTTTGCCGATGACATTGATGAAGGTACGACCCGTTTTCTGAATACCGACGACATCCAGTTCGGTTCGTTTCTGCGCCGGTTCGAGACTGCAGTGTACGGGGTCTGGCGTTATCCGCAGGAAGCGGCGTTGCAGGGGATTGAGGGGGTCACACCGGTCAAGATTACCTTTAACCGGAACGGAGAGATTGTGAAGGTTCAGCTGCTGGAGGGCTCGGGCAGCCGGATCCTGGATGATGAGGTCTTCCGCACCCTGCGCCTGATCGGCCCCATGGGTAATTTCCCCAGGTCATACTCCAAGGATGAGTTCAACCTGATTGCGTTTTTTCAGTACGGCTCTGCCCGAAGCAGGCTGCGCTGAGAACGGTCAGGGTTGGATAGTAAGCCTGAGCGGTCGCGTGCGCTCAAACTCAGCAGGAAAAAAATAGGTACACTCTCCACCTGACACCTCCTGCTGCAGCTGATACGAGATGCCCAAGGCATCGGCAATCCCCACCGCTACGCCTGATGCAGACATACCGGTAGTGATGTTCAGCAGCTCCACCTGATGATCATCCAGCAGCCTGCGGTAGGTATAGGCCTCTGCCGCCTTCAGATCACAGACCACCAGTAACCGCAGCCCGCCAAACGTCACCGCCGCAACCGGCTTTAGATCAAGATCATACAACAGTTCCTGCACAGCTACCCGGTGTGCCACGGCAACGGCCAGCCGTTCAGCCAGTTGACAGGCGTCTGTCCCTTTCAGGGTCAATTCTGATAGTGCAGGCGGACGGGATTTTTCAGCACGCGGTTGCTGCAAAGGGGAGTTTTTTTTGTCCGCAACCGGCTTCTTGACTGCCGGCAGTTCAGCCTTTTTGCGTGGTGTGGGCACGGATGTCTTCTTTTTAAGCAACAAGGGTACTGCCGGTTTTTTCAGCTCCTGCAGGTCAAGCTCAAAGTCAGTAACAGGCTGGGCATGGCTGAAGGTGGCCGGCACCAGCACCAGCCAGGCCAGCAGCAACAGATAACGTATAGGGCTGATTGTCAGCATCCGGACACCTCATCTGAGAAGTTCATCAAGAAAGCTCCTGCTCTTTAAACGGTTGGGACAGTGGCTGCTGATCTGCTGCTCAAGCAGCCGCTGTGCAGCAAACAGCTCGGCATCACTGAAACTGACACCGCCGATGCTGCCGGTTCTAAGGCAGCGTGATAACGGCTGCAGATACTGATCATCCAACAAAGGACGATAGCCGAGGATATTCAGCAGGTTGATCTCAAAAAAACAGCGGTCGGCCGGTCTGGCAGGCTCTGCTGCCAGATAGTCGATCAGCGCAGCAAGCAACCGGTACAAGCGGGGCAGCGGATGCCCCTCCGGTGTCAGCGCCTCAACCAGCTCGCAAGCATACAGGGCCAACGCCAGAGATTCAAGCGGTTCACGCAAGGCCGACAGACAGCCGTATGCCTCAACCCGCTCGATCCGGCTCAGCCCCTCTTCTTTAAGGTTCATCTGCAACTGCAGCCGATTGGTTGGCTCCAGCAGTCCGCCAAACCGCTTGCGGCTGGCACGGGCGGCCTTGGCAAACCCGCGCAGACGGCCATGCTCCAGGGTAAACAGCGAGACTATCCGGTCACTTTCGCCATAGTTGACGGTAGAAAGCACAATAGCCTGACACTGCTCCGGTCTCACGTGTTAATGCGCCTCGCTCCAGGTTCTGCCATGCTGCATGTCCACCTTAAGCGGCACCTGCAGCGCCACCGCCCGGGTCATCTCGCGGTTCACCAGCAACTGCATCTGCTCCAGTTCAGCCTGCGGCACCTCAAACACCAGTTCATCATGAACCTGCATAATCAGGCGGCTGGTGAGCCCTGCATCCCGAACGGCCCGGTCAACACCGATCATTGCCTGCTTGATGATATCGGCCGCCGAGCCCTGAATCGGATAGTTGATGGCGTTACGCTCGGCGTATGAGCGCAGATTGCCGTTGCTACTGTGGATATCGCTGATCGGTAGTGTACGCCCCAGGATAGTGGTGACGCTACCCTGTTCCTGGGCCTGTTTAATGCAGCTTTCCAGATAGGCGATCGCCCCGCTGTGACGTTCCTTGTAGGCGGCAATAAATTTTTCAGCCACGTTGCGGGCCACCCCCAACTGTTTGGCCAGTGAAAACGCCCCCTGACCGTAGATAATACCGAAGTTGATGGTCTTGGCCTGACGCCGCATCTCAGAGGTAACCATCTCCGGAAACAGCCCGAACACCTCGCTGGCAGTGCGGGTGTGGATATCCTCGTCCCGGCTGAAGGCATCGCAGAAGACCGGATCAGCTGAGAGATGGGCCAGCACCCGCAGCTCAATCTGAGAGTAGTCAGCTGCCAGGATCACGTAGCCGGGCGGTGCGATAAACGCCTCGCGGATTCGGCGGCCTTCCGATGTACGGATCGGGATATTCTGCAGGTTGGGGTCTGATGATGAAAGTCTGCCGGTGGCGGTGACAGCCTGATTGTAGGAGGTATGCACCCGCCCCGCTGCATCGGTCAGCTTGGTCAGTGCATCTGCATAGGTGGACTTCAGCTTGGTCAGTGCCCGGTACTCCAGCAGCAGCCGGGCAATCTCATGTTCCTCTGCCAGTCCGGACAGCACCTCGTTGTCAGTGGAGCGACCGGTCTTGCCCTTGGTCTTCTTACCTGCCTTCAGTCCCAGCCGTTCGAACAGCACCTCCTCCAACTGCTTGGGGGAGTTAAGATTGAACGGTCCCTGAGCCAGCTGGTGGATCTGCTGTTCCAGCAGCTCCATCTGGGAGCCGAACTCACCGGACAGCTGCCCCAGAAAACCGGTATCCAGCAGCACACCATGCTGCTCCATCCGGGTCAGGATCTCCATCAGCGGCATCTCCAGCTCAAACAGCAGCCGGTCAAGCCCCTGCTGCTGTACCAGCGGCAACAGCTTCTCATGCAGCAGCCAGGTGGCATCGGCATCCTCGGCAGCGTAGCGGGTGGCCTTTTCAATCTCCACTTCACTAAAACAGATCCGGTTCTTGCCGCTGCCGGTCACCTCATCGTAGGACAGCATCTTGTGGTTCAGGTGCTCCTGGGCCAGGGCATCCAGACCATGGCCGCCACGGGACGGATTGAGCAGGTAGGAACAGAGCATGGTATCGCACCAGCTCCCCTGCACCTCAACACCGGCAGTGGCCAGCACCTGCAGGTCAAACT
>DKFG01000065.1:4261-4699 GCA_002452325.1 Geobacter sp. UBA6802
TGGTCTCGGTATCAAAGGCAAAGGCCGGCGCAGCCTCCAGCCGCTGGGCCAAATGCTCCAGCTGATCAGATGTCAGCACAGCATGGTACTGGTCACTCTGCAAGGTAGCCTGGGCGGTCATCTCCTTAATCAGGCTGTGAAAACCGTACCGTTTGAACAACTCATTCAGGCGTTCAGTATCCGATTCCTGCGCCAGTAGCTGATGCGGCTGCAGATCATACGGCACATCTTTGATGATGGTGGCAAGGGTGCGGGACAGACGGGCCTGATCGGCAAACTCCCGCAGCCGCTCACCGGTCTTGCCTGGCACTTCGCTGGCCCGCTCCAGCAGGGCATCCAGCGAACCGAACTGCTGCACCAGCTTGATTGCGGTCTTCTCGCCGATCCCCGGCACGCCGGGGATGTTGTCCGAACTGTCCCCGGCCAGCCCCAGGATGT
>DKFG01000064.1 GCA_002452325.1 Geobacter sp. UBA6802
CGGGCTGCCAGTTCGCACATCTCGCCGGCACCGATCAACAGCACCGTCTTGTCGGACAGGGAATCAAAGATCTTGCGGGCCAGCTCCACGGCGGCAAAGGAGACCGACACCGCCGAGGAGGCGATTTTTGTCTCGGTACGGACCCGCTTGGCCACTGAGAACGCCTTATGCAGAAAGCGGTTGAGGATGATGCCGGATGATTTGTATTCGGCGGCATAGCTGTACGAGGTCTTGATCTGCCCCAGTATCTGCGGCTCACCCACCACCATCGAGTCAAGAGAGGAGGCCACCCGGAAGACATGGCGAATCGCCTCTTCGCCGTGATAGCTGTAGAGGTGGGCCTCCAGCAGATCGTAAGGCAGGTGGTGATACTCGGCCAGAAAGCGACGTATGCGGCCAATGCCGCCTGCAATGTCACGGGTAGTGGCGTAGATCTCCACCCGATTGCAGGTGGAGACGATGATCCCTTCGACAATCCCCTCCAGCTGCATCAATTCTCGCAACGGTTTTTCGATGCTATTGGGAGAAAAGGCCACCTTTTCGCGGATATCGACTGAGGCGGTTTTGTGGGACAGGCCAACGACAATAATATTCATGAGTCAGCGGCCTCTAGGTATAGCTGTGCAGACCGGGCAGCCAAAGGTTGACCCCGATAAAGGTAAACAGCATGACCAGAAATCCGATGATGGTCAGCAGGGCTGCTCGCTTGCCGCGCCAGCCGGTGGTCAGCCGCCCGTGCAGCAGGGCCGCATAGATGAACCAGGTGATCAGGGACCAGGTCTCCTTGGGGTCCCAGGACCAGTAGCTGCCCCAGGCCCGNNTGATCGCCACGGTCAGCATCGGAAAACCGAAGGCCAGACAGCGATAGCCGATGTCGTCCAGCACATCCAGGGACGGCAGCTTCAGGAACAGCTGCCCCAGCTGCTTTTTCTTGAGAAAATGGGACTGAATCAGGAACAGTACTGCCACAGCACCGGAGACTGTGAAGCAGGCATATGCCCCAAAGGCCAGAAAGGTGTGTGAATAGATCCAGGCCGACTGCAGGGCCGGGTTGAGCGGCCTGATATCCATCGGTGCCGCTCCGGCCGCCAGGGTTACCAACAGGGCAAACGGCACCACAAACGAACCAAGCACCCCCACCTTGTAGCGATACTCAAACAGCAGGTATACACCGACAATGGCCAAGGCAAAAAAGGAGAGCGCCTCATGCATGTTGGTGATCGGCAGGTGGCCGGCTGCAATAAAACGGTGAATCTTGGCCAGGCAGTGGGCCAGAAAACCGGCCAGCAATACACGACGGGCAATCACCGCCTGACAGGGCGAGGTGCGCACTAGGCAGGCCAGATAGAACAGCGTGGCGCAGCCGTACAGGGCAAGGGTCAGGTAAAAGGATATCTGGGTCATGGCAGTCCGGGGCTCGATGGTCGTGCATCGGTTGAATAGTCGCCGCTGCAAACAGCAGTGCGGGGCACCATTGTACGGTTCAGTCCTCAACAACGTCAACTGCTTTTCGCCTCTTCCGTTACCGTCTACGGGGATTTCCTGCTTGCATTTTTCCCCAAACCGGGTAGTATTCGAAAAGCTGAATACATTACTTCATTTCTGATTGAGGAGGCTCCCATGGCAAGTGATGCCGTTTTAACCCTGACTGACGCCAATTTTGATCGTGACGTGCTGCAATCCGAACTGCCGGTGCTGGTTGATTTCTGGGCCACCTGGTGTGCTCCCTGCAAGGCCATTGCTCCGCTGATCGATGCCGTTGCCAACGAGTATGTCGGCAAGGTGAAGGTGGGTAAGGTAAATGTTGACGACAACCAGTCCACCCCCGGCAAGTACGGGGTGCGTGGTATCCCCACCCTGATCCTGTTCAAGGACGGCAAGGTGGTTGACCAGGTGGTCGGCGCCGTACCCAAATCACAGCTGGACGCACTGATCGCCAAGGCGCTCTAGTATGGCAACGTTGTGCCTGCATCCTGTTTTCCGGGCTGTGACGCTGGTCGTCACAGCCCTTCTCTTTGCCGTAACAGCTCCCGATGCCGAGGCTGCCCCACGGCGCGGACAGCCAGCCCCGGCCTTCAAGCTGTTTGCTGTCAACGGACAGCCGCTTTCCAATGAAGGGTTGAAAGGCTCAGTGGTGATCATCGACTTCTGGGCCACCTGGTGCCCCCCCTGCCGCGAATCGCTGCCGTTTTTTAACGAGTTGCACCGCAAGTACGGCAAGCAGGGGTTGCAGATCATCGGCATGAATGTTGATGATGGGCCGGAACGGGAGTTGAAGAATTTTGTAGCGGAGAAGGGGCTGCAATACACCATTGCCATGGCCCCACGCAAGCTGCAGGATGAATTCGGCGTTCGGGCACTGCCGGTACTGTACATCCTTGACAGAAACGGTATCGTGCGGGAGCAGATGATCGGTTTTTCAGTGCAGACCGGCAGGATGATCGAAGCCAACGTCAAGAAACTGCTGGCTGAATAAACAAGGGGGGCGCAGCCGCCGGACTACGCACCCCTTGTTCATATCATTATGCTTCCTGATTAGCGCCAATCTTCCGCTCATGGTTCGACAAGCTCACCACGAACGGAAGATCAGTCAGTTGCAAAGACAAACCCGTTCACCCTGAGCCTGTCGAAGGGGGAACGGAGGGGCAGCGGAAGAAGGGCGCTAATCAGGTTATGCTTTGACGCAGCGCTGTGCTGACTCCAGGGTATTCTGCAACAGCATGGCAATGGTCATCGGCCCCACGCCGCCCGGCACCGGGGTAATAGCAGAAGCCCGCTCGGCTGCCGCAGCATACTCCACATCCCCCACCAGCTTCTTCTCGCCGACCCGGTTGATCCCCACATCAATTACCACNNCCTTGACCATCTCGGCCTTGCCCACTGCGGCAATCACCACATCGGCCCGTCGCACCACATCCGGCAGGTCTTTGGTGCGGGAGTGACAGATGGTCACCGTGGCATGGCGCGACAGGCACATCAGCGCCACCGGTTTGCCGACGATATTGGAACGGCCCACCACCACCACCTCTTTCCCCTTCAGATCAAAGCCGATCTCATCCAGCATCACCAT
>DKFG01000243.1 GCA_002452325.1 Geobacter sp. UBA6802
TCTGGACCATGACCATCCTGGTGACGGTGCAGTATACCTGGTTGGCTATGGCCCTGGGCCGCAAGGGCCAGGGGGGCGAGATCGTGCTGCGGGAGATCCTGATCAGGATGCTGAAAAAGGGGCGACTGCTGGCCTTTGCCGGTTTTCTCTCGTTTCTGGGAGTCTCGCTGTTGTTGGGTGATGGTGTGATTACCCCGGCTATTTCGATCCTTTCGGCGGTGGAGGGGATGCTGCTGATCCCGGCCTTCTCCGGCATGCAGCAAGGGGTGCTGGTTGGAATAGCGGCCCTGATCGCCTGTACGTTGTTCTTTTTTCAGTCCCGCGGTACCGATAAGGTGGCCGGTATCTTTGGTCCGATCATGGCGATCTATTTCGGTTCGCTGCTGGTTTCGGGGGTGGTGTCCATCGGCAGTATGCCCGACATTCTGCAGGCGGTCAGTCCCCACTACGCCTTTGAATTCCTCTACCATAACGGCCTTGCCGGTTATATTGTACTGTCTGAGGTGATCCTCTGCTCAACCGGCGGCGAGGCGCTCTATGCTGATATGGGGCACCTGGGCCGCAAGCCGATCGTGCGGGCCTGGTACTTTGTCTTTGTGGCCCTGTACCTGAACTACCTGGGGCAGGGGGCTTTTATTCTGGAAACCGGGCAGACCAAGAACATTCTGTTCGCCATGATTAACCATCAGGCCCCGTTCTTGTATATCCCGTTTCTGCTGCTGACCATTATGGCCACCATCATCGCCTCCCAGGCGATCATCAGCGGGGTGTTCTCGATTGTCTACCAAGGGATCACTACTCGGCTGATGCCGTTGATGAAGGTGGATTATACCTCCAGCCATATCCAGTCCCAGATCTATATTGGCGCGGTTAACTGGGGATTGATGGTAGCCGTGATTTTTGTAATGTTTTTCTTTCAGAAGTCTGAGAATCTTGCTGCTGCCTACGGCATGGCCGTGACCGGCTCCATGAGCATCACTGCCATCATGATGATCATCATCTACTCTCGTACCATGAAAAAGTGGAAGGTGCCGATTGTGGTGGTGGTAGCACTGCTGGACCTAATCTACTTTGTTTCCACCTTCTCCAAGCTGCCCCACGGCGCCTACTGGTCCATCATTCTGGCTGCCATCCCGTTCATCACCATCATGGTCTGGACCAAGGGGCAGGCAGCGCTGTATCGGGCGCTCAAGCCGCTGGATCTTGAGACCTTCATGATCTCCTATCAGCAGATTTACGGGAAGGGGAAAAATATCCCCGGCACCGGCCTGTTCTTTGNNATCTGGTGCACTGCGTGATCCGCAGCAACATCATTTACGAACGCAACGTGTTGATCTCGATCGTGCGGACCGAAGACCCGTTCGGGGTGGAGAGCGTCCATACGCCGGAAATGGGACCGGGGCTGGAGGGGTTTGAGATTCAGGCCGGCTACATGCAGGTGATCGACATAGAAAAAATCATCCGTGAACATGGTATTCAAGAGAAGGTCATCTTCTACGGCATTGAGGATATTGCCACCGCCAACCCGATCTGGAAGCTGTTCTCGGTCATCAAGAGATTGACCCCCAACTTTGTGCAGTTCAACAAGCTGCCGGCGGCGAAGTTGCAAGGGGTGGTGACCCGGGTGGAGATGTAGGTACGGGAAGCGAGGTACGTTTCCGCCCCGTCAGACTGGCTGACGGGGCGGTTTGTTTTTGGGGGTTACGCCGCAGTTGTCTGCGGCAGGTACTGCTCAAACGACTTCTTGTCGATGGCACAGCGGTAGGCCTCTTCTGGGTTGACCTGCTTGGTCTTGAGCAGGTCCAGCAGGTGCTGGTCCATCAGCTGCATGCCGTCTTTTCTAGCGGTCTGGATGATGGAGGGGATCTGGAAGGTCTTGCCTTCGCGGATCAGGTTGGCAATGGCCGGGGTGCCCAGCATGATCTCCAGCGCCGCCACCCGCCCCTTGCCGTCAACGGTCTTGAGCAGCTGCTGGCAGACTACCCCTTTCAGCGATTCCGACAGCATGGTCCGGACCTGGTCCTGGGATTCTTTGGGAAAGACATCAATGATCCGGTCAATGGTCTTGGCTGCGGTGTTGGTGTGCAGGGTACCGAAGACCAGGTGCCCGGTTTCGGCGGCGCTCATGGCCAGCTGGATCGTCTCCAGGTCGCGCATCTCTCCTACCAGAATGATATCAGGGTCTTCCCGCAGTGCCGCCCGCAGGGCCGAGGCAAAGGACTGGGTGTGGGCGCCGATCTGACGCTGGTTCAAGAGCGATAATTTGTTTTCATGGATGAATTCAAGCGGGTCTTCAAGGGTCAGGATATGCTCTTTGCGGGTGATGTTGATCAGGTCGATCAGGGCTGCCAGGGTGGTTGATTTACCTGATCCGGTGGGGCCGGTTACCAGCACCAGCCCTTTTTTGAACATGGTCATGCGACGGACCCCTTCCGGCAGGTTGAGCTGGTCTGCAGAGAGTATCTTGGCCGGGATGATTCGGAACACCGCCGCCACACCCCGGTGGGTCATCATGACGTTGCCCCGGAAACGTGCCAGATCAGGCACGGCATAGGCAAAGTCAAGGTCATTGGTGGCCTCAAACTGGGCCTTTTGCTCATCGTTCAGGATTTCAAACAGGATCGGCAGCAGCTCTTCGTGGGAAAGTTGCTTGAACTGCAGCCTGACCATCTCGCCATGCTGACGAAAGATGGGCGGGTTGCCGGATGACAGGTGCAGGTCAGAGGCCCCCTGTTCTTTCATCATTTTAAACAGCGCATCTATTTTAGCCATGGTTACAAGCTCCCCCTTCGGTTACTGAATCACCGTCATAAGATATTCTGTAGGAGAGATCGCCCCGGCCCGCAGCAGGTCCTCTCCTTCTGCCTTGATTCCCCGGTAGCCGTCAGCCAGCAGACCGGCCATGAAGCTGCTGCCGTCAGGAACGGTCTCGAACCGGCTGCGCAGTGCCTCGTCAAAACAGATACAGTTGGTCAGAAACAACCGTTCACTGATGCCGGTAAAGTCACAGGCAGGACACCCCACAGCATGGTAAAACGTTGCCGGAGTTAGTTGCAGCTGCAGACTTGCAAGCTCCTGCTGCGGCACCGTGACCGGTTGTCGACAGGAGGGGCAGAGCAGCTGTAACCCCTTCAGCGAGACAATACCGGCCAGCAGAGAGGTTGCCAAGGCGTTGCGCTGACGGAAGCGGATCAGGTGGTCCAGCAGGTTGCGGGTGCCGCGGATATCCATGCCTACGAGCACCAGTTTACCGCGCATGGCGGCCCGTGCCGCAGCGCTGAACGGTTCAAGGGCGGTACCATCTTCGATGACCAGGATATCCGGCCCATGTTCAAGGGTATCCATGATCAGGCGTCCTTTGCCGAAATCGCTGGCCGGCAGAGGGATGCGGGGGAACTGCTTGATCATCCGGCCCGGCTCATGACCCAGTACCAGCACTGCCCGGCCGGAGGTGTCCTGCTCTTCCAGCAGCAGGTCCATGAAGCGGCAGCGCTCCTGCAGCGAGCGGGAGGCAAACAGCACCAGTCCCTGGTTCAGGTGGGCCAGACGACTGAACTGCTCTTTCTGGAACGGCGGCAGCAGCATCTGGGACAGGGTGGCAGGGACCGTTGCAGCAACATGGCGGCGAATCGTCAGGTAGTCTCCCTGTATACCCTGCAGCAGCAGGACCTGAAAGGTGAGTCGGCGCTCCTGGTACTCTATGGTGATGTTGCCGTTGCCGCCGTTGTCACCGCCAGGGGGCAGCGCGGCAGCAGTGCGGATCAGGCTGCAGAAGGCCGGGTACAGGTCTGGTTTCAGTTGTCCCAACTCCTGCTCAAGCGGACCGGTCCGTCCGGTGATCAGTATCCGGTCGTCCAGCGGTTTGAGGGAAAAGGAGCTCAGGCGGTTCTTGATGCTGTAGTGGAGCAGCAGCTGCAAAAGGTTGCTGCCGCTTAGATCGGTATTGGCTGCATCGCACTGTTCGGCAGGAAAGATAGTGGAGCTGAAACCCAGTTGGGTGCCGGTTGCCAACCCGTAGCAGAGATCAAGCAACCGGTTGATATCTTCAACCGGGGCAATGGAGAGATTGATGCGGCAGCCGGCATGCTCTGCCGCCGCCTGCAGCGCCTGTTTGTCCAGCGGGTCTGCAATGGCGACCGCAAGCTCATCTCCGGCCCTGATCAGGGGGATCAGCCGGTTGGCACGGCAGAAGGCCGCGGGCAGCAGGGTTAAGGCCTCGGGGTCGATCATCTCTTGCTTCAGGCGGATATAGGGGATGCCCAGCTGGTTGGAAAGGGCCCAGTCAATGTCTTCCTGGGTAACGATTCCCAGCAAGACCAGGGCCTCGCCAAACCGGCAGCCGCT
Organism: Geobacter sp. UBA6802; assembly: GCA_002452325.1. Taxonomy (GTDB): domain Bacteria; phylum Desulfobacterota; class Desulfuromonadia; order Geobacterales; family Pseudopelobacteraceae; genus Trichlorobacter. The sequence continues at coordinate 4,345 of DKFG01000243.1, forward strand.
GCGCTGCTGTTCAGCCAATGCGGCGGCTATGTCAGTGTCGCTGATAATTTTTGCATGGCTGAGAACAGCCCCGAGTGAGCCTTCTCGTATGGTATCGGTCATCTGATGCCTCCTGTGTGCAACCGTCTCCGACACAGTGTAGCCTGATATCCGGTTGAGTCAACTGTTACAGCTATGGTACAGATGATCGCCTGAATATCCAGCCAGTCAGTGAAGGAGTGTTCTTGTGAAGCAACGACGTGCCCTGGCCCTGTTTTCCGGCGGTCTTGATTCGATTCTGGCAGTAAAAGTGATCCAGCAGCAGGGGGTTGATGTACTGGCTCTCAACTTTACCTCTCCTTTTTTCGGCTGTTCGCCGGTGCTGGACGGTGAACCGGTGGCCGCCCGTTATGCGCGGCGCTATGCTATTCCGTTCCGTTCCATCCCGCTGGGGGAAGCGTTTCTCGAGATGCTGCGCCATCCCCGCCACGGCTACGGTAGTGCCCTGAACCCCTGCATTGATTGCAAGACCTTTATGCTGCGCTGTGCCGGTAGGCTGATGGCGGAGCTGGAGGCCGATTTTGTGATCACCGGCGAAGTGGTGGGGCAGCGCCCCATGAGCCAGCGTCACGACACCTTGCGGGTGATTGAGCGGGACTGTGGATTGGAGGGGTTGTTGTTGCGGCCCTTGTCGGCAAAGTATTTAAAGACAACCATTCCCGAGGCTGAAGGCTGGGTGAGGCGTGAGGAGCTGCCGGGGATCAAGGGGCGTGGACGTAAAGACCAGATCCGTCTGGCAAAAGCGTTTGGGGTTGATGAGTATCCTGCCCCCGGTGGAGGGTGTCTGCTGACCGAGGACAGCTACATACCCAAGGTACGGGATGTGCTGGATCATCAGTCCCAGCCGTCGGTGCGTGATTTTGACCTGCTGCGTACCGGTCGGCACTTTCGGCTTTCTGAATGCTGCAAGGTGATTGTGGGGCGTGACAGCAGCGATAACGAGAAGATTCTGGCTTCTATCGCAGCAGGTGAAACCTCTTTGCGCTGGATGGATGGGGCCAGTCCGCTGGTGTTGTTGGTGGGGGAGCCGACCGAAGCCGATCTGCTGCAGGCCGGACGGATTTTGCTGCGCTACACCAAGGCAGCCAAAGGGGAGGCTGCCTGTGTAAGCCTGCAGGTTGATGGAAAACGATCAGAAATCAGCGTAGTGAACGATCTGCAGGAAGACGAGTTGGAGCAACTACGGATTTGAGGGAAGATCCAGCACCTGCTGTAAGGCCGCATCAATGGCGCCCACATCCACGATCGTGTTGAAACAGGGGCCGTGGGGCCGCAGGTTCAAGACGCCGATCACCGGCAGGGGGTAGCAGTCCTTGATGCCGGAGGTCGGGTCACGCTCGCAGGCCACGGCCAGCACCAGCTTGGGGCGTTTCTCCACGATCACCTTGCGGGCCAGAGTACCGCCGGTGGCAACGGAGATATCAATCCCGTACTTCCTGCCGATCTCCACCAGTCCCTTGATGTCGCAGCGTCCGCACAACACGCATTTGTTCACATCGCCGGTTACCTTGATCTCACAATCAAAGAGCTGGATGCAGTGGGGCAGCAGGATCAGGATCCGGTCGGGACGGATCTTGTAGCGCTGGGAGATCACCAGCGAGTTGTTCATGGCAATAAACGACTGACGGATCCGGTCTTTGTCCAGTCCCAGAACCCTGCCCACAAACTCGATCATCGGCAGCAGAAACTTGATCACCACCAGCCGCATGAAGCGGGTGAAGAA
>DKFG01000215.1 GCA_002452325.1 Geobacter sp. UBA6802
TCACGCAGGTAGGGGGTAAACATGGCCACGATCGGTGTATTGTTGAGAAAGGCAGAAAGACCTGCCACCGGCAACATCATACGCAGTAGCGAACGGGCTTCTCCTGCCTGCCCCTTACCCATCACACGGTCGGCCAGAATTTGCATGAACCCTGCCGACTGGGCGGCATAGGCCACGATGAACAGGATGGCGACGGTCAGCATCCCCTTGTTGGCAAATCCAGCCAAGGCCTCTTTAGGGGTGATGATGCCGCTTATTAACAGCACCCCCAAAGCACTGAAGACGATCACATCAGCCTCGATCAGCTCCAACATCAGTGCCAACAGCATCAACACCACTACCGCTATGACAAACATTGCTGAAATTGACATCAGCGTCACATCTTCAGGACGACTGCAGCCGAAACTGCAATCTGGTAGAGGATTGTCATCATGTCCTTGGCAAACTGCAGGAACTTGGTCTCGACCTTGGGCAATACCAGCACTTCGTCACCCTTCTTCAGATCGTCGCCCGCATCAGCAAGCTGGAATGAACCATCCCGCCGCAACACAACGATCCGTGACGTGCCGCTCCCCTGCGCATAGCCACCAGACTGCTCAATAGCGTCAGCCACCGTCATATCAGAGCGGTACGCCAAAGTACTGGGAAACAGAACTTCTCCATGTACCATAACCAGCGCATTGTCTGAAGGAATTCTGATGATGTCGCCATTTTCAAGGATAATCCCTTTCGGATCGCCGCCGGTAACCACCACCTGTCCCTTTGGTTGCACCTCCTTGGCACGTTCAATCCATTTCAGGAACAGGTCGGCCTCATCCTTGCGCAGCTTAGCCTCTTCGGCCGTTGACGAGCGTGCGGTTAGCACCGACACCTCCAAAGTGCGAAGTGACTGAAGCAGCATCTCTTTTTGACGCTGTGCCACACTGCTGCGGAACAGTTGAATAGCATTGTTGTCTGCGGTCTCTGCCGGCTTGATCTGACGCAGTGCATCCTCGAGTCGAGCACCATATGGCAGTGCAACTTCTCGGTTTCCCAAGTGTTCACCCTCGATGCGAACCGTAATGGTGCCATTTTGCTTGTCTGACAACACAACAAGCTCATCACCATCGTAGATCATAGTATGTCGGGCTGCACTAAGCGGGTAATATTCAACATCGCGTGTCGCACGTTGGTTGCGTGTTACGCGAAGATTGGTAGACTCAGGCTTTACTCCGGCCATGACCAACAATTCAGAGGCAGGCACAGTCTTTCCGTCGAACTCAAAACGATACGGATTAGCAACCAGGCCATCGATCTTTGCCGTGTGACGCCGAGGTCCCACCAGGATCGTATCGCCATCGCTGAACTGAAAAGCCGGCACTTCACCCTTCAGTACAAAATCATACAGGTTAAAACTGCGTACCTTTTGGTTACCGCGGATGACCGACAGGTCGAGGTACGATCCCGACGCCGATTCAATGCCCCCTGCCCTATCCAGATAATACATCAGGCTGTTGGCTGAAGTCCCGCCATAGGCGCCGGGACGTGCCACACCGCCTGAGACATACACAATCACCGGCTGAGTCTCAAGCAGTCCGGCATAGATACTCACGTTCTGCACATACACCGTACGAACCGAACGCATCAGCATTGCCGTCAGATCCTTATTTTTGACACCAGCCACCATGACCGGACCAATTTTGGGCAGAAAGATATTCCCTTGGGCATCAACAACATGTACTTGCTCGTAATCAATGCCGCCCCAGATTTTAATACTCAGCTTATCGCCGATGGCAATCACGTACTCAGGGCTGAATACCGGTGATTTTTCATTAGCAAAATCACCACCAAACAAAAAACAGCCGAAATTTTCACAAACCCTGCGCTGCCGTGCAATTGACAAGGCCTGGGACGGCTGCAAGGTGTCAAGCATCTGCGCCTGAACTTGAGGAGACGCCGACAAGGGCACAGCAACCGCTTGCGGCGGTTCAACAGCTGCGCCTGCGCTGACAGCCATCAATAAAGCAGTTACACACACAGATACCAGCTTCATAAGGACTCCTCTAACGGTGCTCACGCACCACCTGTACAACAAGCGAAAGCAGCAGGTAGGCCATGGCGCCAAGAATCAGGGCAATAGGAATATCACGCAACAGCTTGGGATAGGACGGTTCTTCAGGCATGGTGGGCGCTTGAATCATCACAACCGTCTGTGTCTTCTTTGCAGCCTCAAACTCTGCCTTCTCAAGTATAGTCAGCGCAGATTTGTACAGATCAGTCGCCAACTCGACCTTCATTTTTTGTTTTTCATACGCAGCGGCACTCACACTGACTCTGCCCTTGTCCTCTGGGCCGACCAAACGAGCTTTTTCAGAAATAATCTGCGCCTCAAGCGCCTTAATGTAATTCTTCGTCTTAATCACTTCAGGGGAATTAGGGTGCATAAACGCCAATTGAGACGAGAGCTCGGCCCGTTTACCGACCAGATCTCCCTCCAATTTACCGATGGCTCCCAAAACGGGATTGGCAGCATCCTGGGGGGTCAGCAATCTATTTTTATCCTGAAACACCACCAGATCGGTGCGGGCCTTCTCCAACTCCTCGCGAGTTTTTTTGACCTGTTCTGTCAAAAAGCCGATCTGGCCGCTCACCACATCTGATGCTGCCTTGTTCAAAAACGATTCTGATTTGATCAGCACGTACTCGAGAACCTTTTGCGACAACGCCGGATCAAAGGTCTTTACCTGAATTGTAATAAGACCTGACATCTCATCAATCCGTATCGGTACCATTTTTTCAAAAAAACGTAACGCCTCTTCCGTGGTTGCCTTTTTAGAGATTGAGTGAAACGGATCTAGTGGCTGGGCATAGTGTCTGCGCAAGGAAAACAAACGGTCCAGATCATCAAGCATAGCGGAGGTATAAACAAACTCCTGCAGCATACGCGCCTCTTTAAAGGAAGCGCCCGTCTGCATCAGCGCCATCAGCCCGTTACTGCCTGAACTCGTTGACGTATCAGTTTTTTCGACCACAATCCGGGCTTCAGAACTAAATATCCGGGGTGTAAAGAGCGTATAATAAAAAACAATCAGACACACGGCAGCAGCCAGACCGATCACCTTGTTTCGCCTCACGCCGCCTCCTTGTAAAAACGAATCGCATCGTCAACCGAAGAAAAACCGTGCAGATGCCCATCCTGCAAACAATAAGCCTGTGTACAGAGATTACGCACCGACTCCAGACTGTGAGACACAAACAGAATGCCCGACTTACCCTGCAACTCCTTAAA
>DKFG01000074.1:0-5560 GCA_002452325.1 Geobacter sp. UBA6802
GGCCATGGCGGTCTCGGTCAGCTTGGAGCTGGCACCTTTGTCTTCCAGCACATCCCAGGTCTTGCCAACCTTGTCGTAGTTCTTCCAGCCACCCTTAAACTGGTAGCGACCACCCTGGAAACGATCCACCGCAAACTGGTCCACCACCATAAAGGCATGGCCGCGGGGTTCAGCATGCTCAAAGGTAAAGCCGTGACCTGCCAGCAGCTTGTCCTGCATTGGCGAACGGCCGCTGGGCACGCCCTTTTCCTTACGGGAGCCGCCCTCGGGGTAGTGCGGGGTAAAGAAGCTCTGATACTGATTCTTGTGACAGGAACCACAGACCGCTGGGTCCAGCTTGGTTACCGGCTTGGTATCCGGACCGGGATTGGCCAGGTGCTCTTTGGTCTTGTCGTGACAGACCGAACAGGCCAACGCGGCATGTTTGGATGCCTCCTTAAGCGCCTTGACCTCGCTGTGACACATATAGCACTGCTCACGTCCGTCGTTGGCAGGTTTTGCTGCCTATTTGGCCTTGGGTGCTGCCAGCGAAGGAATCGCCAACAGGGCTCCAAGCCCGATAATACTCGCTGCAACTGCCAGTCTCTGTTTCAGCATACCGTATTCTCCTCTCTTCTGGGTGTTGGTGAAACTATTCACCTGAACTCAATTCAGCACGTACCCGCAGCGTAATCGCCTTGGGGGTGACCGGACAGACATACAGACAATCGCCACAGCCGGTACAGCAGGCTGCATCAATCCTGATCCCTTCCCCCGTCACCACCGCAATCGCCTGCTGTGCGCATCTCTCAACACAACAGAAACAACCAGAACTGCGGACCAAGCAGCGTTCGTTACGGGGGACCGCCACCATCGGCTGATCCCGGTAGGGCAGCTCGGAAGCTCCTGCTGTACCAGCAAGCGGTTGCTGCAGCACACCGGTTGCCTTAAGCAGGGTATCTCCCAGCGAAAAGAGGCCTTTTCTAAAAAACTCCTTCCGTGAAAGCGTCATCCCGCACCATCCCTTCCCGGTTCACTCATCGTGCCTGCGGTACCTGTTAGCATCCCGCTACACAGCTGCAGGAAGAACTGTTGCATGCACCCTACAGTTAAACTTGTAGCGTAGGTTTGACCAAAGTCAAATTCTGTTTAAACCACTGTTTTGATATATACAAATTACCAAATGTTGACTTTTTTACTGTATAGTGTATACAGTTTTGGCACTCAGTAATCAGAAGCAGGAGCAGACAAAACCATGACCTTGATAGATCGGAAAGCTCCGAGCTTTGACCTGGAAGGAAGCGATGGCAAACGTCACCGCCTGGAAGACTATGCGGGGCAGCGATTACTGCTGTTTTTCTATCCCCGCGATAACACGCCCGGCTGCACCAAGGAAGCGCTTGGCTTCCGTGATCTGAAGACAGAGTTTGAAAAACTTGGCTTTGCCATGCTGGGTATCAGCAAGGATTCCCTGGCCTCACACCAACGTTTTATTGATAACCATGAACTGAATATGGTACTGCTGTCTGACCCGGATGCCAGCGTCATGAAGGCCTACCATGCCTATGGCGAAAAGATGATGTACGGTAAAACCGTGTCCGGCGTCATCCGCTCAACCGTTCTGATCTGCGCCGATGGCATTATCAGAAAACACTGGACCAAAGTAGCAAAAGCCGAGCAGCATCCGGCGCAGGTACTTGAGTATGTTACTAATTTTCACTGTGAATAGGAGGATGTCATGAGTTTTATTTCCCTGAAGGAAGTGGTTGATTTTGCGATTGAGCAGGAAGAAGGGGCTTACCAGCGCTACAAGCGGGCAGCAGAGCTGACCGAAAGTCCGGCAGCCCGCAAGATGTTTGAAGAACTGGCTCAGGAAGAAGCCACCCACAAAGAGGTCTTCTCCAAGGTTGACCCGGACAAGATTGAAGAGGTAAATGTCTGCAAAATACCGGAAGCAACCATCGGTAAGTACCTGAAAGAGGTACCGTTTCATCCTCAAATGAGTTACCAGGAAATCCTGACCTTTGCCCTGAAGGCAGAGGAGAACGCCTATCAGCTGTATAAGGCAGCTGCAAGCATGACTGAAGACCCCAGACTGCAAAAGACATTACTGACCTTTGCTGAAGTGGAACTGGGACACCGCCGCAAGATTGAGGCGCTGTATGAAGAAAAGGTGCTGACAGAGGGCTAGCCCCGGTCCACCGAGCCATATACATGTACGTTCCTGCAAAAGGCAGACACCTCAAATGAAGCGTCTGCCTTTTTTATGTCAAAGCATTGCTGACTGTTTTTGATATCCGTCAAAGCACTATCTATAATGACATGCTAATCCGACACACTATGCAACCGATACGACTGTTTTCAACACTCATACTTGTAGCACTGTTCATACCGACAACATGCAGTTACGCCTTTGAATGCACGGTCTGCCACAGCAAGAATCCAGCCATGGTCAGGATGCATAAGGCCCTGCAGGGCCAAGGCTGCTTTGACTGTCATAAAGTGGGCGCAAAACTGATGGGCAAAGGGCAGCCCAAGGACAGGGATAGCCTGCTGAAGCGGCGCCAGACAGAGGAGATCTGCCTGGCGTGCCATGGGGCATCTCAGCAACAAGGGAGGTAAGCAATGGAACTCACGGCACTGTTACAGCAAACGCTTGATCTTTCCCAAGACGCCATCCTGGTTGCAGACCAGCAAGGGATCATCCGTTACTGGAATGCCGGCGCGGAGCGGATTCTTGGCTATACGGCTGATGAAGCCATCGGCCAGTCGCTTGATTTATTCATCCCGGAAAAGTTACGCGGCAGACACTGGGAGGGCTATTACCGGGTCATGGCATCCGGCGAAACCAAATACAAGACCGGCCTGCTCTCATCCCCCGGCATCCGCAAGGACGGAACGCAGGCCTCGCTGGAGTTCAGCATGGTGCTGCTGAAGGATAAAAACGGCGCCATGCAGGGCTGCGCCTCAATCATGCGGGATGTAACGGAGCGCTGGTTGAAAGAAAAAGAGCTAAAGCAGCGGCTGGCAGCCTGCGAGTCCAGGAATAGCTGACAGCACCACCCTGGCCCGGTAGACTGATACGCTTTACTCCCAGTCCAGCAGCCGTTTCTCGCCGGACAGCGGAACAATATCGGTAATGTCCTGTGAGATTTCAAGCACGCCGCGATAGGTGTTATCCGGGTCTCGCACCGCAACGTACCGGATCAGAATATAGCGTCCCTTCATCTTGATCCGGAAATCGGCCTCATTGCGATTGCCGTTTTTAAACTCGTTCACAATCTTTTCAACAATATGCACACTCTCAGGCGGATGGCAGTTCTTGACATTCCGGCCGATGATCGCCGGTGAGCGCGGGAAGAAGCGATCCTTTGGCTGATTGAAAAACCGGACCTGGTCATGTTCATCAACATAGGTGACATCGACCGGTAGATGGTTAAAGGCCAGCAGCACCTGTTCATAGCTCATCCTGCCGGTTTCAGACACAAAGAAGTTGCTGTCTTCCGCTTGTTCGGTAGCTGACTGTGGCAAACTACCGCTCGTATTCCTGACCGGCGCCTCAATAAAGGGAAAACCGTATTCAAAGCTCTGTTGGTACATGGCCTGCCAGTCTTCCGGCGGCAGGGTTTCCGTGGCTACTGGGTAGACCACCAGATTCTCCTTCTGGATCATACCGAACACCAGAAAGAAGTACTGGCTCATCGGCAGACTGAACTCCTGCCAATTACCGGTATCACTTTCAAGCAGCGCGATAACCTCTTTCAGTTTTTTCCTGATATCGTCATGCAGCGACCACATCACCGTGATCGGACGATAGTTCTTCCAACGCCTTTCCAGATAGGGAAACAGAACATTCTCCTTCTTCAGGTAATGCTGTTCAAAGGCCTGCAACGCCCTGAATTGGGGCAGCAGTTCCGCCTGCAGGACAGCAAATGAGGCCGCCTCCCTGCCCTGGTAGCTTTTCAGCACTGATTTTATCTGCTGTAGCTTACCGGCCAGGGCCTGATTTTCCTGCATCAGCTGACCGAGAAAGCTGTCCGGGTCCGGCTTTGCCCACAGATAGCGCTCCAGGCTTTTAAAAAAGATACCGATGATCTTCTCGATACTCTTTTTAATCACCTGCGGTGTGATGCCCATCTGGAGCTGCAGGTCTTCCATCACCAGCATATCATGGGGCGTCATCTGCTCGATCGCCTCATGGTACTGCTCAATCAACGGCTTTGCATCGTGCCCCTGGATGATGCCCCGTGAAACCGCCAACAGCTCCTGCACCCGTTTATCCCGGTTATCAATCAGTTCTGACATACGCAGTGTCCCCTTCCGTTCAGATGGTGCGACGCAGCAGCATCTTTCCTCCTGCAAGCGTACGTCCAACCATCGCCCGCGTCAACCATCCTCAATGACTCAGATAGGGCAGCATCGGCAGCAGTTGACGGTAATCATCAACAGTCAGCACCGTCTGCCAGTGACCGCTCACCATGCCAAACCCGATTGAACCCATAAACAGGCCGAGGGCAACTGCCGGAAAGAGCCAGACCGGCAGCGGCTGTTTCCAGAACGATGGCCGCATGGCCAGCACCTCCTGATGCGGACAGGCAGCTACACAGGTCAGACAGCCGGTGCATTCCGGCGAGACAACCGTGGTCTTACTATGCACGTTGATGCCTGCCGGGCAGGCCTGACTGCACTGGCGGCAATCGGTACAGGTGTGCGGGTTACGTCGAATTTTGAAGGGGCTCATCAGGCTCAGCACACCCAGCAGGGCGCCGTAGGGACACAGGTAGCGGCACCAGACATTGCGGTAGATCAGCGACAGCAGGGTCAGTACCGCCAGCACCGCAACGGTTGTGGCAGAAATATGGGTAAAAAAGCGCAGCATCTTGGCATCGCTGGCTGCCCAGTAAGGGGTATCCAGAAAGGCGGCAACGGCAAAGGCAGGCATATCAAGCAAAATTATCTTCACGAAGAAGAACAGCACCAGATACTTGATCCCCTGCAGCAGCAGATCAAGCGGCCGCCAGACCTTGAAATTCCGCCCCAGCAGAAGTGCCCCCAGTTTGTGCACGGCCTCGGACAGCGTACCCACCGGGCAGATCCAGGAACAGAATGACTTCTTGGCCAGCAGACTCATCAGCAGAATTGCCAGAAAGATCACCAATGCTGCCGGATGTACCGGGTGAATCTGCCCGCTGACCAGCCAGTGTTTCAGGCTGGTTAATGCCCCGATCGGCAGAAAGCCCTCCACTCCGGCAGGACGGCTAAAGAACGGCTGCGGATTACCCTGCTCAACCGCAGCGATAAACAGACCAAAGCGGATGCCGATGCCAATGATCCAGAACAGAAACAACCACTGCACCAACAGACGGATACGGGTTACGTTTTTTGCTGACACCGAGTGCATGCCGAGATCTCCTTTATCCTAACGGGATAGGTTGTCAGGATATACCGGTTATCACCCTGCAGGCATGACCTGGGTCAAAAAATGGAGTCACACACGGCTATAACACCGCCCGCCCCTCGCCCTCCTCTTCATGGGTAATACCGTCCCGAATATTGTAGATCCGCTTGAAGGTCGGGATGA
>DKFG01000074.1:5753-5932 GCA_002452325.1 Geobacter sp. UBA6802
TCCCTGGCCCGCTTGCGTGCCTCCTGATTCGGCACACCGGCCAGCATCGGCAACAGGGCTACATTATCGGTCACATCCAGAAACGGGATCAGGTAGGGTGCCTGAAAGACAAAGCCTATCCGGTCGCGACGAAGGGCACGCAGATCCCGAACCTGCCAGCCGTTGTCATAGATCACCTC
>DKFG01000074.1:5947-6580 GCA_002452325.1 Geobacter sp. UBA6802
ATTTCAGCAGGGTGCTCTTGCCGGAACCGGATGGCCCCACCAGTCCGATCACCTCACCCGGCGCCACCTGCAGTTCCACCCCCTGCAAGGCATCAACCGCCGTGTCGCCACTGCCGTAGCGTTTCCTCAGTCCTTCAATNNCGAATACCGGTACCTGCCACCGTGTTATCCCCCTATCGCTTCTGCCGGATCAACCTGCAACGCCATCCGGATGGCCACCAGACTGGCAAGCGCACAGATCACCAGCACCACCAGAAAACCGATCAGGGAATCAATCGGCACCAACAGCACGTACTTGGGGAAGTAGGGTGCCGCAAAGGTTGCGCTGATCTTGCCCACCGCAAAACCGATGATACCCAGGGCCAGCGACTGCTGCATGATCATGGCGGCAATGGTACGATTGCGGGTGCCGATCAGCTTCAAGACGGCGATCTCCCTGATTTTATCCATGGTCAGGGTGTAGATGATGANNCCAGGGCCAGGATCACCAGAAACATACCGATCTGCCGGGCCGAGGTGGCAATCAGCTTACCCACCAGAATCTCTTCCATCTGCGTCCTGCTGTACACGGTCAGCCGCTTCCAGCGACGGATTGCTGCTGCAACCTCAGTGGGATCGTGGCCGTTTTTGACC
>DKFG01000074.1:6657-15074 GCA_002452325.1 Geobacter sp. UBA6802
GGGCCTCCTGGGCATCCTTGAGCGGGATAAAGACCATGGGATCACCGCTTGATGAAACCATGCGGCGGGTCAACCCCACCACAGTGTAGCGGTTACGCCGGATATCCAGCTGATCGCCGATTTTGAAACCGGTGGCCAGGTCAGCCACCGCCTCGTAATGGCCCCGTGTCATCTGGCGACCAGCCGTCAGATAGGTCGGCCAGCCTGGCACAGCGCCGACCTGCCCGGAAGCCACCCCCACCACCATAGAGCGCACATCCTGCTGCCCTTTTCGTACCTGCATGGTCAGATAGGTAATATTGGCGGCCTCTGCAACCCCCGGCATGGCCCGGATACCGCGATAGAGATCATCATTGATACTGGAAGACTCGGCATAGGGGCCCAGCGTATCGCGCTGTACCACCCACAGGTCCGCACCACTGTTGTCCAGCAGAGCCATGCCGTCATCCACCATCCCCCGGTAGACACCGGCCATAACCAGTGTGACGCCCAGCAGTAGTCCCAGACCGACACCGGTAAAGACAAACTTGCCCCAACCATGCAGTATGTCCCGTCCGGCAAGGCTGATCATCGCCTGCCCACCGAAAGCTTTTCAACCAGCTTGATGCGACTCTTACGGGTGAGTGCCTTGGCACTGTACAGCACCACTCGATCCCCATTTTGAAGCCCTTCCAAAATCTGTACGCGACCATCCAGATCAGTTGCCCCTGGCTTTACTGCAACAAATTCAACACCGGCCTTACTCACACGCCAGACACCGGTCCGGTTATCCAGACGATGCAGTGCCGCATTGGGCAGAACCAGCGTTGCGGCAGCCGGCGGAAGGTCAATCGTTACCTCTGCCAGTTCGCCCAATGGAGGTAGATTTTCTGGCACACGTGCAAATAGCACTTTGGCAAGGACCTCTTCGGTGATGCTGTCGGCCTTTGGTTCAATACGGGCAATGGTGCCACTTAACAACATCCCCTTGCGTGAACGCAGCTCTATCCGTGCCGGCAAACCGGCCTTGAGCCCGTTTGCCGCGATCTGATCAAAACGGGTATTGACCCAAACCGATGCCGGATCAATCAGCTCAATCACGGTTTGCCCGGCAACCACGGTGGTGCCCGGTTCAGCCCCGCGCAGCGTTATCAGCCCGGCAACCGGGGCTACCAGGTGCAGATTACCCTGCTGTGAACGCAACCCCGTATACTCTGACTGCAGCCGGGAACGCTCTTCTCTGGCTGCAATTAGCGCAGCATCAGCGGTCTGCAATTCCTGCCGCTTGGCTGAAACTATTTCCTCGCTGGTAGCTTTGAGCGGCAACAGTTCACCATACCGTTTAGCCTGGGCATGCGCATACCGCTGCCTGGCCTCGGCATCCTGCACATTTGCCTCAGCACGCTTAACGGCTGCCTGTTGCGCCTGTAGACGATCATTAAGGTCAACCGGATCCATCTCGCCCAGTAGCTGCCCTGCTCTTACCCGGTCTCCAACCTGCACGTACAGCTGCTTGATTCTGCCTGCTGCTGTCGGACCAACCTGATAACTGTAACGGGCTTCAACCGTGCCAACACCGAACACCGCTGGCCTTATAGTCTGTGTTGAGACCGTAGCAACCATCACCTCAACCGGCGCCAGCGGGCCAGAGCGAAGGACAACGTAGAAGAACAACAGCACTAATGGAACCAGGGCTGCAAACAGGATTAACCTGCGTAGCTTTATCTTTGACGCTGACATGAGCCTCTCCAAGCAATGTAAATAATTATTCACATAGCATGCAAAAAAAATTTGCCTCTTACCGCTCCAACAAACGTCGGAAGTTACCCCAAAGTAAAGCTACCTCATCCACCAGTTTACCTTCAGCCTGATTACCGATCCAGCGCAGCACACTAAACTGGAGCATCCCCAGAATAGCAATTGTAGTCTCACGGGAAGATATCCCTTGCCGCACCGCACCTTCAGCCACGGCTGCTTCAAGCAGGCCAGCCAGGGTCGACTGAAAACTCTCGATCCGGCTGTTCATGATGTAGGCGATCCGGCCGCCAGTGGCAATACCGCCATCAGAGAATAACAGTCGCGGGATGCCAGGGTTTTTGGCAATCATCTCGGTATGAGCCATGATTACCTTTTCCAGCTTATCCAGCGGCTTGCCGCTTGAGGCAGCCAACTGCGCCGCCCGGCTGGTGACCTGACTGCCGATAAACTCCACCACCGCCTTGATCACCTCCTGCTTGTTGCGGAAGTGACGATAGATGTTGGCCTCGCTCATACCGGCTGCCAGCGCCACCTCATGGATGGTTAGCCCACTGACACCCAGTCTGCCGATAACACTCAAGGCGGCCTGCACGATCTCGGCCTGCCTTACGTGTGTTGCCTTTTTTTCGAGCACATTTTGCGATTTCATATTTACATAACTAGGCCTAAAGCCAGAGCATGTCAAGCATCAATACATCTCACAAGTCCATGTAAACGTTCATTTACCACTTTATTTTGCTAAATTTGACTTTCATCAAACTTTGTTGCATAGTTGCTACTTGTATAGATACCAGCATCTGGCTGGATAGCACTCACATCCCGAAGGAGGAACGAAGATGCGCGCATTGAAACGGTTTAGCAGCATGCTGATCAGTATGGTTGCCTGTCTGGCACTGATGCCGGCACTGGCACTGGCCAAACCATCCAACTGTGAGACCTGCCACGCCAAGATTTCGCCTGCCATGGTCAAGGACTTCAACCGGGGCAAGATGTCCAAAAGCCTGACCTGCGAGGCTTGTCACGGCACCTATCACACCAGCGAGAAGGATGTGGCAAAGGCCCAACTGCCCACCATTGCCACCTGCAAGCAGTGCCACCCGGATCAGGCCAACCAGTATATGGACGGCAAGCATGTGCTTGGCCAGGTTGCCCTGGATGCAATGCCCCGTTCCCCCCATCAACCCAAGGCGTTCATGGCCGGCCAGAAAGGCTGCGGCGGCTGCCACACCCTGGGGCTGGTTGATGCCAAGGGCCGGGAGACCGAAGCACGCAAATACTACAAATACGGCATGGACTGCCAGAACTGCCACACCCGTCACGCCTTCTCCAAGGCCGAGGCCAACGAGCCTGAGGCCTGCCAGACCTGCCACATGGGCTTTGACCATCCCCAGTGGGAGATGTGGTCCGGTTCCAAGCATGGCACCGCCTACCTGACCAACCGCGCCATCAACCCCGGCGCCAAGAACCGCGCCCCCAAGTGCCAGACCTGCCATATGCCCAACGGTAACCACCGCGTAATGTCAGCCTGGGGCTTCCTGGCTGTGCGCCTGCCTGAGGCCGATGCCGAGTGGATGGGCTATCGCGCCACCATCCTGAAAGGCATGGGGGTACTTGATCCTGCTGGCAAGCCTACCGGTCGTCTGGATGTAGTTAAGGCTGGTAAAGTAGCCCGTCTGACCAAGGAAGAATTTGACAAGGAGCGTGGCAAGTACGTGGCGATCTGCCAGCAGTGCCACTCCCCCAACTTTGTGAAGGAAAACTTCAAAAACGCTGACCAGATGGGCAAAGAGGCAGACAAGCTATTCAGTGAAGCGATCAGTATCGTAGGTGATCTGTATCATCAGGGGATTATCAAGCAGAAAGCCGGGCAGCCGTACGCCTACCCGGATCTGCTGACCTTCTACGATGTTGATACCAAGATCGAGCAGACCCTGTATGAAATGTTCATGGATCATCGCATGAAGACCTTCCAGGGGGCATTCCATATGAACCCGGACTACACCACCTGGTACGGCTATGCCAAGATGAAGAAGGATTTGACCGAGATCCGTGAGATGGCTGAAGATATGAAGAAGAAAGCCAGCAAGAAGTAGGCTGAAATCAGAAGAGCACCAGCGACCAAGGGCTGCTGGTGCTCTTTTTTATCCAATCTGCAGGGGCTAATTCGAATCAACACATTTTTGACCACCGTCATCCTTTTTTCAAACAGGACTGCGCTATGGTTGTTTCAGAAAAACTGACTGTCTCGCCTCATTCCATAACTCAACTACTATCAACCAAAGGAGAAAACCCGTGAGCATGTTTTGTTACCAATGCCAGGAAACCGCCAAAGGGACCGGCTGCACCATCGCCGGGGTCTGCGGCAAGAAGGAAAACACTGCCAATCTGCAGGATCTGCTGGTTTTTGCCCTTAAAGGGCTCGCAGAAACTGCTGTCGAAGCCCAAAAGCAGGGAAGACTTGACAACGCAACCGGTCTGTTTATCTGCCAGGGACTCTTTGCCACCATCACCAACGCCAACTTCGATGATAGTCGGATCACCGCCCTGATCAAAGAGGCCTTTGCCAAGCGGGATATCCTCAAGCTGTCCATCGGTTTCACCAGTCATCATGATTGCGTGACCTGGAACGGCAGCGAAGCCGAGTTTGCTGCCAAGGCCAAGGAAGTTGGTGTTCTGTCGCAGCCCAACGAAGATGTCCGCTCACTGCGGGAGCTGCTGATCTACGGCCTGAAAGGGATGGCTGCCTATACCGAGCATGCCGCAATGTTGGGCTTTGAGAAGAAAGAGATCTACGAGTTCATGGTCTCTGCACTGGCATCCACCACCCAGGAGCTAACGGTTGATGAGATGATTGCCCAGGTGCTTAAGTGCGGCGAAGTGGCGGTTACCGCCATGGCCCTGCTTGATGAGGCCAACACCACCAAATACGGCAATCCTGAGATCACCAGAGTCAACATCGGGGTACGCAATAACCCCGGCATCCTGATCTCCGGCCACGACCTGCATGATATGGAAGACCTGCTGGAGCAGACCACCGGTACCGGCGTTGATGTCTACACTCACAGCGAGATGCTGCCGGCCAACTACTACCCGGCCTTCAAGAAGTACCCCCACTTTGTCGGTAACTACGGCAATGCCTGGTGGCAGCAGGACAAGGAGTTCGCCTCCTTTAACGGCCCGATCCTGATGACCACCAACTGCATCGTACCGGTTAAGGACGCCTACAAGGACCGGATCTACACCACCGGCATGGCCGGCTGGCCCGGCGCCGTGCATATCCCCGAGCGTCAGCAGGCTGGCCGCAAGGATTTCTCGGCCATCATCGCCCAGGCCAAGACCTGCCAACCACCGGTTGAGATCGAAAAAGGCGAGATCGTGGGCGGCTTTGCCCACCATCAGGTAATGGCACTGGCAGACAAGGTGGTTGAAGCGGTTAAATCCGGCGCCATCAAGCGCTTTGTGGTCATGGCCGGTTGCGATGGCCGCCACACCGGACGCAACTACTACACCGAGGTTGCCAAGGAGCTGCCGAAGGACACGGTCATCCTGACCGCAGGCTGCGCCAAGTACCGCTACAACAAGCTGGAGCTGGGCGACATCGGCGGCATCCCCCGCGTACTTGATGCCGGTCAGTGCAACGATTCTTACTCCCTGGCCTACATCGCCCTGCAACTGAAGCAGGTCTTCGGCCTGGAGGACATCAACGACCTGCCGATCTCCTACGACATCGCCTGGTACGAGCAGAAGGCGGTGGTGGTGCTGCTGGCCCTGTTGTACCTGGGGGTCAAGCATATCCGCCTCGGACCCACCCTGCCCGGCTTCCTGTCACCCAACGTAGCCAAGGTGCTGGTGGAAAACTTTGACATCAAGCCGATCGGCACCGTTGCTGACGATGTCGCTGCGATCATGGCCGGTAACTAGTCTAAAACACAGGAAACTGAAAGCAGCGGTAAGCCCTCGGACTTTCCGCTGTTTTCGTGCGTTTCGCGTAATCAGCAGGTGAACGGTGATACAGGGTGGCGGTCATGAGACCCCCATCATCCATGCGGTCTGCTACTTGTCAAAGAAGAAAGGGGGTGAAGGGATGGGATCATTTCTTAGCGGTAAACGTCTCAAATATGTCGCCATCGCTGTCATTTCTGCAGCGGTGATCGGTCTGTTTGTGATGCTTGGTCCGCCAAAGCTGCTGGCAAAGTCGGAATCTCCTGATTTTTGCGCCAGTTGTCACGTCATGGAAGCTCAACATACAGCCTTTATGCATGCAGGAGCCCATCGCCGTTTCAAGTGCGTGGACTGCCATCTGCCCAACGATGGCCTGGCCAGTCACTACATCTGGAAGTCTATCGACGGCATGAAAGACGTACTGTTCTTCTATTCCGGCAAGGTGCCGGAGAAGATCACGCTGTCTGAACATGGCGCCAAGGTGGTCAAGGCCAACTGCGTCAGGTGCCACGAAACACTGGTATCCCAGATGGATACGTCACGTAATTGCTGGAGCTGTCACCGCCGGGTAACCCATACCGGAACCGGTGCTATCTCTGTAAACCCGATTTAACCCCATCAATTCAGGAGGATTGAGTATGAAAATGAAACTGCTTGTCGCCCTCATGGCTGCTGCTTTGTGTGGGGCCATGACCACCGCCTGTGCTCCGCCCAAGGCAGAGAAGGCAACAATTGCCCCGATTCCGGACGGCACGGTTGACCCGGCGGTCTGGGGTAAGAACTACCCTGAAGAGTACGAGACCTGGAAAGCCACCGCCCAGCCCACCCCGGAAGGCAAGAGCAAGTACAAGAAAGGTAATGACGGCGGCAAGGTCTATGACAAGCTGTCTGAATACCCCTTCAACGCCCTGCTGTTCAACGGTTGGGGCTTTGGTATTGAGTACAACGAGCCCCGTGGCCACGTCCACATGATGAAGGATCAAGCAGAGATCGACCCTTCCCGCGTCAAGCCCGGTGGCGCCTGTCTGACCTGCAAGACCCCTTACGCCCCGCAACTGGCTGAAAAACATGGTGTAGCCGGTTACTTCTCCGCCACCTATAAAGATGCCGTCAACCTGATCCCCAAAGAGCATCAGGAGATGGGCGTAGCCTGTATTGACTGTCACAACAACAAGGATATGGGCTTAAAGATCTCCCGTGGCTTTACCCTCTCCAAGGCACTTGACAAACTGGGTGTTGACCAGAGCAAACTGACCAACCAGGATAAACGCACCCTGGTCTGCGCCCAGTGCCATGTCAGTTACATCATCCCTAAAGATGCCAACATGAAATCTCAGGATGTCTTCTTCCCCTGGGATGGCAGCAAGATGGGTAACATCCCGATCGAAAACATCATCAAGAAGATTCGCAGCGACAAGTCCCATGGCGAATGGACCCAGAGCGTAACCGGCTTCAAGATGGCCTACATCCGCCACCCCGAGTTTGAGATGTACTCTAACCAGAGCGTACACTGGATGGCCGGTGTTTCCTGTGCAGACTGCCATATGCCGTACACCAAGGTGGGCAGCAAGAAAATCTCAGACCACCGAATCATGAGCCCGCTCAAAAACGACTTCAAGGGTTGTAAACAGTGCCACAGCGAGTCTTCTGAATGGTTGAAAAACCAGGTCATTACGATTCAGGATCGTGCTGCCTCCCAGTACATCCGCTCCGGTTATGCCCTGGCCACCGTTGCCAAGCTGTTTGAAATGACCCACAAGCAGCAGGCAGCAGGCAAGCAGATCGATCAGAAACTGTATGACCAAGCCAAGAACTACTACGAAGAAGGCTTCTACCGTAACCTGTTCTTTGGTGCTGAAAACTCGATCGGTTTTCACAACCCTACCGAGGCAATGCGTATTCTGGGTGATGCCACCATGTATGCCGGTAAAGCAGACGGTCTGTTGCGTCAGGCCCTGACCAAAGCTGGCGTTGATGTACCGGTGAAAGTTGATCTTGAACTGGCCAAATACACCAACAACCGTGGCGCCAAGAAGCTGATGTTCAAGCCGGAGCAGGAGCTGAAGGACCCTTACGGGGACGTGAAGTAAACGGCGAGTACAACTGGTAGTGTAAGCAACGACACTACCTTGCAGCAACGGGCTGCCGGATGATTCCGGCAGCCCGTTGTCTGCATGACTTGACAAAGCAGCAGCCGGATCTATGCTTACAGGCCCGGAAAGACGTTCCCACGGCAGACTGAAACAGTGTTCATGCACGTTAATTCAGACACCACTGCACATTAATGCAGCCCGCTAAAAAAGGACGCCCAAATGATCTGTTCCAGCATAAAGCAAAGAATTCTGTTCTCGGTAGCCTGTTTTTTACTGATCGTCTTCAGCATTACCGCCATCGGCACCTACCTCTATTTCAGACAGCAAACCCGATGCCTGATCGAAAAACAGCAGTTCAGCATGCTCTGCAGTATGGCAACCAGTCTGGATGAAAAAGTGCAATCAGCCCACAACATGCTGATCGCAACCGCCCATGAACTCCCCCTTGATCTGCTCAAAAATCCTGATGGGGCACAGGCTTGGCTTGACCACAGAATCGGTATCAGGAATATCTTTGAAAGCGGACGTTTCCTGTTTACCCCTGACGGCAGGATCTTCGTTGAATCGCCCCAACTGCCGGGGCGTCGCGGGCTGAATCTTTCCTTTCGCGACTATTTCAAAATGACGGTGGCAACCGGCAAACCG
>DKFG01000171.1 GCA_002452325.1 Geobacter sp. UBA6802
CAGTTATTAACCGGACAGTAGTGGTATATTTCCTTTTTATCTTTCCTAGAAATAGTCTCTTCGCCGCCCGCTTTCTCTATCTCTGCCTTGATCTTACTGTTCCTCAGACTGTTGTATATTTGGCGGCAAAAATTGCAGAAAGATGTCGTGGCAGTGGATTGGTGATAATGCTGGTAGAGGCCCTTGAGGGTTTCTTTGTGGATAACGAAGAAATTAAAATCCGCTATCCGCGCGTTCCTTTCAAGCTGTTGTGGTGATATCTTGAACTTTCCGCCATCAATCTTCATCTCGCAGTAAGCTTTCATGTCCTTGATGGAGATGAGCACGCCGCCTAGAAAATTACCAAGATCATGAATGGCGATAACTCGTTTTGAGTCTGGTGGACCTGGGAGGGAATTGAGGTGAGTGCAGAAATCATCAACTGATATGCCTGCGCCAAGTTGCCATTCGAAGCCGAATACTCTAACTTTCATTTCTCCTCCTTGGGTTATTGTAATTTCAAATGTATTTTGAATTCTTCGATTTAAGATTACGCCCTTGCCCTGAGTGACTCAAAATATGCTTTCTATGTTTTGTTGCTCCTAGCCAATTTTAACGTGCCCATCCCCCGTTTAAGCAACACGGCACTTGGAAATCCGTTTGCAGACATATATCATGAATCTGCAACTTATCAACCTGTATGCCCTCAGGAGTCCCAATGCTTGCTGTCAAACAATGGGCCAAGAACAGACCGCCACTTGTTGCAACCCTGGCAATCCAGCTTGTCTCCTTCTCTGATGACCTGTATGAAGCTCTTCCCCAGGCGAAAGACCGCCGTCTGTTCGGTCGTCAGTTTCCGATGCCGGAGCTTTCATGCTGGTTTAGCCTGTACCGTTCTCCACGTAAGTCAATCACTGCTTTTGGTAACCTGATTACTGGATTTCATCCGCTTGGCTCCCGGCTGGTCGAGTTTGCCTTGATTGCCCGTAGACTTCTCAAAACCTTACAGAGAAACCCAGAGTACTTCAAAACAGCAAAACCAACCCCGGAAGGTGTGAAGTACTGGCAGGATTTCATGCAGGACTTGCATGATCATACGCTTAAGGACATTACGGACGATCTTAAAGAGTTGCCCCTTGATCCTGATGGACGCACCAGAATGCAGCAATTTATTGATGCACATGAACAGGAACTGGGCTTTTGTTTCTTTATCGCTGTCCCCTGCCTGCTGCTTCACCAGACAAGCCCTTACATCCTTTACAAGCAAGCTGTCTCCGGCGATATTAATGCCATTGAAAAGCTACTCAAACTTGATGCTGCAATCTCCTATGAACCAGCCATAGCCCAGCATATCCTGGCCCTGAAGTTCTCCAACAAGACAAACGACTATGAACGTCTGATGGCGGCCCCTCTCAAGCTCGCTTTCACCAATTACGCCAACATTGAAGAAGCCCGTAGACGATCAAAATACCGCTTGGCTGGCATCATACACAGCCTTAGTCATGCTCTGGGATATGACATGGACTATCCCACGGTCGGAGCCTTGTTTGACGCCTACAGCCAGGACAAGGGCGATGATCATGACTATGATCTGCCAACTGGTGAGCCTTTTCGTAAATCAGTAATCAATAACAGCATCCCCTAGCATAAAGTGTTCCAAAGACCGGAATTCAATAAATAAATCCCTTTCCGCGCCCCCTGTTCCTGAAATCAACAGAATCCCTTGCAAATTCAAACTTTGCAGGGGGTTTTTATGTTTCAACCATCCACCAATCCGCACCACGAAGAACAACCGTCACCAACTGAAAAGCCTTTAAACGACCCTGGCCATACGGCTGCTTATGTCAGCTCGGCTGACATAACTGCTGTATGGCCAGGACACACGCCGGATTATCGGCGTGGTTATCATCCGCCGTTGCCCGGTATGGAGGCGTATTGTCCACCGGAACCGCCTCCGCCTCTTGAACTTGATAACAGTTCAGAAAGTCTGACAAGCAAACTAGATCACATCCTCCAGACCTCTCGCCGTGATTTCAGTTCACTTACCTGGGATCAAATCCAAACAGTCCTTGATTATGAAGAATCAGAAGGTTTCGGTGTCGGGGCTTGTCTCAATATCTTTCCAAGCGGTGAGATAACCGGTGGCTGCTATTCACGGGGCGTCAAGCATGCCCCTGGCCGTAAAGGAAAGATCATCTCCCACAAGTTCACCAAACAAGCCAGAAAAACGATCAGGCGTGCTGTTGAAAGCAAAATCACCTCTTTCAAGCTCTTTGTCACCCTTACCTTTGATCCAAAGCTTTCAGAGCTTACCGAATCAGGCAGCGTTGATCAGGAATGGGCTAAGAAGCGTTTCAAGCAATTCCTGAACACCCTCAAGAAAGCATATGACCGTTTGGCAGATAAGACCGGCAATGATGATTGGCGGATCAGTTACATCTGGGTAGCTGAAATACAGGAACAGAACACCCAGAACATTCATTTCCATATCCTGGTTGACCGGCAGTTCATAGACGTTAAATGGCTGGTCAAAATCTGGGGGCAGGCTTCCAACAGCGTCAACATCAAACGGCTGAACAATCAGGAACACGCTGTTAACTACCTGCTCAAATACATGAAGAAAGCCACCAGCACCATTGAGGGGAAACGCTACGGCATGACACAGAACCTTATAGACGGTTCCAAACCGCAAAAGCTGGACTTCTATGGCAGGGGTAAGAGAAAAGCCTTCCTGAACATCAAAGACCGCCTTGAATGGAACATAAAGCAGAATGGCGGCTATGTTGCCGATTGGGGCCTGTCGCTGCCTCCGCCCTGCCGTCCCCGTATCTGGAAGGATAAGAACGGCAACATCTGCCAGAAACCAGGGGTATCCCACAAGGTCGGCAAGGAACTACTTGAAATGATCCAGACTGAAATGGCTAACGTTGACCGGGAACTGTCATACGACAACGTAACTGACAACTCCGATGATCTGCCATTCTAAGGGAGAGACTATGCAAACAACAATCAACAACATACTCCCCGAAACCGGTCTGGTGAGATTGTCGCAAATCCTGGGAGACAAGAAGAAGGGAATACCGCCGATTATCCCTGTGAGCAAATCAACCTGGTGGGCTGGCGTGAAATCTGGTCGTTATCCGCAACCAATAAAACTTGGTGAGCGTACTACCTGCTGGAACGTTCTTGATATCCGCAAGATGATTGACCCGACAGGATAAGGAAACAACGTGCTTGTTTAGTGGTATATTTGGTGGTATCATAAAAACAGTCAATTTGAATGTATTATGATTTAAGGTGGTTACAAGACAATGTGAGGCTCGTCTTCCCATTAGATACTAACCGGTTGAAATTCTTATCGAATTTTGACCGGTTTTTTCGTGTATTCGCACTGACCTACATTTTGCCCTACATTTTGGAGCAATCTGTGGAATAGCGGCTTGATGCTGCCGTTGCAGCACCAAGCCGGATGAAGATATACTCTCTTTTAGGCGTAGGTAGAAAAGCCTTGGCCAGAATTCTGTGCTGGCTGAGGCATCTGCTGAACGTTTTTCTTTACCATTTCAGCAATCTGATTCTGTGAGTCAGCATTCATTTTGATCATTGAGGCTGAGAGTGCCTGCTGAGTTTGTGATGTTTTCATCATGCTGGCAGCACCTGCAACTGAGCTTACTTCCATGAGAACACCTCCTTTCTCTGTTTCCATTATTCCATTGGGTCAGGTTGAATGCAATCAGTTTTTGACTTTTGCGGTGTAGTACCTTTTCAGCATCAAATCTTCTGCTATACTTATCAGACAGAACTGCAACGATCTTGGAGGCGATCATGAAACTGGAATGGTGGTACTGGATTCTGCTTGGATTTACTTTGATCGGGCTTGAGCTGGTCATTCCCTCCTTTACCATTATCTGGTTCGGTCTTGGAGCGCTGTTGACCGGTTTGCTGATTGCCTTACTGCCCTCACTCTCGGACTGGGTGCAGGTGCTGGTCTGGATTTGCTCCTCAGTTGTTTTTACGGTTCTCTGGTTCAAGTATCTTAAACCAAAGGGTGATCGTACCCATGCCGGACTTTCCAAGGAAGGTGTCATTGGCGAAACCGGTATTATTATCAAGGGGACCGGTGACAGCTATGCAAAAGGGCGAGTACGTTTTCGTATCTCACTCTTGGGGGCTGATGAATGGACCTGCTTCAGCGAAGAGCCCTTGGCGGTTGGTGATTCTGTTGTTGTTGATGATATTGAAGGGCAGATCCTGAAGGTAAGAAAAATTTAAAAGGAGGTTAGCATGCCGGCATTAACCGTTGTTGTTGTCCTTTTGGTCGTTGTGGCTGCAACTATTTTTGCGGGAGTTAAGACGGTACCGCAGGGGCAGGAATGGGTCGTGGAGCGGTTGGGTAAATTCCACAAGACCCTCAAGCCAGGCCTCAACTTCATCATTCCGTATGTGGATAATGTCTCGTATCGGGTGTCCACCAAGGGAGATGTGCTTTCAATCGGCTCACAGGAGGTAATCACCAAGGACAATGCGGTGATCATTACCAATGCGGTGGCGTTTATCAAAGTCACTGATCCCACCCGTGCGGTGTATGAGATCCAGAACTACGAATACGCCATCCAGAACCTGGTTATGACCTCTTTACGGGCCATTATCGGTCAGATGGATCTGAACAACGCACTTTCAGAACGGGAGCATATCAAGGCCCGGCTACAGGAAAATATTGCCAAAGAGGTTGCCACTTGGGGTATCTATGTCCAGTCTGTCGAGATTCAGGACATCAAGCCGTCTGAGTCGATGCAGCGGGCAATGGAGCAGCAGGCAAGTGCCGACCGCTTCAAACAGGCCACGATTCTTGAAGCGGAAGGCAAGCGTGAAGCCATGATTCGAGAGGCTGACGGCAAGCTTGAGGCAGCCAAGCGTGAGGCCGAGGCCCAAGTGAGATTGGCCCAGGCATCATCACGGGCTATCTCCGATATCAGTGAGGCCGTTAAGGAGCGGGATCTGCCGACACTTTTTCTGCTGGGTGACCGCTATATTAACGCCATCAGTAAAATGGCCACCTCGCCAAACTCTAAAATGGTGGTATTACCGGCAGACCTGCCGGCAGCCATCCGGGGCATGATGGGGAAAAGCTAGGTGGAGCGTGGGCATGATTACTGGATGGGCAAGGCGTTGGCCCAGGCTCACAAAGCAGAGCTGATTGATGAGGTACCGATTGGTTGCGTGATTGTGCAAAATGGCAGAGTTATCGCCCGTGCTCATAACCTGCGGGAGACCAAGCAGGATCCGGCTGCCCACGCAGAACTGCTGGCAATCCGCAAGGCAGCACGTCGCCTCGGTTCCTGGCGACTTCTGGATACTACCCTGTACGTTACGCTGGAACCCTGCCTGATGTGCATGGGAGCGATCATTCTGGCCCGTATTCCAACGGTTGTCTTTGGCTGCTACGATCCAAAGGGTGGTGCTGCCGGCTCTCTGTATGATCTTGCAGACGATGTTCGTTTGAACCACCAAGTAGAGCTGATTGCGCGGGTCCGGGAGCAGGAGTGTTCCGGCATGTTGTCTGCTTTTTTTGCTGAACTGCGGAGAAAGCGACGTGCAGGAAAAGGTCAGGGTTGAGTTTTGTAGCGGCTTGATGTATAGCATTACACGGCCTGAGCGATCGGGCCGTTTGTTTCACTGGAGGGGTGTCCGAGAGGTCGAAGGTGACAGACTCGAAATCTGTTGTACCGCAAGGTACCTAGGGTTCGAATCCCTGCCCCTCCGCCATACAACAATCTGGAGCAGTCCAGAGCAGTCCATAAAGCCCCTGAAATACGGGGCTTTTTCTTTTTCTCTTGTCCAATGCGATCCATAGCAGTATGCTGAAATCTAGGTTGTTTGGAGTTATGTTTGCCAGTGCTGGCTGGTAACTCCAAAACGGATAACTCCAAAACCAAAAGGACAGCAGCCATGCCAAAGCGAATAACCCCCCTTTCTGATGTTCAAGTAAGAAATGCCAAGCCCAAAGAAAACGAATACAAACTGACAGATGGCTATGGCCTGTTTCTTCTGGTAACTCCAACCGGCGGCAAATTGTGGCGGTTAGATTATCGGATAGGTGACAAACGCAAGACTATTGCCCTGGGGCAGTATCCAGCCGTCACCCTGGCTGATGCACGTCAACGCCGTGAGGATGCACGTAAGCTGCTTGCCAATGGTCAAGACCCGGCAGCCATTAAAAAAGCGGTGCAAGAGGCTGCTATTGTGGCTGCAGCGTCTGTCTTTGGGGTGGTGGCCCGTGAATGGTTTGAGAAACGCCGTCCCGAATGGGTAGCGAGTCACGCTGTATCAATCAAGGGGAGGCTTGATAACTATATACTGCCAGCGTTCGGCAGCAAGC
>DKFG01000303.1:0-399 GCA_002452325.1 Geobacter sp. UBA6802
CGGCACGGTAAAGATCCGGTAGAGGTTTTGCAGGTTGGCAAGGGCGCGATGCGGCATCAGGGGGCTTCCCCCAGTACGGTGTTGTCGATCAGGCGGGTGGTGCCGATCTTGACTGCCAGGGCCAGCAANNGTGCCGGGAGCGGCCTGTGTTACTGATCCCAGTGTAATGCCATCCCGCAGCTCAAGGTAATCAATGACTGCCCCAGGCACTGTTTCAATCTGCTGCCGTGCCGCAGAGAGCAGGCACTCGGCAGAGGTCTCACCGGCTGCAAACAGCTCCCGTACACGTTGGATTGCCTGATACAGGCAGAGTGCCTGTTGCCGCTGTTCTGGTAAAAGATAGCTGTTGCGGGAAGACATGGCCAGACCGTCCTGCTCCCGCACAATCGGCATCCCCAC
>DKFG01000303.1:428-4730 GCA_002452325.1 Geobacter sp. UBA6802
AGCTGCTGGAAATCCTTCTTGCCGAACAGGGCGACGTCAGGTTGGATAATGCCGAACAGTTTGGTTACCACCACTGCCACGCCGTTAAAGTGGCCGGGGCGGCTTGCCCCGCAGAGCGGTTCGGTGAGAGGGCCGAGGCTGACGGTGGTCTGGAAGCCGCCGGGATACATACCGCCTGCTGTAGGTGCAAAGAGATAATCCACCCCGCAGGCCTCTGCCAAGGCACAATCACCTTCAAGATTGCGGGGATAGTTGTCAAGATCTTCATTCGGGCCGAACTGGGTCGGGTTGACAAAGATCGAGAGCACCAGGATGTCGCCCCGTCTGCGTCCTTCCCGCATCAATGAAGCATGCCCTTCATGCAGAAAACCCATGGTCGGCACAAAGGCAATCCGCTTGCCCTGACGCTTCAGCCCCAAAACCGTCTGCTGCATTTCCAGAACATCATGGATCAGTTTCACGAGAATGAATGCTCCTCAGTCGGGAAGGTTCCATGCTTTACTTCTGACACGTACTGTCGTGCTGCCTCGGTAATAACCGGCGCAAGGTCGGCATAGCGCTTGACAAACTTGGGGGAATACTTCTCACACAGCCCCAGAATATCGTGGATCACCAGCACCTGACCATCGCAGGCCGGGCCTGCGCCGATACCGATGGTGGGGATATCCAGCATCTCGGTAATCCGGGCCGCCAGCTTGGCCGGAATCCCCTCCAGCACCACGGCAAAGGCGCCAGCCTCCTGTACCGCGTGGGCATCTTCCAGAATCCGTTCGGCCTGATCCTTACGCCCCTGCACCTTGTAGCCACCCATCCGGTGGACTGACTGGGGGGTCAGCCCCACATGCCCCATCACCGGGATATCCATCTCGGTAATGGCCTGGATGATCGGGACCATGTTGGTACCGCCTTCAATCTTGACCGCCTCGGCCCCGCCTTCCTGCAGCATCCGGCCACAGTTTTTCAGGGCTTCAATCACGCCGCACTGACAGGCCATGAACGGCATGTCGGCAATCACCAGCGCCTTGGGCTTGGCCCGCACCACCGCCTTGACATGATAGAGCATCTCATCCATGGTCACCGGCAGGGTGTTTTCATGACCGGCAACCACCACACCGGCAGAATCACCCACCAGGATGACATCCACCCCACCGGCATCAACCAGACGGGCGGTCGGGTAATCGTAGGCGGTCAGCACCGTCACTTTACGTCGTTCCTGCTTCATCAGCAGTATTTCAGGTATGGTGATCTTCTTACGCATGCCAGGACTCCACAATAAAACAGGCACACCAAGGGACGGTGTGCCTGTTACCACAAACCAGCTGCATCAGGTGCAACGGCAGGTTCCATGTTCCGTCCGTCCCGGTTTGTACAGAACAACAAATCCGGGCGGTATGTCTTTGCAGGTTCTACAGCTATTGATCAGCTCCCAGACGGGTGGCTGCCATAAAAACGGTGACACATTAGCACATTCAAAAATTTGAATGCCACTGTTTTCTCAGGAAACAACACATTGTTTTACGTAAACCTACCCATGCGCCCCTTCCAGGGCAACCGCAACAGCCACTGAAGCCCCCACCATCGGGTTGTTGCCCATGCCCAGAAATCCCATCATCTCCACATGGGCAGGAACCGACGACGAACCGGCAAACTGGGCATCTGAATGCATTCTGCCCATGGTGTCGGTCATGCCGTAGGAGGCCGGTCCGGCTGCCATGTTATCAGGATGCAGCGTCCGTCCCGTCCCGCCGCCGGAGGCCACCGAGAAGTACTTCTTGCCCTGTTCCTGGCATTCCTTCTTGTAGGTCCCGGCCACCGGATGCTGAAAACGGGTCGGGTTGGTGGAGTTGCCGGTAATGGAAACATCCACCCCCTCGTGATGATTGATGGCAACCCCTTCCCGCACATCATCGGCGCCGTAGCAGCGTACCTTGGCCTTTTCTCCCTTGGAGTAAGCCACCTCGCGCACAATGGCCAGATCACCGCTGGCATAATCAAACTGCGTCTGCACATAAGTAAAACCGTTGATACGGGAGATGATCTGGGCTGCATCCTTGCCCAGGCCATTCAGGATTACCCGCAGCGGTTCTGTGCGGGCCTTGTTGGCTGATTTTGCCAGACCGATCGCCCCTTCTGCTGCGGCAAAGGACTCATGGCCGGCCAGGAAGGCAAAGCATTTGGTTTCCTCAGACAACAGCATGGAGGCCAGGTTACCGTGGCCGATCCCCACCTTGCGATCCTCTGCAACCGAGCCGGGGATACAGAAGGCCTGCAGCCCCTCTCCCAATGAACGGGCAATCTCCACCGCCTTTGTCTCTCCTTTTTTCAGGGCGATGGCGCCCCCCAGAATATAGGCCCAACAGGCGTTTTCAAAGCAGATCGGCTGAATCCCTTTCACAATCGTATAAACATCCACTCCCTTTGCCTCGCACAATGCACGGGCCTCTTCCAGTGAAGCGATGCCGTAGTTGGCCAGCACGGGTGTAATCTTGTCAATCCTGCGCTCATATCCTTCAAACAGTGCCATAGCAGCTTCCTCCCTGTTTATTCGTGCCGTGGGTTAATGGTACGGACAGCCTCGTCAAAACGGCCATAACTGGCAGTTGCCTTGGCCAACGCCTCATTGGCATCCATCCCCTTGTGGATCATCTCCATCATCTTACCCAGATGCACAAACTCGTAGCCGATCACCTCGCTGTTATCGTCCAGTGCCAGACGGGTCACATACCCCTCGGCCATCTCCAGGTAGCGCACCCCTTTGGCAACCGTGCCGTACATGGTGCCGATCTGACTGCGCAGCCCCTTGCCCAGGTCTTCAAGACCGGCGCCAATCGGCAGCCCACCCTCGGAAAAAGCGGTCTGGGAACGGCCATAGACGATCTGCAGGAACAGCTCCCGCATGGCGGTATTGATGGCATCGCAGACCAGGTCGGTATTCAGCGCCTCCAGAATGGTCTTGCCCGGCAGTATCTCCGCTGCCATGGCTGCCGAGTGGGTCATACCGGAACAGCCCAGGGTCTCCACCAGCGCCTCTTCAATGATGCCGTCTTTCACGTTCAGGGTCAGCTTGCAGGCCCCCTGTTGCGGGGCGCACCAGCCCACCCCGTGGGTCAGACCGGCAATATCCCTAACCTCTTTGGCCTGGGTCCAGCGGCCTTCCTGCGGGATCGGCGCGGGTCCGTGATTGGGCCCCTTGGCCACACAGGTCATCTTCTCAACCTCTTCCGAATAGAGCATCACAACCTCCTTATCCCTGCTGCTATTTGTGGGAGTACTTGATCACGGCCACCTTCTCCAAGGTAATCATACCACCGCCCATCATAGCGTCAATCTGCGGCATAATGGCGTTTATCTTCTCCTGACTATCCACCACCTCGATGACTATCGGCATGTCAGCCGACAGATCCAGCAGCTTCTGGGTGTGATAGACCCGATTGGCCCCAAACCCGCAGACGCCACGCAGCACCGTGGCACCGGCAAATCCTTCCTTGCGCAACAGCTCTACCAGCGCCTCATAGAGCGGGCGATGGCCATGACGATCGCTTTCACCGATAAAGATCCGCATCAGTTGTTGTTCACCGATCAGCTTGGACATGTGACCATCTCCTTCTGTGTAAGCTCCCTTCGACTCCGCTCAGGGAACAGATTTTGTACGCTGAGCGGAGTCGAAGCGCGACTCATGCCTCTTTGCGTTAAGGTAACTACGCCAATGAACGAACCGTGATAATTCCCAGCCAGGTACACAGCAGACAGACCGCCACACTGGCCAGTACATTGACAAATGCCATCACAAACTGACCATCTTCCAGCAGCTTGAATGTCTCATAGCTGAAGGTTGAAAAGGTGGTCAGCCCTCCCAGAAAGCCAACTGTCAGACCAATCCGCAGGGTGTCGGGAATCATGGTGCTACGCAGGGCAAACTCCATGATCAGTCCGATGAAGTAAGCGCCGATGCTATTAACCACAAAAGTACCGTAGGGGAAGGCCCGGCCCAGCAGACTGTAGACCCACCCGGACAGGTAGTAGCGGGTCAGCCCACCACCGGCACAGAACAGGGCAATGGTTGCAGCTGTTTTCATCTGCTCATATTCTCCTTTGTTTCAATGTAGCGCAAACATGGCAGGTATCATCCCGTCTCTGGAAAAGCAGAAAATCTGCTTCCGCTGTAGAGCCTGTTCGCGATCCAGGGTTGCAGGGCGTTAGTTTGAGGCTCCGGGAAAATCGGATGAATGGTTCCCGTTATAGACATTTTCAACTACAGTAGCAATCAATCTCGTGTGAAAAAGGAGCGCAGCATGCCCGGTA
>DKFG01000303.1:4791-5189 GCA_002452325.1 Geobacter sp. UBA6802
AACAGCACCTCAACCTGGAGCAGACGGCTGCTACAGGCATCGGTGGTGGGGCTGGGATTCGGTATCAACCTGCCGGTAATCCTGCAAACCGGCAAAGACGCCTTTCTCTATACCGCCATCAGCATCAGCCTTACCATGCTGGCGGGCTGGCTGTTGGGTCGATTGTTCAAAACCCCGCAACGCACCTCGATCCTGATCTCATTCGGCACCGCCATCNNGCAGTGCCATTGCTGCCATGGCACCGGTGATCAAGGCAGAAGCAGATGAAACCGGGGTGGCCCTGGCAACCATCTTCACCCTTAACTCCATTGCCCTGATACTGTTCCCGCCCCTGGGACATCTGCTGGGAATGAGCGAGCCACAGTTCGGCCTTTGGTCTGCCCTGGCGATCCACGACA
>DKFG01000193.1:0-3221 GCA_002452325.1 Geobacter sp. UBA6802
GTCATCACCAGTTGCTGCGTCATCTTCAGTTGTTGGCGCATCTCCATCGCCATGACTGCTCCTTGCGGACGTTAGAGTTTGAAATCCTCGCCCAGATAAATCTCCCGGGCCTTTTTACTCTCTGCAATCTGTTCCGGCGTACCGAACTCCAGCACCTCGCCTGCGCTGACAATATAGGCGGCATCACAGACACCCAGGGTCTCGCGCACATTATGATCGGAGATCAGAACGCCGATATTGCGGGCTTTCAAGCCGATAATCAACTGTTGAATATCTGCCACGGCAATCGGGTCAATCCCGGCAAATGGCTCATCCAGCAGTATAAATGCCGGTCTGGTGATCAAGGCCCGTGCGATCTCCACCCGCCTGCGCTCACCGCCTGAAAGTGCATATCCTTTGGTATCCGCAACATGGGTGATACCAAACTCCTCCAGCAGCTCCTGGGCGCGGTGCTGTTGCAGCTCCCGGTCCGGCTCGGTGGTCTCGAGGATAGCCAGCAGGTTATCACGGACCGATAGCTTCCGGAAGACCGACGCCTCCTGGGGCAGGTAACTGATACCGCGCCGTGCCCGTTGATGCATCGGCAGCTCAGTGATTTCATCCCCGTCCAGCCGGACCTGACCGCCATCGGGCCGCGTCAGTCCCACCATCATGTAGAATGTGGTGGTTTTACCGGCGCCGTTGGGTCCGAGCAAACCGATCACCTGCCCGGAGTCAA
The DNA here is from genome assembly GCA_002452325.1 of Geobacter sp. UBA6802. Taxonomy (GTDB): domain Bacteria; phylum Desulfobacterota; class Desulfuromonadia; order Geobacterales; family Pseudopelobacteraceae; genus Trichlorobacter. The sequence goes on from DKFG01000193.1 coordinate 719, forward strand.
GTGACAGGTTCACCCCCCGCACCACCTGACGGCGGCCATAGGTCTTGCACAGACCTTCGGCGCACAGATTTCTGCTATGGCTGTTTTTTTGCGTCATGCTTTTTCAGGGTGGCACCTGATTTAGTGGGGTGAATCACCGCTTCAACCCTGGCGTTTTCGCCGCCGATAACCACACTGCGATCATCATCCAGATAGTAGACAATCACCTTGCCGGTGATGGAATCCTTGTCCTGCGTCACCTTGGGATTACCGGAAAGGGTGATCTTCCCCTCCCTGCTCTCATACAGGGCATGTCCACCGGTACCGATCCGGTTGGTCTGCAGGATCCGTACTGAGCCGATCGCCTCGATCTTGTCCACCTCATCCTGCCCATCGCCGTAGTAGATGATCAGCTTGTCTGAATAAATGGTGACATCTTCCTGACGTGCCACCACCCGACCGGTAAAGATGGCGGTCTTGCCCTTGTTATCAGCCTTCAGGTCATCAGCCTTGATGTTGATCGGCTTGCTGGAGCGATCCTTGCGTGCAGCAGCCGTTCCGTCGGAGGGTTGTGGTGCAGATGAAAGTGCCGGTGCAGTGCAGAACAGCAGCAGTACCAGCACCAGCAGCACAGTCTGACTATTTTTTGGCATGGTATCCCTCAATAACAGCATCAACCGGCCCGCTGAAACGAACCGTCTCCTCATGCAACGACATGGTCATACCACGGGCATGCAACGTTAGTCGCCCATCCCGCACGGTCACCGGGCTGGTAGTGGTTATTACCCCCGGACCGGTACGATACTCAAGCTGGTCGGTATCCAGCACCATCCCCTTTTGGGTCACCACATGCACCTTGGTACGCATCTGCACCAGCTTGGCCTTCTCGTCAAAGGTGCCGGTTTTTGAGGTGATCTCCATGCCGCCAGCCTTACCTTCGTAGATATCGGCCTTTACGATTTCCAGCTGCGCAGTGCCGGTATCCTTGTCATACTCGGCACGCTCAGCCGCCAGATCCCAGAGCTTTTCACTGCCGCGCATCTCTGAGAATTGCAGGCGGTTGATCGCCATATCTATTTCTGGGGAAGTGGGACGCTCAACAGATACAGGGGAAGGAGAACGGAGCTGCCGGATCAGAACAGCCCCTGCCAGGGCCACCGCTATGATCACAATGACCGTTGCCAGAATCCGTCTGATCTGCCTGGTGCTCGGCATCTTCATGGCGGCACTATAGCATCGGAACCTGACCCTGTCCAGAGGTTACGCCGCACAAAACGACCCTTTGGCACAGAGTTTGTATAAAAGCCTTCACAGTTCGTAACGATCAACCACCAGCTCCTGCCAAGCACCGCGTCCTTTCAGCAGCAGGTCGCACAGTTCACGCACCGCACCCCAGCCGCCCCGGGCCTGGCTCACATAATCGGCAACCGCCCGCACCTCAGCCAGGGCATCAGCCGGTGCAGCGGAAAAGCCCACCCGCCGCATCACCGGCACATCAATCACGTCATCCCCCATATAGGCGATCTGGTGGTCGGCCAGGCCGGTACGCTGCTTGATGTCGTCGTAGCGATCCTGCTTCCTCAGTGCCCCCTGATACAGGATCTCGATCCCCAGCTCCTTTGCCCGCAAATCCACCACCGGCGAGACCCGACCGGTAATGATCCCGACCTGGATACCGGCCCGCTGCACCAGCTTGATACCGTGACCGTCCTTGACATTGAAGAACTTGATCTCGGTGCCGTTGGCATCCCAGATGATACGTCCGTCGGTCATAACGCCGTCCACGTCAAGCAGCAACAGCTCAATATGTTTTAATTTTTCATTCATGCGATGCCGGCCTTGAGGATGTCGTGCAGGTGAATAATACCGCAGGGCTGCTGGTCCTGTTCCTGCTCAAACACAAACAGGGTAGTGATGGCGTGGCGCTCCATGATCTGCAGGGCAGCGGCGGCCAGTTCACGCTGCAGGATCCGTTTTGGATTACGGTGCATCAGGCTGCCGGCTGTGCTGTGCAGAATATCCTCACCCCGCTCCAGGCTCCGGCGCAGATCGCCGTCGGTGATAACCCCCAGCAGCGTCCCGGCTTCATCAGTAACGCCGGTCACGCCCAACCCTTTTGCGGTGATCACGAACAGCGCCTCCTTCATCAGGGTGGTCTCCGAAACCAGCGGAATTGCCTCGCCGGTATGCATCAGATCTCCCACCCGCAGCAGCAGCTTTTTGCCTAAAGAGCCACCCGGATGAAAGATGGCAAAATCTTCGGCCTTGAACCCACGCTCAACCAACAACACAACGGCCAGGGCATCTCCCATGGCCAGGGTGGCGGTGGTGGATGAGGTGGGGGCCAACCCCAGGGGGCAGGCCTCTTCAGCCACCGAGACATCCAGAAACAGGTCAGCCGAACGGGCCAGGTTAGAGGCGGCATTACCGCTCATGGCGATCAGCCGCGCCCCCAGTCGCTTGATGGTCGGCAGGATACGCAGCAGCTCTTCAGTCTCACCGCTGTTGGAGATGGCGATCACCA
>DKFG01000193.1:3231-4553 GCA_002452325.1 Geobacter sp. UBA6802
TGCAGAAAAAAGGCCGGTGTGCCGGTGGAGGCCATGGTTGAGGCGATCTTCTGCCCCACCAGCCCTGATTTACCCATGCCGGTCACCACCACCCGCCCCCGGCAATCCAGAATCATCTGCACGGCCTGTTCAAAGGAGCTGTCCAGACGGTCAGCCAGGGCTGCCACGGCAGCTGCCTCGGCCTGGATCAGCTTACGTGCCTCAACCAGCATTCTCATCGCACCACCGCATCTAGGGCCTGCAGGCGTTTGAGCAGCGCCGGCAGTTCAGCCAGCGGGATCGAATTGGGGCCGTCACACAGGGCACAGGCCGGGTCTTCATGCACCTCCATAAATATGCCGTCAATACCGGTGGCTACAGCAGCACGGGAGAGGGTTTCGACAAACTCCCGCTGGCCGCCGGATGAGTCACCCTGACCGCCCGGCAGCTGTACGCTGTGGGTGGCATCAAATACGACAGGATAGCCAAACCCGCGCATCACCGGAAAGGAGCGCATATCCACCACCAGGTTGTTGTAGCCAAAGGAGGCACCCCGTTCGGTGAGGATGATATTCTCATTGCCGCAGGCCGCCACCTTGCCCACCACGTTACGCATGTCCCACGGTGCCAGAAACTGCCCTTTTTTGACATTCACCACCTTGCCGGTCCGGGCGGCAGCAACCACCAGATCCGTCTGACGGCAGAGAAAGGCCGGGATCTGCAACACATCCAGCACCTGGGNNGAGTGGATATCGGACAGCACCGGCACCCCCAGGTTCTGCTTTACCTTGTCCAAAATCCGCAACCCCTCATCAAGACCAGGGCCTCTAAATGAGGAGATCGAGGTCCGGTTGGCCTTGTCGTAGGATGATTTGAAGATCAGCGGCATCCCCAGGCCGTTGCAGATGGTCATCAGCTTCTCGGCATGACGCAGGGATGCGTCTTCACTCTCGATCACACAGGGGCCGGCAATCAGGACCAGTGGTCGCCCTCCCCCGATCTTGACCGTTCCAATGGTCAGTTCACGCGTCATACATAGTTTCCCCGTTCGATAAAAAGGCCCCGCAGCAAACAGGCGAGGCTGCCTCGTTCTAGCATGTTCCCGGCTCCTTTGACAAGCAGGCAAAATTCGGTCATAGTTCGCCCCATGGAACGCACGATCTCACCACAACGCCGCGATGACGACCAGCAGTTTGACGCTACCCTGCGCCCACGAACCCTGCAGGATTACGTGGGTCAGGAAAAGATTCGGGAGAATCTGAAGCTGTTTATCGATGCGGCCCGGGGCCGGGGCGAGGCCCTGGACCATCTGCTGCTGTACGGTCCGCCCGGCCTGGGCAAGA
>DKFG01000021.1 GCA_002452325.1 Geobacter sp. UBA6802
CTGCCTGGTTTACCAAGTCGGAAGGCAAGGCACCGTTTCCGTTCTTTATCTTTGGCTTTATTGCTGCAGCCGCTATTAAGACCACTCTGCCGCAGTTTGAACAGCTCTGGCATCCACTGAACAGTGTGGCCAGGCAAAGCCTGGTGGTGACGCTGTTTCTGATCGNNGGTGCTGGGCAAGACCGGCATCAAGCCGTTGGCCCAGGGGGTTACCCTCTGGGTACTTGTTTCTGCAGGCAGCGCTACGGCAATTCTGCTGGGCTGGATTCGTTGATCCCCTTAAAAAAGTTTCACTAAACTTTTCTGTACTATCTGTTGTCAGTTGCGCTACAGTGCTGCAGCTATCAGCATGGAGACGGATTATATGCGCTTGCTTGAAAAGTTACATGCTATGGGAATCAAGGGACGGCTGACGGTCTTGATGCTGGCAAGCGGGCTCTGTCTGCTGATCAGTATTGCAGCGGTAATGTTGCCGTTTTACCGTTGGAATCTGATCTCGATGCTGGATACCCAGCAATCTACGCTGTTGAGCGCCATTCAATCGGAGATAGACGCCAAGCTTTCCCTGGCCAAGACGCAATTGACAGCGGTTGCCGGGGTTATGCCGCCGGAGGCAATACAAAATCCTGCCGCAGCCCTGCGTTTCCTTGAAAATCGGGTCGGTATTGCCCAGATCTTTGATGACGGTCTGGCGATACTGAATGCCGATGGATTATTGATTGCCGAGACACCACCGCAGCCAAACCGCACCATTTTTGACTTCAGTCAGCACCCCGCCTTTACCCAGGCGTTTGCTTCGCCGGACGTTACTATCTCGGCACCCTTTCGCTCCACCAGACCACCCCATCATTCGGTAGTACAATTTTCTGCTCCGGTACATGACCGGACCGGGCGAGTGGTCGGTATCCTCTGCGGTGGTCTGCGTCTTGATGGTGACAATGTCATCGGCTCCATCACCCGTCACCATATCGGAGCAAGCGGCTACCTGTATCTCTACGCCAAAGACCGTACCATGCTGGTACATCCCGAACCTGCACGGATCATGCAACAGGATGTGCCGCCCGGGGTGAACCACCTGTTTGACAAGGCCCTGACCGGCTGGGAAGGAACCGGCAGAACGGTCAACTCCCGTGGCTTGCCGATGGTGGCCAGCTTCCGCCAGATTCAGAATGCCCCGTGGATTCTTGCCTCCAACATCCCGGAACAGGAGGCGTTTGGCCCGGCGAGGCGGGCAGCTATTGTGCTGGTTTCGATGGTGATCTTTATAGGGGCCGTGGCCGTGGCTGTTTCCTGGCTGGCCTTACGTTCCATCACCACCCCCCTGGTACATTTTACCGAACACCTGGAGCAGCTTGACGGGAAACAGGGGGCTGAACGTCAGTTTGCGTTGAACAAAAATTCTGCGAGAGAACTGCAGCTGCTGGCGGCAAGTTTTAACCGGATGCAGGAACGTCTGGATCATCAACAGCACGAGTTGAGCATTCAGATGGAACAGCTGCACGAACAGGCCCTGACTCTTGAGCAGGAGATTGCAATTCGCCAGCATACTGAACAGGAATTGAAGGTAGCTCTTGCCGGTCACCGGGCCACTGCCCGGCTCTTACAGAACATCAGTGACAATGTGCCGGACCTGATCTGGGCCAAGGACCTGCAGCATCGTTTTCTGTTCAGTAACAAGGCCAATAACGAGACCCTGCTGTTTCCGGATACCCCCGACGAGCCGCTGGGTAAATCCCATGATATCTTTGCTGCCAGGATCATCGCCGAAAACCCCGACAATCCGGATTGGTATCGTTTCAGCGACCTTTGCAGCCGCTCCGATGAAACCACCCTGGCGACCCGTCAGCCGATGCAGTTTCAAGAGTACGGCATGGTCAAGGGGGTATTACTCTGCCTGGATGTCTATAAAGCCCCACTGTACGATGCCGATGGAAAGCTGATCGGCACGGTCGGTTCTGCCCGGATTGTCACCCGCGAAAAACAGCTGGAACAGGAAAACTCCCGCCTGACCAGGCTGTACCGGGTTCTTTCAGAGGTGAACCAGAAGATTATTCATCGTCCCGAACCCAAGGAGTTGTTTCAGTTTGTCTGCGATACCCTGATTGCGGATCAGAGCTTTGTTATGGCCTGGATCGGTCTGCCGGACGGCATGGGGGGATTTTTTCCGGCGGTGTGCGCCGGCATTGGTATTGAGGAGCTGCAGGCACAAGGGAGTATCGTTACGTCTGACGAAGAGAGTCAGGTTGTTCATCCGTTTGATACCGCATCCGGCTTGTCTGACGGATCAGTTTTGCTCAGCCAGGAACGTCCTGTCAAGGCTGTGGCACGTTATCTGATCCGTCCGTCCCGCTCGTTGCCGGTCCTGTTGATGTTGTACGCCGATGATCCGCAACTATTGAGCCATTCTGCAGAATTGCAGTTACTTGATGAACTGGTGAGCGACCTGAACTATGCCCTGGATGTGGCCGAGCAGGAGCGCGAAAGTCTGTTGAACCAACAGCAACTGGGGCTGGCCGCCACGGTTTTTGAGAACAGTAACGAAGGTATTGCGGTTACGGATGCGCAGGGACGGATTATCTCGGTCAACCGGGCCTATTGTGAAATCACCGGCTACCAGCCCGATGAAATACTCGGTGAGACTCACCGTTTGCTTAAATCAGGCCGTCATGATCGCTCATTCTATCAGGCCATGTGGCATACCTTGCTGGGGAGCGGCAGGTGGCAGGGAGAGATATGGAATCGTCGTAAGGATGGACAGGTCTACCCCGAGTTGCTCTCCATAAGCTCAGTCAGGGATGCCCAGGGCGCGGTTAGTCGCTATATCGCGGTTTTCAGCGATATCAGCAGGATCAAGCAAAGCCAGCAGCAAATCGAATATCTTGAATGGCACGATCCTCTGACCGACCTGCCCAACCGCCGGTTGATCTGCAACCACCTGTCCCAGGCCATTGAGTTGGCACGGCGCAAAGACCGGAAGCTCGCCCTGCTCTGTCTTGATCTTGATCACTTCAAGGATATTAACGACAGCTTCGGCCATCTGACCGGTGATGCCCTGTTGCGCCTGACAGCCAAGCGGTTGCGGGAACGGATGCGTTCCAGTGATCTGGTGGCCCGGTTGGGTGGTGATGAATTCATCGTGTTGCTTGAGGAGTTGGAACAGTCGGAGCATGTTCCACTTATTGCAGAAGATATCATTGCGTTACTGCAACAGCCGTTCCGGCTTGATAACGGCATTGAGCTACAGAGCGGGGTCAGCATCGGCATTGCCCTCTTTCCGGACCATGGCCAGAGTGCCATGGAGCTGTTACAACAGGCAGATTCCGCCCTGTACCAGGCCAAACAGCAGGGACGCGGACGATTTGCCTATTTTCGTGACGACATGACCGAGAAGGCCCTGGAACGAATCAATCTGGGTAATTATCTGCGTCGGGCTGTTGAAAAAGAGGAACTACGGGTCTACTACCAGCCCCAGGTTGAGAGTAACACTGGTCGAGTTGTGGGGGCAGAGGCGCTGATGCGTTGGCAGAATCCGGCCCTGGGTTTGGTCTCTCCGCTGCGTTTTATCCCATTGGCCGAGGAGATCGGCTGCATTATCCCGATGGGGGAGTGGATCTTGCGTCAAACCTGCCTGCAGGGGCGCCAGTGGCTGGATCAGGGGCTACCCTCCGTCACCCTGGCGGTCAACCTTTCGGCGGCCCAGATTCGTCAGCCCGACTTTGTTGCGGTTGTGCGCCATATTCTGGATACCAGCGGTTTTCCGGCAGAACTGCTGGAACTGGAACTGACTGAATCAGCCCTGATGCAGTATGAGGATGAGACCATTACATTACTGCATGACCTTAAGGCGTTGGGGGTAAAACTGGCGCTTGATGACTTTGGCACCGGCTATTCTTCGCTGGCCTACCTGAAGCACTTCCCGCTTGACCTGCTGAAGATTGACAAGTCGTTTGTGGATGATCTGCCCAGCGGAGTCAAGGAACTCAAGATTGTTATGACCATTGTGCAGATGGGACGCAGCCTGGGGTTCCAGTTGCTGGCAGAAGGGGTGGAACGGGAAGAACAAAGTGGGTGTCTGCGCAGCTTGGGATGCAATCTGCATCAGGGGTATCTCTACAGCAAGCCGTTACCGGCAGATGATTTTGCCGAGTTACTGCTCCGCCAGCAGGGTTCTTCAGGTACTGGATGAAAGCGGAGTGAAATAAGTCAGGTACACACACCAATCATTACAGCTGGCAGGTGTTGCTCTTCATTGATTCCAACTCTTTGACCACCTCGGACGACTGAGCCCTGCGGGCCTCCATGTTATCGAACATCTCATGCACCATAGAGCTGACCGACTCCACTGTTCGTCTGATCTTGCGGCTGTCTTCCACCTGATTTGAGGTGGACTGCACCATCTCGTGGGCCATCTCCTTGATAGTCTCGATGGAGCGGGCAATACTGCGGGTGGCCTTGGCCTGNNCCTCCATGGAGCGGGCCACGGTCTGTACACTGATCGACTGTTCCTCGGTGGCCTGCTTGATTTCCGATGTCATCTCCATCGAGCAGACCGAACGATCATAGATCGCCTGCAAGGTTTCCCCCATGACATGGCCAAGCTCCACCCCTCGTGTTACCAGGTTCTTGGTGGCAGCGATGGTATCGGCTGCCTGATGGGACTCGAACATGATTTCGTCGATGATACCAGTGATCTCGCCGGTGGAGTGGCCGGTCTGCAACGACAGGTTGCGGATCTCGTCAGCCACCACGCCGAAGCTCTTGCCGTACTCACCAGCCTGAGCAGCAATGATAGAGGCGTTGAGCGCCAGCAGGTTGGTCCGCTTGGTGATGTCGTTGATGACGTTGACAATATTTTCGATCCGGCAACTCTTCTCGGCCAGACGGGTGATGCCGGCGTATGATTCTTCAACCGAGTGCTGGATCTCGGCCAGGGAGCCGATGGTCTCGTTGACCGCATTGCGCCCTTCAGCAGTCTGAGTCTGCACCTGGCTGGAGACCTCGTGAGAGATGGCAGCACTGCGTTCGACGCTGGTGATATTGCGGGTGATCTGTTCCATGGCAGAGGCTGACTGATGGACGATGCCGGTCAGGGTGTCCAGGTTGCGGGAGACCTCTTCAA
>DKFG01000025.1:0-8989 GCA_002452325.1 Geobacter sp. UBA6802
TTTCCGCTTCAATCCGTTTCAGCATTGCCTGCATCTTGCGGACGTTTTCAGGGGTGTTTTCCAGCAGGGTCTGCTCACGACAGCGCTTTCCCTGATAGCGGAAGTCAAAATACAGCTTGCCGGTTTCCTTCCGTACATTCACGTTACCCATGACAAACCCCTCCGTTCGCCATCGGTATCATCGGCAGCTGATGTGTTGAGCTGCCCAGCATATCCCGCTCGATCGCTTCCCAGAGGTAAAGAATCTTTCTTCGTCCAAACGGCTTGATGTAGTGGACCCCTTCAAACAGCACCGAATCCTTCAGGCAATTGAGGATATAGCGCGGTGCATAGTGCAGCCTGGCGGCCAATTCTTCAGTGGTCAGATAAGTTACCGATCCGTTTGCGTTCATAGTGACACCTCCCGTCTGTGTTGTTACATACACCATACCAGAGTCAAAATAAACATGTCAAGCATTATTATATCATATATGACAACAAAACAAATAACGAGTTGCTATCGCTTTGCATATGATGCTATATGCGCACACAGGACATCTGACAGGGGGAGCAGCAATGATCAGGTTTTACCTGCAGGAAATGATTGCCGAGCAGAAATTCAAAACGGGCAAGAAGATAACGCTTGAGGCGATCGCCAGAGATACGGGGATTAGCAAGGTCACACTTTCGAGGATCAGCAGTCAGCGGGGGTATAACACCACAACAGATAATATTGACAAGCTATGCGTCTATTTCGGCTGTTCAGTGGCACAACTCATGGAACATGTGCCTGATAACCTTGTCGGACAACAGCCAAAATCATAGTGCACAGTTGGTAAAGGGTTGCAGAATGTCACAACATGACACGCTGCAACCCAAATCATGTCACAACAGCCTCATCTCCACCGGCTTGTCTGTCCCCGGAGAGGTAAAGCCGATGGTCTTCCGCTGGTTATTCCACGTCATAGGCTTGCCTGTGTAGGGGCTGTAGAGTTCGGAGCCAGCAGTCGCCAGAAACGCAGGTATGGATGTCGGCGTTATCCTCTTTTCGTTTGCCAGCAGCTTCACCAGCGCCAAACGCCTGATCCCTTCCAGATCATGCACCCTGCGGGCGTAGCCGGTGTACTGCAAGCTGTAGCTCTTGACCGTTTGCGCCTCACCCAAGGGGCTGTAGATGAAGGGCAGGTCGAGTTTGCGTACCTGAATCGGATCTATTACGCCATGTTTCTGCAGATGATCGACAAGCGCCGGGGCTGATAGGTTTGCAAGCTGACTATCATGCAGATATTGGGTATGCAGGTGGTTCATCATGGTATTGGGTTTCAGCCATGCCAGCAGCAACCAGTTTACCGGATTATATGAATTACCAGCCAGCATCCTGAAGGTAGCTGTGGTACGTTCAGCCCAGATCACTTCAGACCGCAGCACATCTACTGCTTGTAATCTGTTGGTATCGAACTGTAGCACCTGTGCCAATGTCTGTCGTTGTTCGGGTCTGATGCTTGGGTGACTGGCAAGCTCGGCAGCCAGATTTAAGCTGCTACGCAGGGCTGAAAAGGCATGGAACTTCATCATTAGGCTGGTATCGCTAGTTGCCAGGGCCAACCAAAACTCGGTTACCTGTTTCACGCCGTTTACAGCAGCGGCAAGATTCCCCTGTTCGGCCTGCTGTCCCAGGCTCATCAGATACAGCCTATGCAGCTCAAGCGTGGCAGTTGAGCTGGGCAAGGGCATCCAGATGCCAAGCTCCAGCGGTTCCTGATACTGGCGAAAGGTCAACAGAGTCCGGTAGCGGCTGAGCAACAGTTCGTTAGTCCTCAACAACTCCGACATTTTTTGCGGATTCTGCGCCACATATTCCAACAGCTTTCCGTTCTTATCGCCTTCATGGAAGCTTGGCACGACTTCTTTCACCCTCAGGGCGGATCTTCTTTTTTCATACTCAGGCGGGTACTGGTAAAAATCGCTGAACTGCTTGTCCCGCAGCAGAGTTGTGCGATACCACTCCACCACCGCCCTACCTTCAACAGCAGGATCGGAGGTTGCAGGAAAGTGCAGGCCGATCAGGTAGTAGTAGGCATTGTCTTGCTCTGCCACCACACCTTCAGGGCGCTGCATCAGGTTGCGGGCTGCAGTGGAAAGCGGCTGGTCATACCAGGCCAGGAAGGCCAACACGATGAGATAGCTGAAAAACAGGAACATTTTTATTTGGCGTGCAGTGATTGCTTTTGTCATTTTATCCTCCGATTCACAGGAATATAAAAAACGTTATGAGGAAGGCCGGATACAAGGCGCACGGAGCACAGCGACTGAGGCATAACCTTTAGTTAGGCGAAGAAGCGAGCACCGCGCAACGCCGTAGACGGCCTCCGGAGTAGTTTTTTAACGCTCTGCTAAAAGAACATCATCATCAGGTTAAGATCAGCCAGCAGACTTTGGCGCAGGGCCAGAATAAACAGCCAGCCAAACAGAGCAATGCCGCCGCACCACACCAGGTCTGCCGCTAGGGATGGCAACAGAAAACGCCGGAGAGAAGTTATGCCCAATACCTGCATTGCAAGCCGGTTTGAAACCCACAGCAGATGAACAACCAGCAACAAGCCAACACAAATAAGAATCAACTGCACTACACCCAATCCCCCCATGTAGTGCAAACCAAGGGTGCTTGCGGTAACCAGCAGGAAGATCAAACCGATCCCCGACATTTGCAAGGCACGCAGCACCATGAGCTGTTTTTTTTCCTGTCTGGTTGCACCGCCAAAGCGTGAGATCGCCAGCCATTCAAGCTCTACACGCAACGAGATCAGAAAACCAAGCGGTGGTGCCAGCAGCAATGTCATGGCTAGCATAAGCGCCGGTGTTGCCAGAAAGCTGCCAGGGTTGATCATCAGGCTGGCGCTCAGCAGCAGACCGGCAAGCAGGTGTGCCAGTACACCAAAACGTTCGCCGTAGGTTGCCGTCAGGTTATGCAGGATGTTTGCAAAAGAGTATCGCGGGATGGATAGTGTTGTGGCCATGATGTCATCCTCCAAGATTAGTGGTCTTGAAGGATTAGACGGACAGATAAGGGATTGCAGTTGAAAAAGAACCCCCGCCACGGCAGGTGCCGGGGCGGGGCGTAGTAATCTTATTCGCTACATATACTGTTACAGCGGCTCTGACAGCTGCTTCTAGCACTGTAGTCTTTAATGTCACTACAGCTACTCCAGCAACTTGCCTTTCGGTTACGACATTCTTTGGCATCTTTCTCACGTTCATATCTACGGTTTGATTCAAACTCGCTCTGCCTGCTGCTGGCGTCACTATCTGCCTTAATACCGAGCAAACGGTCATTTGCTTTTACTGCCCATGAACTTGACGGGAATCGCTCTACTATTGCTTCATAGATTTTTCTAGCATTGTAACTCTCGCCTTTACGCTCATATTGTCCTGCAGCAAGATACATGCCCTGTGGATTTTTACCTCTGAGATGAGTGTTTAATGTTCGTTCTTCAACGCAGCTGCTAAAGCTTATTTTGTAGCCGTTTTTGTAATCCGATTCAGTATGTTTTTGACCATCCTTTGATTGCGCCTGCCGATCTAGCTTCAGAGCTTCTTCACAACGAAAGCTCTTAACTGACTGCTCAGCCCTTGCATAAATGGACTCTGTAGTTTTTTTAGCACGACACCCATCTGGTCCGCCTTCACAACGGTATTGTTCATCGCCACCTTCATACCATGCATTATACATTTCATGCCCTGAACATCCAAAATAACCGCATTTTTTTAAATTTCGAGAACGAATATAACCATTTGCTTTGCCACCTACAAATTGTCCATTTAATGACTCGTAGTTTTTGGTACCTATTCCAGCGCTCTCTTGCCAGAACTTTACACCGACACCATGCGGCTCGTCATTCAAACATTGGCCACGGTAATCAGACTTGCTACAAAAATTAGGGACAAGAGAGTGGTATTTTGAGCATTTATCTATACCTATACCTATATCAACTGTATCGTCAAACGCACCATTGAGAAAGCAGCTTAATTGAAATGGCACTCCATTTTGCTTCCAAATAATGATGCCGTTTAAAGGCTTCCCATCTCGGCATTCACCGTAGAAACTAGCTGTTTCGTTAAGTAAGGGGGATGGATTTGGCACATTTGCATCACAAGTCGCATTGCTACTTTGATACATATTAGCACTAGTCGTAGTACTGGCTACTGAAGTAATGAATGAATCGCTACCATCTGTTTTTCGAAACATCTTACTTACCTTACGCCCACCAATATCTTCAAATTTAACACGTACTGTATCTCCAACATTAAGTGTTCCTTCTTGAAACTTGTTTTTTGTTAAACTGTCAGTAATTACAACTTCATGACTGTCACCTGTTGCGTTATCCTTAATCAATACAGTCATATCAGACGAATCCGGTGAGGCAGCTTTTGATACTACGCCACTGCGAATCAACGTGTCAGCATACACTGTTTCACCGCCAAGCAGTACCACCAGTGCTGCTGCCAATATAACCATCTTTTTAAACATTATTGCACTCCTTAGCTGATTATTTTCAGCAGTATTTTAAATTTTTGAAATAGCCCTCACAAAGTTTCAGATGCTACCTCCCCAACGCATACACCACCGTCATAACATTTGCAGCCAACATAACAGCAGTAAACGCCATAAATGCTCCGGCTGCCACACCACCCTTGCTGGTCGGATTTGCACCGGCCCTTACTGGCAGCAGCAAAACTGCCGGGAGGGCGCCGTATATAGCACTGACAAACGACAGTGCAATGCCGGCCCCCAATTGAGCGCTATCCGAAAGATTGGCCATGGTTGCGATCATACCCGATACCATACCGATAACGCCAAACACAAAACCCAGGCTTACTGCAATATCAAAGGTTGCCAGATCAGATTCGGTAAGCCTCTGCTGACAGGCCCGCGACAACAGGCCAGGCAGATCGTTCCCCAGGCTGTACAGAATATACAGCAACACCGGCAGCAAGACAATCAGGGCTGCGGTTGGCTGCAAAAAAACACCCGCATGAATCCCCTGTAACGCTGCACCGCCCACAATACAACCAGCAAAGCCAATCCACAGTAGTATGGTTTTCATCTATCCCTCCACATTTATCGGCATACACCGCTTTACACTGGTTAGACGGACAGATTGGTAAAACTATCTAAAAAGTTCCCACACATTACTCCGGCTCCGGCACCAGGCCATAGTGGTACTCATGAGCCTCGTACTCTCGTGCCTGTTTCAGTATGTCACCAACTGTTTGCGGCTTGGGTAGCCGCTCAAACCTCATGCGGGCGCTGTCACCGAAGGCTGAAGCCGGAAACTGCTGCAGAAACCGTTGCCACTGTTCATAAGCGGCTTCCGGCAGCCCCATCTCTTCAAGGGTCTTGGCATACTGAAATTGTGCCTTTTCCTGTTGTTCGATAGTCAGTCGTTTACTATCAAGCAGGTGTTCCAGTGATCTGCTGGCCATATCCAGATCGCCATGCCGGTAGAGCAGCACGGCTGCACGCATTTCAAACTCCAGGTCGTGGGGCCGCCGGTACACGCCGTAACATTCACGGTACACCTCCGGCAGTTCTGCAGGCGCATGCTTCAGCATCAGACCCAGCGCCCTGCGGTAATGGATCCAGCCCTGTTCGGTCGGATAGTTGAATGACTTGATGCGGGCCAGTTGCAGCCAGGCCAAATGGTTTTCCGGATTTTTACGCAGCACGGTCTGGAGCGACTTCTCGGCGCCGCTAAAGCCTCCGGCAGCGTCTGATCCGGCGGTGATAATGGTCTTGCCGCTCAGGATGCCCAGCCCCAGATCAAGGTGGCGTTCTTCCACCCCGTCATGCTGCATCCCTTTGCGGTAGGCGATGATAATACCGGTTACAAGCCCGCCAATGTGCGCCCAATGACCGGTTGAGCTTTCAGACACGCCCAGCAACTGCCCGATCCCGTCTTGCAGGTCCAGCGCAAAGTAGAGGCCGATCAGGGCAAAGGCATTCATCCTGATCTTCATGTTAATCGGCAATATCCCCAACAGCGGCAAGGGAAACACCATCTGGCGATAGTAGCAGCGCACCAGATAGAGCCCCATCAGACCGGCTATGGCGCCGGATGCCCCCAGGCTGTGCAGGGTTTCACCAGCAAACAGACCATACATGATCAAAGATAGCAGGTTGCCGGCAACACCGGCCAACAGGTAATACTTTACAAATTGCCAGCGTGGCAGCCGCCGCTCCATGGCTGAGCCAAACACCCACAGAAAAAACATATTGCCGATCAGGTGGCCGGGCCCGGCATGCAGAAACAGGGAGGTAAACAGACTGATCGGCACATTTAAAAGGGTGGAATCCATCGGCAACCAGATCAGATCCTGTGATGCCGCCTGCAGATCATCACTGGTCAGCAGGTAGCAGAAGCTGTTTAAGGCCAACAGACCAAAGGTAATCCAGGGGATCTCTTTACGCCGATCGGCGTCATCTGCATGGGGCATCCACCAGATGCTCAGGTTTTCTTTCAGGGTTTTGCGTATGCCCAGGCCACTGGTTGCAGAACTCAGCAGCAGATAAAAAATAAAGCCGCCGGAAAAGAGCCAGAGAAAAACAAGGCTTGAAAGCAGCTTCTGCCCGCTGAAGACCAGCAACATCAACGCCACCGATTTGGCGATGAAGAGCTGCTCGGGGTGCGCCTCGGCCCAGGCGTCAAAGCGGTTGTGGAGGGAGTCGATATCCATGAATGATCCAGTAGTTGACGGTTAGTAAGCTATACCATGTTTTTCTGTAGCGTATAATCGGACGGGGTACCTGGAAACGTCAAGACTCATGAAATGCAGCCCTCCATCCGGAAAAACTAGTCCATCGGATCCCTGTCTGGCCTGATCAGATCATCGGTATCTCGTTTAACCGGCTCATCTTTTTTGCCGTTACTGATCACCAGCATAACTCCACCAACAGCCACAAAAGCCACCACCATGGCAATCAGGCGCGTAGCCCCCTGCAGGCCAAGCAGCGATACCCCGCCACTGGCGCAGGCTCCAGCGATCAGTATCTGCATGAAGCTCAGTTTTCCCTTTTCCGGTTCAAACATGTTTACCCCACCTTGTTTTTGATATAGTTCTTTTGACGGACAGCAGAGGTAATTTCAACAAACTTTTTCATCTGCATAAATCGGTGTCCGTCTAATCAATGTATGGCACAAACGTGCTGTATAAACAGTGAATGCTGTCATGGACGTATTTCACGTTAGAAAGGACCAGAGCACCATGCAGGCCGGGTGTCTATGCAGATGAATCAGGAACAGAATAAAAATCCGCTGATTGTACAAGAAGACGCAGAAGGCTTGAGCATTACGGTTCATACTGCTCCGACTGAGCCGGACTTCACCAGTATGCTGGTCTATTTTGTCGGAATTGCCATGACGCTGGCAGGTGGCGCTGTCATCGTCAACTCCAATAACTGGTTTGGCCTGCTGCCGCTTTTGACAGGGTTCAGCCTGACCATGCTCATGTATTGGTATCGCACCATCAAAAAACAGGGGGCTGTCAACCACTACTGCGTATCAGTAGCAGGTGATACCGCAACCTTTATCCACAACAGACGTACTATGGCAGTGCTCTCCCGCTCAAAAATCGGGCGGATCTGGATAACCGAGCATCGACGCAGCGGTATGCCGGTCGGACATGACATTACTGTCTATCATGACGGTATTGAACAGCATCTGTTTACTATCAACGATGCCGTAGAAACACTGGGCAGCGGCGATCAACTGCTTGATCTGATTGTAACCTACCTGAACAGTGCACCTGCCGGAAAAGAATCACCACAGGGCACGGCAACAGAACCGTCTGCTGCGGAAGCCGAGCCGCCTGCAGAGGCTGGCGGCACTATTCTTTCCGGCTATCGCAGTGACTATGCAACAAACACAACACCGGCGGCACGTGACACCAGTGAACTGGCGCCGCTGAAGGTGCGTATTGGCTACTCGCTGGCAATGGCGCTGCTCCTGCTGCTGCTTGTCTTTCTGCCGTATCACCCATCAATTGCGTGGATAGTGCCGTTTTATGACGACAGTTTATGGAACTTCTTTATGATATTTGCCACCCAATGGATTATCGCCCCGCTGGCGTTTTCTATAGTTCTGAGTTTCTGCGGGGCCTGTAATTGTCGTCATGACGGCAAAGACTGGATCATGTGGCCGTTTCTGCCAATGGTCTCTGCCTGGCTCCTGCAAAGTGCCATAAACTTAGTGACAAAGCAGTTTGCTCTGGATATTCCTGATAGTGTGATTGTTGTGGCCATGGTTGCGTTGATGAGCTGGATATTCTTCCGGGTGATCAACGGCTGTTCCTGTGGTTCGCACCCGGAACGGGGGTGAACAAGGACGTTTTATCCGTAAAATTTGTTGTACAGGCTTGATGACCTGGCGGAACCAGGCTATAGAATCCGGTAGGAGATTGAATCAATGAATCAATCACAACTTGATAGCATCTTGAAATGGGGGATTATCTTTTCCCTCTTCTGGTTGGCCGGTATTGGGTCGCTTGTGGCGGTTATACTGGGGCTTAAGGCACGCAAGGCGATTAGAGCATCAGATGGTAAACTTGTCGGTTCTGGCAGGGTGCGTTGGTGCCTGATCGTTGGTGGGTTGGGGCTGGCACTTTGGGTGCCGATTGTGGTTATTGGGGTGGTGAATCAGTTGTAGGGCGAGTATTTGTCCGGCTAATATTTGGATACAATTCAACAGAGGAGGGAAAACGAATGATGATGAAACGAATTGTTGCCGCACTGCTGCTTATCATGGGCTGTTTGCTGGTCGGCACGCCGGGTCCGGTCGAGGCTGCCTCTAGCAAACAGACGGCCTCTGACAAAAACGCACTATTTCCCTATGAGGTCGACGGCAAATACGGCTATATCAACAAACAGGGCCAGATGGTGATGGAACCGCAGTTTGATAATGCATTTAGTTTTTCCGACGGCCTGGCCCTTATCAAGCAAGGTGGCAAATACGGC
>DKFG01000025.1:9055-25040 GCA_002452325.1 Geobacter sp. UBA6802
GATAGTGATTGCGCCGCAGTATGATTATGCATTCAGCTTTTCCGACGGTCTGGCTTTTATCAGTCAGGGTGGCAAAAATAGTTATATAGACAAACAGGGCCGGATAGTGATTGAACCGCAGTTTGATGATCCAAGCAATTTTTACGACGGTCTGGCCAGTATCAAGCAAGGTGGCAAATACGGATACATCAACAAACAGGGGGGGATGGTGGTTTCGCCGCAGTTTGATTTTGCAAACGATTTTTCCGACGGCCTGGCCCTTATCAAGCAAGGTGGCAAATACGGCTTTATCAGCAAACAGGGCCGGATAGTGATTGCGCCGCAGTTTGATGATGATGCAAACGATTTTTCCGACGGCCTGGCCCGTATCAAGCAAGGTGGCAAATACGGCTACATCAGCAAACAGGGCCGGATAGTGATTGCGCCGCAGTATGATGATGCAAACAATTTTTCCGACGGTCTGGCCTATATCAAGCAAGGTGACAAATGGGGCTACATCAATAAACAAGGCCGGATGGTGATTGAACCCCAGTTTGATATTGCAAACAATTTTTCCGACGGCCTGGCCCGTATCAAGCAAGGTGACAAATGGGGCTACATCAATAAACAAGGCCGGATGGTCGTTCAGGAAGACACGCAGTGCGGTGTCACGGTTGTTAAGGACGCTTCGGGCAAGGTAACCTGGCCGCGCAACATTCAGCAGATCTGCCAAAAACAAAAGCAAGAACAGGCTGAAGCCGCCCGCAGGGAGCGGGAGGCTTCCCGGAGTTCGTATTCGAGTTCAAATAGCAGCAGTAAATCATGTGATTTCATTACCGTGAATTTCGATGTCGTAGCCGGTTTTTCCACTCAAGGCGTGGATCGAGTTTTCACAATGTCACCTGTTGACAGTGCAACCGGAAGAGTAGAGCAGCAATCCAGTAAAAAAGGAGCCACCATTTTTAGGTCGTACAATAAGAGTCTAAGTGGTTACTACACGTGGAACGCCATGTGGGATAACAACAGAAAAGGCTGTTCAGGCAAAATCTATGTCAGCGGCCAAAAGTGCAATGTTCTGTTAAACGTTTACACTGACTGTCGTGATGCTGGATCTACAGAATTTTGATCCCGTTACCACTTCCCCGCCCGGCATCTGCCCGGGCGGGGTCTTTTTATCCCACTGGCAGCAGTATCTAAACTGTGGTAGAATTTTGGCAACTTTTGCAGATAGAGGTGGCCTGTGGCCCGGATAACCCCACACATAGCCGCGCATGGTCTTGATCAAGGCTTGATTGACGAGATTGTAAACCGACTTCAGAAAATAGCGCCGATGCAGATTTTTCTGTTTGGCAGTCAGGCAACCGGATCTGCCCATGCAGACAGCGACATAGACCTGCTGCTTATCAAGAAAGAAGTCTCATCAGCCATAAAAGAGTCAATTGAAGCCAGAAAACTGTTGCGTGGTCTGGGACACTCCTTTGACCTGATTGTGACTACACCGGAAGAGTTTGAATTTTATCGTACCCAGGTGAACTCGGTGCATCATGCGGTGGCCAACTATGGGAGGCGGCTGTATGGGTAATGGGCCGTTTCTTGATCAGCAGGCGATATTTGTCCTGAAGGCACGCCAGGACTTTTCGCTAGTCCATGAGGTTATGGGCAACAACAAGGTGGCGCCGGAAATCATGCTGTTTCATATTCAACAGGGCGTAGAAAAACTGATAAAAGCCCTGTTCTGTATCCACGCTGTACGCTTCCCCAAAACCCATGATCTTGATGAACTTGTTGAGCTGGCCCTGGAGCACAACATACCTCTTCCACCGTTTATGGAAACCTTGACGGAGCTTTCACCCTATGCCGTTGAATGGCGTTACGCCATCCTGCATGATGACCTGCACGACATAGCCGCCATGCTGGAGCAGGCTGAAAAGTTTTTGCAGTTTGTAGAGTCTTTCCTGAATTCACAAAAATAGTCTTCATCTGCCACTTCCCCGTCCGGCACCTGCCCGGGCGGGTTTCTTTTTACCACATCCGTCACACCATCTGTCCGTCTAACCTTTCTGAGTAAGCACCATTCAGACAAGGGAGCAACCAGGCCATGCACCACCACAGCTACGCACACGACTACCGCCTGCAGACCAACCGCTACACACGCCACGAAGAGGTAACCAGAGAGGTAACCGCTGGCATGGGTCAGCAGCCAACCGGCACCACTCTTCTGCCTAGCGGCAATGGTTGGCAGCAAGCATTGATTCTGCCCACGGTTACCCAACGCGATGACGGTATTCTGCTGGACAGCAGCGTCTCCAGCCGGATGCTTTGGCTGCAGTTGGACTCCGGCAGGATATGGGGGCTCTCGTACCGCAGCCGGTCATCGCTGCTGAGTTTCCGTGAGCTGAAAAAGATCGCGCAACGACTGGAAGCCGCACAGCAGCGCGAGATTGAGACGCTGCCGGGTCACCTGGCCAAGCTGTTCGGCTGGTTTACCTGTGGCTACAGTACATGGGAAGACCTTGACGAGATCGCCGAGGATCTGGTGCGGGAAAAGCTGCGGGCCAGCCAACAATGGGATCAGGGCTACCTACTGACGGATGAATCGCTGCGCAAGGCTGCCGCACCGTTCAGGCAACGGTTTGTTGACGGGCTGGCATCCTTTAATGCAGCACTGGATCAGGAACTGTTGCACATGATCGGCGCTGACGACCATCAGACCATGGTGGACACCACCCGCTACAACTACCTGCTGCATCCGATCGACAAGATCAGCACCTACCGCCGCCAGGCAGTGCAGACCTTCCCCCTGCTGGGCGACCTCTTCACCGGCGCCAGCACAGAGCACGCTGTGCAGCGTCTGCACAACTGGATCGATGCCGGCAACCCGCTGCTGACTGCCGTGGCCGATTACTGCCGCTGCGTCAAGACCATCCCCCGTTTGCTGGCCGGCAAGGAATATGCTGAAATCGGCGCTGAATGGCAGGGCCAACTGCCGCTGTTAACCGACCTGCTGGGGATGCTGCCGCCGGATTACTGGCCCAAAAGCGCTGAAGAATGGCAACTGTTCAACCAGTGGCTGAGGCCGGTCTTCTATGCCCTGGGTGACACGCGACAGCGCAGCTACAGACAGCAACTGCCCGGCTGGCTGCAGGAGCTTGCCAAGGAAGGCTACAATCGGATAGCAGACCGGCTTGAGCGGCATGGCGTGTCACTGGTGGATATCACGACCCTGCCCGACTTTGAGCGCTCGCTGGGTGAATGGGCTAACCAGATTGATGCCGATCCTGACCAAGCCCTTGAGGCGCTGCACCAGTACTCCATCCTGCGTCTGGCGCAGCTTTCGCGACGCTGGCACGACTGGCAGGTGCGCCGCGTGGGCGAGGCCGAGCCAGACCTGTTTGCTGACATGGACGGGGATACCAGCGACCATCGCCACTCCTGCTGGCTGAGCCTGATCGACAAACCCTGGCCCCATGGCCGTCACCAGGTGGTGCCGCTGACCACGCCGCTGATGCTGCAGAATGAAGGCGGCCGCATGGGCCATTGCGTGGGCAGCTACGCCAGTGTCTGCCTCTACTTTGGCTCCCACATTTTTTCGATCCGTGATACAACAAGCAACAAATCGCTCTCGACCGTTGAAATGAAACTTGCCGATGAAGGGTTCTTTGCCGGCAAGGTGCATGTGGTGCAGCATCGCGGGCCAGCCAATGCCGACCCCACGCCGGAATGCCAACAGACCCTCAAGGCCTTTTTGTGGCACCTGCGCTGGGCACTCAAGCAGGAACGGATCAATGACCTGCAGCGTCAACTGCAGCAGCGCTGCGAGGAATCGGCCGCTTTTCTGCAAACAACCAAAATCAGGTGGTGGTCGGAGCAACAGATTGCCCAGTTCCGGGAACTGCTGCAGGGGTATGCAGGGCTGCTTGATGCTGTGCACGAAAAATCAGGATAACCGGGCAGCCATGTCCGTCTAAGATTGTTGAATTTAGCGACATAAAATAAGGAGAAAAAATGAAGATATTAGTGGCAGTTCTATCCTTGCTGGTTATTTCAATAAACAGCTTCGCATTAGATATTAAGGTAAATAGCATTACTAAAATGAAAAATAACATCAAAAAAACTGAAATAACACAAATACCATCTACTGAAGAACGTAATGGATTATATCAAATGGTTAAAGAAGATACCCCTCAAAGTAATATGCTTCTTGAAGGCATAAAAGATGATTTAACGCCTGAAGGTGTCAAGCTGTTTAACAAAGATAGAATAGGTTTCTTCAAATTGAATACTATCGAAATCAGAGGGTATCTTGTTGATTGCAATAGTAAACTTATTGCCCCTGCCTATTCTACAGACAAATATAATAAAACAATTATAATGTCTAAGACTTTTGAACCAAATTTCAGAAAAGCACAACCACAATTTGGAGAAGATATCGTTGTCACATTAAGTTGCAAAAGGTAAGGATGATATCGGTACTGTTCGGCAATACCATCCCGGCGGCGGCGGTCCGCGAAATTGAGGCGGCCAGCTAGTCAACTACACCAAACACCCCGCCCGGTTCCTGCCGCGGCGGGGTGTTTCATTTTACTGCACCTGCTGCCTTGCCTTGGCCCGTTTTGCCAGCCCTTCCCGTACCGGCGCTAAAATCGATTGTAAACACCTGATATTTAGAATAAATTGCTCATTACATTTTAGCTGTATAACATTTACATGGGAGGGAAATCTAATGTTGGTGAGACGAATTACAGTTTCGTTGTTTTTAACCTGCTGCACATTGATCATGTGGACAAGTATGGTTAATGCAGAAACAGCAAAGCATAGAAGAAATTCGGAAACTGTTTCATCAAGTTACAATTCGGATATGGCAGTAGGAACAATAACCGACGGACTTGTTGCTTACTTTCCTTTTGAAAATGATGCACAAGACGTCAGCGGAAATTTTAATCATGGCCTCATTAATGGCAACGTAAAATTCGTAATTAGCGCCATAGGTAAAGGAGCTAAATTTAATGGCATAAATAGCCAAGGAGGGAATCAAAATCCGGACTACATACGCGTACCAAGTTCTGAAACTTTAAAATTTCACAACTCACTGACGGTATCATACTGGATTCACATTGACGGGAATCAAGTTCAAACTGCTGCAAACTGCTCTGGGGCAGTAGTATACGGTATTGGTGGTACAATTTTGGGAAAAAGCGGTGATCGCAACGGGTTTGTTTTTGGAGAATCAGAAAATGACAGTTCATTCATGATAAACCCCTACCAACGCGGAGTTGGCTTATCAAGCAAAAGTGGAGAATTGCCTAGTGCTTATAAAGCATTTCGACATATAGCTTACACAATTGATGGCAATACTATAAGTCAATATGTCAACGGTGTTTTGGTTAACAAAGGTAATGGATCAGTTGATTTTTCATCTTCAAATTCGCGCGATATGTATATCGGCACCAGCTACAATCGCGGTGGAGCATGCTTGGACTACTGGTTCCAATTTGATGGAATAATTGATGAAGTTCGTATTTACAACCGAGCACTTTCACAATCAGAAATCCAACAAAATTTAAACACTGACAAGCTAAAAATGAAAAAACAGTATCGAAGCAATTACAAAAACATTAAAACATTAGATGATCATGATATTTTTATAAAAACTTATACAGGTAAAGATCCTGGCAAATTAATACCAAAAGTAAAAAAAATGAAAGCGTCTGCAGAGTTGAGAGCAAAGCGGGAACAGGCTGAGGCTGCACGCAGAGAGCAAGATACTTCACGAAATTCATATTCAAGACCAGGAGGTTATACCTCAACTGGATCAACTTATCCAACCTGTGGGTCGAATGATACATGCTTCGAAATAATTGAACAAAGCTGGACAGAAAAAAATTATTCAAAATACAGAATTCGTTGCACCAAAGGGCCTTACACTGGCAGCGAAAAATGTCTTAGCAAATGGCATGATTCTGGAAAATGGGCATCGGGATGTGCTGTTGGGGACTATCATACATATGATTCTGCGCTGAGGGCTGGCAATTACAGTTGTTCTCCATAACCACCAGTTCAAATACGTTCTGTCTGTCCCTACTCCCCGCCCGGCTCCTGCCGCGGCGGGGTGTTTCATTTTACTGCACCTGCTGCCTTGCCTTGGCCCGTTTTGCCAGCCCCTCACGCACCCGCTGCAACGATTCCGTAACAACCTCGTCCGGCTTGGTCAGCAAGCCATCGGCACGGGTAATCAGACTGAGCGCGGCCTCAAGATCGCCATTCTCCTCGGCACAGACCCCCAGGTTGTGCTGTAAAGCCGCTGACTGCACCCCGCTGCCCCCGATCTGCTGCCAGATACTGCAAGCCCGGTCAAGGCGCTTGGCCTTGGCAAATTCCAGTGCATTCTCGAATGCCTGTTGATGGGAGGCCGGCAGCCCTTCGGTGGATTCCAGCAGGCGCACCTGGCTGGTGCGGTAGTACGGGGCAATATCCTTGCGCAGCCGCTCAATCACCTGCTGTTGTGCCTGGCGCAGCAGTTCTTCCGGTGTCGGCAACGGGCTGCTATCATCCCGGCAGCCGCTCTCCTCGCGTTGCTCCCGATACAGTTCCGAGAATACAACCCTGCCGCTCTGCACCTCAATCAGGCGGGGGGTAACATCCAGCAGTGCGGTGCGACGAATGCAGGGGACCTTTGTGGTGGTCCAAGCCGTGCACTTGCCTTTGGCGTTCGTTGTACTGCACACCCGCCGCTCCGTCAGGTAACGGCTATCGGTGACGCTGCGGGCTGTGATCTGGCCGGTGTAGATACCCCGCGCCCCGGTCAGCATCCCCACCTGCACCACGTCTTCGGGGTGAAAATCGCCGGAGATGGACAGCTTCAGTTCGCTGAACACCTTATCCAGGTCGCTACGGCTGACCACCTGAAAGTACTGTTTACCATCCAGCCTGATACCGGCCAGCATGGCCTCAATCTCAGCTGCGAGGGTCGCGCCGCCTGACCCGTTGAACGGCAACACCGCCACGGTCTTCAACCGGGCAGCCTCGATGGAACTACCCGGCTCCAGGGTGGTAATGGCTACCCTAGGAGCAGCGCAGGCGGCCAAAAGGCCACAGCAGATGAAAACCAGGCATAATCGCAGCAGATGGCTCATACAGACGTCTCCTTGTCTTGCTGTGTTACCACGTACCCACCTTAACCGCCTGCAGACGCTTGCTTGGTCCCAGCGGCGCGGCATACACCATGTTGCCATCCACCGCCGGGGTCACCATCCGGTCACCGTAGAGATGACTTTCCCACAGGGGTACTTTTTCATGTTCTTTACCAGTTGCTGGATCAAGCATCAGTAGGTTGACCAGATTGAGGATCGAGGTCTCGCCAGGTTTTGGCTTGTTTTCAGGCTCAAGCGTATAAACGGTCAGCCAGTATTTGCCGATAACCGGCCGGGCATAGGATTCTATGCTGGTTTCCAGCTGCCAGACCAAATTGCCCAACGGCTTGAAACCGATCTTGCGCAGCAGCGCCGGACGGACCCGAAACGCCTGCAGCCCGCCTTCGGTTTGAACAATCAGGCGGCTGTTGTGCAGCAAGGGCCGCACCAGGGCGGCCGCACCCAGTGCTACCATCTGCTGTGGTTGCAGTGTAACGGCATCCAGCACATGCAGTTCCTTGTCTTTGGTGGGCACAAAAGCCAAACCTGCTGCCACCTCAGGCATACCGGCATTTTTGACGCTGAAACGACTGAACTTGCCGGAGATCAGATCAAAGCGTTTCAGCCCCTGTTTATTCAGGTAGTAAGCTCCATCGCCAACAATCCGCAGCGCATCCTCATCCCGTATCACTGATTCCAGTTCTCCCAGGTTCCGTTCCCAGCGCAGCGTACCGGTGCTGCGGTCAACCGCCCAGAGAGTGCCGCTGTAGTCAGCCACCAGCGCCAGATTACGCCAGAACTGGGCGCCCCCTGCCACCTGCTTGCCGCTATAGGCAAACTGCCAGACAATGCTGCCGTCAGCTGGCCGGATACGGGTAAGGGTATGGCTGTCTGCCGTCACAAACAGGTCACCATCCACCAGCCGCGGCGAGTGCCTGATCTCGCCCCCTAACTGCCGCTTCCAGCGCAGTGTGCCGTTTGACCGGTCAAAGGCGTAGAGATGGCCGTCTTCATGCCCGATCACCACCAGGTTGCCGACGATCAGCGGGCCGGATGCAAAGCCGTAGATCGACTTGTTTTCACGTTCTGTAATGCTGGATGCCCACAGCACCGGCGACAGCAAGGTAGTGCTGCCCCCTGCCTTTTCGATGATGCTGATCAACTCAGCCAAGCCGCCCTGCTTGGCCAGATACAGCGGACTGGCGCCTTTGCTGTCAGCCTTGTTGGGATCGACCTTTCTGGCAAGCAGCCAGCGCACCAACGCCAGGTTTTCCTCACGTACCGCCTGCTGCAGTGCGGTAACGCCCTTGCTGTCGGCTTGGTTAAAATCTGCCTTGTAGCGGGACAGCAGCTCTGCCATGACAACACTCTTCACCATCACCACGGCAGGCTCTGCCAGAAAATCATCTGGTATGTTGTGCTTCTGCAGCAGATGCTGTCTATACTGATTAAAGTCGTTCTCCGGCGTTGCTACGCCGTTTGGTGTTGCCCGGTGTTCCAACAGGATACGGGCATTGGCAAGCCGGTCTTTTGCTACAGCCTCAAGCAGGGCAAAGGAGAGCAGTTCCGGATTGAGCTGCCTGCTAAACTGCTGCAGAGCCCGCGTCAGGCGCCCGGCACCTTTTTCTTCCTCTGCCAATGCCCTGAACAGTGTGCGTAGCATCACTGCAGAGAATGTCTGCCCCTTAAAGGCCAGTGCTGCATCAAGGTGTCCATTAGACAGGGCCACCTCCATCGGTGTCTTGTCAAACTGGCCCTGCTGAATACGGGCGCCCTTTTGCAACAGCAGACGGATCGCCTCCAGATTACCTTTTTCAGCTGCCTGATGCAGGGCGGTATTGCCGCTCTTGTCCTTGAGATCCAGCGGGCTGCCGGCATCGATCAACAGCTTCATCACAGCTGCCGCTCCCTTTTCGCGCCGGGCAGCATCCATCAGCGGTGAAGTGCCGTAGTTGTCCTGATACTGCAACAGAGTTGTTGACAACGGCTTGCCATCTCTGCTCCGTTTGCGCATCTCCTGCAACAGGAACGAGACCACCTCCGGGCTAGCCTTCATGGCAGCCACATGCAGGCAGCTGCCACCGGTAACACCATGCAGGCTGCTTGAGTCTTTGAGCAACTTGCCGGTAATGCCCAGGTCTGCGCCATGGGCCAAAAACAGCTTAAGGATATCCGGCTTCCGGGTGCCGCAGGCATCAAGGGTTGCCTCAGGATCAGGCTTGACACCCCGTTTGAAAAGCTCCTGCACCAGGGCTGGCGATTCGGTCCAGAACACCGCCATCTGCAGCGGCGTTGCGCCGCTGTCACTGCGCAAGTTCGGGTCAGCACCACGCCTGAGCAGTTCGATGGCCAGCTCCGGCTGTCTGGTCCAGGCTGCCAGGCTGACCAAGGGACGTTTGAAAAATCCACGGGCATTGCTATCAGCCCCTTTATCCAACAGATAGCGCACCACTGCCGGCTGTTTGTGTTCAACCGCATTAGCGACTGCCCGGTCTCCCTCTTTACCCCGTACCGGTGCGCCAGCCTGCACCAGTTCCTTTACCACGGCCAGATGGCCCTTTTGGGCGGCAACACTCAGGGCGGTTTCAACTTCGGAACTCCAGTGCGAGAGTTTTACCTTACGGTCCAGCAGCAGCTTCACCACTTCAGGATGACCGTTTTCAGATGCCTTGATCAGCGGGTTTTCGCTGTAGCTGTCCAGAGCCTCCGGATTTAGCCCCAGTGCAATCAGACGTCTTGCCATACCGGTTTGGCCCTTGACTGCGGCAATGTGCAAAAGGGTCTGTTGCTTGTCGGTCACGATTTTGGGATTTGCTCCGGCAACCAGCAAACGCTCAAAGACCTTGTCATGGCCACCAACCACAGCCCAGGCAAGTGCGCTCATGCCATCATTGCGCTGATCCGTGGCCTTAGCTCCCTTTTGCAGCAGCAGTTCAATTGCCGGAAGACCGCCATCCACCGCAAACATCAGTGCATTACTACCGCGCGGGTTACGCTTGTGCAGATCAACTCCACTGCCCAACAGCGCCTTCATCCGGGCCAGATCACCTTTTTTTGCAGCCAGCATCAACGGTGTATTGCCGTCCTTATCCGGCGTATCAACAGCACCGGTTGCAGCGTATAGCGACTGCGCAGCTATGAAGAACAGTTGGACAAGCAGGCAGAGGACAGGAATCAGGCGCAGAAACATTGGAATACTCCATGGTGGCGATTGTTACTGTTGTAGACGGACAAAACGGATGTTGCAACCACAGAAACCTTCTTTATGCGAATGAAACAAACTTGTCCCAACCCAAATTCATCTGTATACTCTGCCGCAATTTGCCATGCTCAAACTATTCAAACAACAACAAATCCCCGTAAAACCACCCGCTGGAGGCTTTGATAGTGCCACCTGCAAACGGCTATTGACCGAGCAGTTGGACTATATCACCAAGGTCTGCGAGAAGGCTGTTGGTCAGGCTGAAACCGCCCACAGCCAGTGCATTGCCGGTGAAGGGGGCCATGGCTATCTGGTGGAACGGGCCGGACGGCTGGACAAAGATGAGCTGTTCGTGCAGGTGCTGGATCATCTGCAGGAAGACGACTACCGACGGCTGAGGGAGTTCAAGGGCAACTCATCCATCACCACCTACCTGACCGCCATCATCAGCCGTCTGGTGGTGGATATCGTCCGCAGCCGCACTGGCCGTAACCGGGCCAAAGAGCGGGCCGAACGGTTTGGTGAGCTAGGCCGCCGCACCTATGAACTGGTTGTGCAAGCCAGGCATACGATTAACGAGGCTGTTGAGATCTTGCAGGTCAACTATGGCATAACTGCCGATGCAGGCCAGTTGCAGCCCATACTTGATGAGATGCAGGGCCGCAGCAGTCGCCACCAGACCGATACCGACCATGAGACCGCCTGGAGTGACAACGGTGAACTGGTCAGCATCCAACGCGGGACACCTGAGCAGAAAACCTCAGACAAACAGCTTGAACGCAAACGTAACGAGGTGCTCAGGCAGGTGCTGGACAGCATGACGGCAGAGGACAAGCTGCTGATCAGGCTGCGCTTTCCTCTGGATGAGACAGCCGATCCGCTGGATAGCGCCACCGTGGCCAGAATGCTGGGCCTCAACCAACAGGAGGTGGAGCGCCGCACCCGGCGCATCCTGACAAACTGCCGGGAACTGCTGCTGAAACAGGGAATTTCACTGGATGCATTATTATGAAACAGAACTGTCCGTCTAACTATGATGAACGGAATTGAGCCATGAACCAGGCTACTGAAAAATACAACCGCGACCAGCAGATCGGGCGCAGTATTGCCGCTGCCATCCAGCAGCAGCAAACCGCCCCTACCTGCCTGAGCGATGAGCAGTTGGCAAGCCTGCTGGACAACCGCCTGGCAAGTGGCGAGCGGGAGCGTTGCCTTGTTCATATTGCGGCCTGTGATAGCTGTCTGGCACGTTACACCATGACCGCTTCTCTGTTGCAAACTGCACCGCAGAGAGAACAGGCATCACGTACCAGCGGCTTTCTCTATGGTGGTCTTGTTGTTGCCGCAGTGGCATTGCTGGCTATTGGATTGGTTGTGCAGCAGCAACCTAGTAAAACCGTTGAGCAGGTGCAAACTGCAGGTCATGCCGCCATTGGCGGCATAAACACCCCCAGCGCAGAAATAGTTCGCCTGCACCAGCGCCTGAAAATCTGGTCCAATGAGACCATCAATGCGATTGAGGCAAAGCAGTATGAGCTGATTGATAAAAGCCTGCCCGCCACCCTGCAACAGGAAGCCCTCAGTCTTGGGGATGCTACTTTGGCTGATAAGCTGGAACCGCTGGTAAAACATCTGGCAGAGCCGAAGGATACGGATGAATGGTGCGAGGAGCTTAATATGATCATCAAACTTAATTCAAGGTGCCAATAAATGATGTCTGATAAACACGCACATTTAGACTCGAATACATCGAGGTGGGCTATAATCGCACCCGCCGCCATAATGCGAATGGATGCATCAGTCCAGAAGCTTTTGAGATTCAACAAGGCACTTAACATTTTATTCGCAATTATCCGGCAGGATCAGGTTGGAGGTATTATACCGAAGCAATCACTCGTTTTTTTTCTGTCATTTTTTTTTATAACAGTTTTATCCGGTTGTGCCATCAGACCTGTCAATAGCTGGCAAGCAGGGTTCAGTACTATCCAGGAAAACAACAGTTCGGCAAGCAGCGGTCAATTAGTCGTACAGGTGCCCCACGCCAGCAATATAGCTTCAGTTGCCATAAGCCCGAACGGCAGATATTACGCTTCGACTAGTATTGATAATCAGATCAATATCTGGTCCGCCGATGCCGTTATCGTCAAATCCTATAAAGACAGAGACAATCTGGAGGATGGAATTTACTATAAGCTAGTTTTTTCGTCTAATTCAAGATATTTAACCTGTGTATCGCCATACAGAATTACGATATTCGATCTTGAAACCGGCAGTATTCGCCGCATGAATTTATTCAACAGCAAAAAAAATGACAATGGAAACTTCTATTCCGGTTTTGTCGAGCTGTCCCCAGACGGCAATCTGGGTATTGCGCTGGTTTCGGAAAAGACCATGAATTCTAAGCTGGTGTTGTTCAGAGTCGATAAAGATGAAGTTACCGATCTGCTTGAATTCAAACGGAAGGTTCAGCGTTTCGGCACCTTCAGTCAAGATGGTAAATACATCGTCATGCCAAGTGGTTATGATTATACAAAGGGATATATCTATACCATTTCCACGGGGGAGATGAAAAGCATTGGTATAGACGATGACATGTGGATTCAGCATGCGGATATATATGGCAATAATGTTATCTTTACCAGTAAACAGGAAAACGTATACGTTTATTCTCTTGATGGTAAGTTACAGAAAAAGATTCAACTACAAGATTATTTTCACAGCATTGAAGCCATTCACCTGATAAAAAACACCTTGGTAGTCGGGCTGGAAGGGAATGTTGAGTTTGTGGATATTGAAGCCGGTCGTACGGTAGGCAGCATTAACGGTTTTTTGGCTGATGTGGATAAATATTCAGGCACGATATTGGTGTCACATGACAGTAAAATGAAACGTGGTACCTTGAGTAACGGCCAGAATTACGAATACCAGCTGGGCAGGATCAACATCGACTCGTTAACCGAAGAAGCTAGCTTGAGCGATGATGTAATTTATTCGAAAATAATCAGCAACATGATCTTTGCCACTAAAGCGGACAAGAGCCTCCATGTATGGGATATCAATGGCAAATTCATCAACAGCATTACTGGGGTAAATTACATCGAATATCGTAACAACCAAAACTGGACACCTTTCGGCTACATCACCGGCAACAATGCTGTGCTGGCCGGAACTAAAGAAACATTGAGTCTCATAGATACAAAATCTTCAGCTGTGCTGGAATCATTCAACTTACCACAGGTTTCCTCTGTTGATGCGAGCGCCGATTTCAAACTGGTTGTCGGTGGTTACTCGGACGGTTATGTGGGGGTTTGGGCCACGGACGGGAAATTACTGCAGCGTTTCAAGGCCCATATTGGCAATATCAGCCATGTATCAATCGAGCCTAACAGTAGCAGAATTCTGACTGTGGGGGATGGTGTCTTCAAGTTATGGTCAGTTGGCGGCAGACTGCTTACTAATGGCAATTGTAACGATTATAAGGCTACAGCCGGAAAATTTACTGGCAAAGGGAGTCACTACATTATTGCCTGTGGCAAAAAAGATGTTTTCAGCGGTAGTTATGAGTCACTACGCTTCAGGCATCACGACTCTAAACTCTACTTGTACGATAATGTAGATTCGGTCGGAAAGGAAATGAATGCTGTTTTCCCGAGAATAGAAGATCGTGGACTGGTGACGAATATCTATGTTGATGACCGAAATGGCAACATAATCACTACCCACGACACTACCCATTACAGCAGGCATTATACGAACGAGAAGTGGGAGGATTTTACAAATTTCGAGAATTATATTATCTGGACAGCTGAAGGCAAATTTTTGAAATTTGCCAATAAAAGGGATAGGATTTTTGACAAAACACTATTGCCGGCTGAAGTGCTGATGAATGTCAATGGCCCATTCAAGAATATTATTGAGATTGCAAAAGACTACGAGAGTATCAGCAAAGCGGGTGATTTCGATACAATCAAACAGGTGCGTATATCAAAGGATCGAAAATATCTGGTGGCAGGGCTGACAGATGGCACCATAAGAATTATCAATACAAAAAATCAGAATATGATTTTCCTGCTGTCCAGAGGGAATAAATGGGTTATGTACTCGGCTGACGGCATCTATGACTCGTCTATAGATGGCGGTGATTTGTTAAAAATCAGAAAGGGAGCAGCAGTATTTTCCATTGACCAGTTCGCCGTTGCCAAAAACAGACCTGATATTCTCCTGCAAAGAATGGAATTGGGGACGACCGAACAGATTCAGCATTACAGGAGACTGGCACAGGCTA
Source organism: Geobacter sp. UBA6802 (assembly GCA_002452325.1). GTDB lineage: Bacteria > Desulfobacterota > Desulfuromonadia > Geobacterales > Pseudopelobacteraceae > Trichlorobacter. The sequence goes on from DKFG01000025.1 coordinate 23,652, forward strand.
GAGCGAGCAAGTTTGTCGCCGGAGGGCAGGGGTATACCAGTATTCCGGCCTCCTCGATTGTGCAGGCTAGGCAGCGCGGCAAAAAAGCACAGCTGGAGCTAAATTTTAAAGGATACAACTCACCGCTCAAAGCCTACAACATCTTTATTAATGATGTCCCGCTGTATGGCTCTCAGGGTAAGGATATCAGCGGCTTTGAGGCGCAGATCAGTGTAGAGGTTGAGCTGACATCTGGCAAAAACAAAATCGAGGTATCGTGCGTCAACGGCTTTGGGGTTGAGTCATACCGCTCGTTGCAGTACCTGAACTATGACAAGCCGGTTAAGGGTGATCTATATTATGTCGGCCTAGGCGTATCAAAATACAAGGAGACCGCGATCAACCAATTGCTCTATGCCCACAAGGATGCTATCGATCTAGGGAATATCTTCAAGGCTGCGGACCGGACGGAGTTCGCCAATGTCTATGCCGTAACCTATACCGATGAGCAGGTAACAAGAGAGACCATCAAAGAGCTGAAGAGCTTGCTCAAGAACGCTAGGGTTGACGACACCTTTGTCCTCTTCATCGCCGGTCATGGTGTGCATGATACCGATGAAGCATCCATCTACTATTACATCACCTACGACACCAGGCTGGACGATCTGAAGTCCACGGCGGCATCATTTGAACTTATCGAAGACACCTTGCAGCAGATTGCGCCACGGAAAAAGCTGTTTTTAATGGATACCTGTGAGTCCGGGGAGCTCGATACCGTTGAAAACAACGCTCTGTTTGCATCTGCCGACAGACAGAAAATCAGAGCCCGTTCCTTGAAGGTAAAGAAAAAAAAATATGCGAGTACAAGCTTTACCAGTCATAGTCGCAAGTACCTGCTGGATAAGGACCGTTATATATATAATAATGTTGCCAGAAGGTCGGGTGCCATAGTCTTTTCCAGTTCACGGGGCGGGGAATTTTCCTACGAGCCGATCTACTTTAATAAGAATGAAAACGGTTATTTCACAAAAGAATTAATTGCGGCACTACAGAGTGGAACTAGCAACATAAAACAAAAATCCCTGTCTATTCGTTATATTAAGGAAATCGTAACCAGGAAGGTATCGGAACGGACGAAAGGACTACAGAATCCAACCATTGATAGGGATAATCTCTACCAGTCCGTTACTCTGCCTACAGTCGGTAAAAAATAAGGGGCTGTCCTAGATAACTGAATTTGGTCTAGGATAGCTTATGCGTAAAAGTCGCCTTAGCAGGCCGTTGAAAATCGACTCGATTTGAGTCCATTCCATCCAACCGGCTGATTTTTTGTTCATTTTGTTGTTTCTGATGAAAAGCAGTATCAGATTGCGAATAGTTAAAAGCGGCTCTTCGTCGAAATGAGTGGGT
>DKFG01000097.1 GCA_002452325.1 Geobacter sp. UBA6802
CCGACACCCTGCATGATGAGGTCTGCAGGATGAACCCGGACAACTTCATGGTGCGGCCCCACCGCAGACACCGCGACAAGTACATCAAACAGGATGCCTGGCAGAAGCTGAATGCCGAAGATCTGCTGGAGCTGAACCTGCATCTGGCCGGACTACCAACAGAGCTGCCAAAAGAGGATGAGACCGCCAAGCGGTTTGACCTGCTGATCCTGAACCTGCAACTGGCCTTGCTGGAAAAATCCGGATCCTTCAGCCGGTATCAGGCAACCGTACAGGAGATTGCTGAAGGGCTTGAGGCCAAGGCCACCATCCCGCTGGTAGCTGCCCAGCTTGATCTGATTCAGGAGCTGCAGACGGCGCACTGGTGGCAGCATGTTACCCTAGCGATGCTGGAGCAGGTACGGCAGCGTCTGCGCAATCTGGTTGCCTTTCTGGACAAGGGAGAGCGCCGGATCGTCTATACCGACTTTACCGATACCATTGGCGACCATCAGCCGGTCTATGCGCCGGGCTACGCCAATGCTGATGAGATAAAACAGTACAAGAAAAAGGTTGAGCAGTTTATCCGCGAACACACCAACCATATCACCATCAACAAGCTGCGGATGAACCGCCAGATTACCAGGCAGGATCTGGACGAGTTGGAGCGGCTGCTGTTTGCCTCAACAGAGGTGGGCAGCAGGCAGCAGTTTGAACAGGTCTTTGGCCATCAGCAGAGTCTGGGGCTGCTGATCCGTAAACTGGTGGGGCTGGACAGACAAGCTGCAATTGAGGCCTTTGGCGAGTTTCTGCATAACAGCACCTACAGCGCCACCCAGATCAGATTTATTGAGCAGATCATCAGCTACCTGACCCAAAACGGCGCCATGGACCCCGGCCTGCTGTATGAACCACCCTTTACCGATCTGCACAACGAAGGTCTGGATGGTCTGTTTGGTGATGAAGGGGCCACCCGGATCATCCACCTGCTGGAAGAGATTGAGCTGAAGGCGGCGGCGTAAAAAACAAGGAACAGTATGACCTCATTTATAGAGCTGTTTTCATACGGTTTTATCCAGCGAGCACTGCTGGCAGGCATCCTGATCGGTGTGCTCTGCGCGGTGCTGGGGGTGTTTCTGGTGCTGCGCCGGTTGTCCCTGATCGGTGACGGTCTGGCCCATATCACCTTTGGCAGTGTGGCCTTGGCCTTGTTTGCCGGCCTGCAGGGGGCAGCCATGCTGCTGGTCTCGCTGCCGGTGGTGCTGCTGGCCTCGCTGGGGATTTTGAAGCTGGCGTCCCGGGCTCGTCTGGGAGGGGACGCCGCCATCGGGATTGTCTCGTCACTGGGGGTGGCAAGCGGGGTGATGCTGGCGGTAATGGGGCAGGGCTATGGAGTTGACCTGTTCAGTTACCTGTTTGGCAGTATCCTGGCAATCAGCGTTACCGAACTGCTGGTGGCGGCTGGTCTGTTTGTGGCGGTGCTGGGGCTGCTCTGGCTCTACTACCACGAACTGGTTGCCCTTACCTTTAACGAAGAGCTGGCAATGGTCAGTGGTATCAAGGTGCGTTTTCTGAACAGCCTGCTGGCGGCCTTGACGGCCCTGACCGTGGTGCTGGCCATGANNTGATGCTGATCTCGGCCCTGCTGATTTTGCCGGCCTCGTCTGCCCTGCAGGTGGCCCGTGGGTTCAGGATGACCGTGATTTTTTCAGTGGTGATTGCGCTATTGGCGGTGGTGGGGGGAATTGTACTCTCGTTTCTGTTCAATCTGCCGTCAGGCGCCACCATTATTCTGCTTGCCTTTGCCCAGTTTTGTCTCTGTTTTCTGCTCAGGCAACTACGCGGGGTCAGAAGTAGTAGCTGAAGTCCTTCCATTCGTGCCGGTTTTCTTCCAGGCACTCAATCAGGATATCCACAATATCAGGATCAAACTGTTTTTCTTTCTGTTGGATCAACTCGGCAACCGCCTCCTCACGCTCCATACCCGGGCGGAATGAACGGGCCGAGGTCATGGCGTCAAAGGCATCGGCCACGCTGATGATTCGGGCATAGAGCGGGATGGATTCTTCACGCAGTCTGGTCGGATAGCCGTTACCGTCCCACTGTTCGTGGTGATAGAGAATGGAAGGCATGAGATGGGAGAGGCTGTCGACCCCCACCACCAGCAAGCCTGCCTTGTAGGGATGTTCCCGTATGATGGCTGCCTCATGCTGGTCAAGGGGCAGCTGTTTGTTGAGGGTTTGCTTGTCGGCACCGACCCCTTTGGCAATGTCATAGAGGATGGCAGCAGTATACAGGTCCCGCAGCTCAATCTGCGATAACTTCATGCGGGAGCCGATGGCCAGGCTGATCTCGGCTACCCGTTTGATATGCCCCTGGGCGTAGCTGTCGCGGGATTCCAGTACTGAGATCAGCACCTGGATCAGGTCGTTGACAAACTGGGGCTCCCAGGTACCGGCTATGTCGTATTTTTTTGCCATGGAGCTTCTATACCTGAAAAACTTCCAATGTCAAACAGCGGTTACTGCCGCCCCTGGGCGAGCTTGCAGGAGGCCGGATCGCGGCGTAGCAGCCACATGCAGGCAGGCCCCAGTAGCGCACCGGCTCCAACGGTCATGAAGGCGATCCCCCAGGCACCGTTGATACTGGGCCAGGGCTGCCAGTCCTGAAAATGATCAAGGGCCCAGCCAAAGATTGTGGGGGAGATCATCCCCATGGTGTAGCCCACCAGCGATTGCATCCCCATGGCTGCCCCCAGATAGCCGGGGGCAACCAGTTCGGTCAGTGCGGTGGAAAAGACCGGTGATTCAGCCACGATCAGCCAGCCGTAGAGGATGCCGACTGCCAGGGTCAGCCAGAGATTGGTGTTGATCAGCCAGCCGAACGCAAAGGAGCAGGAGGCTGAGCCGAACATCACCATACTGACCGTGGCGGTGCGACCGAACCGGTCGGACAGACTGCCGGTGATGGCGGTGGAAAAGGCGCCCAGTCCCACCAGGGCGGCGGCTATGATTGATGCCAGGGCCGTGGCCTTGCCGCTCTGAAATCCCCAACCGGTGAGCGCAGCGGCAAAAAAAGGCGCCAGCCAGCTGCGCATGCCGTGCATCTCCCACATATGGCGGGCATAGCCCAGGATGATCANNTCTCCCACATATGGCTGGCATAGCCGAAAATTACCAGCAGGGCCGGGCGGTTGTGCAGGATTTCTCCGCTGAAACCGCGTGGGCTGGGTTGTGGCCTCGGCGGCTGATAGCCGCGGAAGACCAGTAGCGACAGGGCGGTACCACAGAAGACCCCCAGTGAACAGACGATCATGGCCATGCGCCAGCCGTGGCTACCGGCAATTACGCCCGGTACCACCAGCGACAGGGAGGCTCCCAGCACCAGGGCACCAACGTACAGCCCCACAGCCCGGCCTCGCCGGGTGCTTTCAAACCGCTCTGCCACCAGCTTCAGGCCCGGCATATAGGTGCCGCCCATGCCGATACCGGTCAATCCCCGTAGAATCAGGCCGGAGTAATAGTCATCCGCATAGAGGGCAAACAGCAGGTTGGCTACCCCGGACCAGCAGGCGGCAGAAATGAAGATCCAGCGGATGTTCAGACGGTCTGACAGGGTGCTGAGCAGCACACCGGAGGCGATATACCCCAGCTGGTAGACGGAAAAGATCACCCCGGCCTGGGTATTGGTCATATCCCATTCGGTCTTCAGGATCGGCAGGATAGCCGAGTAGTTGATGAAGACCAGCATAATGAAAATCTGGCTGCAGCAGAGGGTCAGCAGCCAGACCGTATCAGAGCGTTTGTCAGTCAAACAGTTCTGCCTCGGCCAGCAGGCGGCCCTGGGTGTCTTTGGCTGAAAGCAGCGGCTCACCGACAAGGGGCCAGGTGATCCCCAGCGCAGGATCGTCCCAGGCAATGGTCCGCTCAAACT
>DKFG01000017.1 GCA_002452325.1 Geobacter sp. UBA6802
TGGAACCCTGATGAGCAAACCAGAATCCCAGAGGATATCCGCCCAGATGAATACTATCGAGGGCCGGGGCCAGCAAGATACCGAAACCGTAGGACACTATAAACCATGCGGCCAGAACGATCCCCAACAGCTTGAGCACTGCAAACCAGTAAGCTTCTCCACNNTGTCCATAACTGCCTCCTCTCTGATAACGTCAGATTTCAAAACTACTGCACACTCCTAACTACCGCACCTGCTGCCCGAATCTGTTGACGGCCTGTCTCCTCCTTTCCTTGTCTGCCCCTGCTGCCGGGGCTGCCGTGCTCTCTGTCCGGGCTTGAACTGAAAACTGCGTATCCGAACCGGCCCTGCTTATCCTTCAGGCGTAGGACCGTGTATAACCAAACTGGCCGGAAAGCTGCTCCGCCCCTTCCAGCATGGAGGGAATGATCTCGTTTTCCAACCGCTCTGAAACCAGGCGGATCGAAGGCACCAGCATGGTCAGGGCACCTACCACCTTGCCAGCGTAATCACGGATGGCCACTGCCACCGTACAGACGCCATCACCAAAGCCGCCCACATCAATGGCGATCCCTTTCTTGCGAATCTCGTCCAGCTCTTGCTGCAGCTTCACCGGATCAGGCAGCTCCGGCAGACTCTTCTTGCGACGGCCCGGCAGACGCCCCAGCAGATCAAGTGAGCTAAGCGATTTGATCACCTTGCCGGCGGCATTGGTAAAGAACGGAAAGCGACGCCCCACCATCTCGCCGGCCTTCATCTGCTGCACTGAGCCAACCACATCCAGGAACAGCACCTCATCACGATCAAGCACGGTAAAGCAGACCATCTCATCATGCTTGCGGGCCAGACTTTCCATTACCGGGTGGACGATCCTGATCAGGTTGGCGTTTTTGAGGATCCGCTGGGCCATGCTGTAGGAGTGCAGACCAAGCTGGTAGGTGCCCAGCTGCTCATCACGCTCCACCAGCCCCTTTTCTTCCAGGGTATCCAACAGTGCCAGCATCTTCTTGCGGTTCAACTTGAGCACCTTGGCCAGATTGGGAACCGTTGCAGATAGCTCCTCAGACGCAAGTGCCTCAAGCAGGTCAATCGCCTTTACTACGGCCTGTGCTGAATATGCTCCTGTGTCCCGTTCCATGGTTTCTCCAATAAAAAATCAAATTTTGTTTTAAACTTTTAGCACTCATTGCTTGTTACTTTTTTAATACTGCGTTCTAAATAAGTCAACGTTATTTTTTACTACCCTGTATTTTTTTATTATACACGTAATTTCAGTATGTTATAGATCACAATACACATGAAACAGCATTTAGTGCGTAACAAACAAGCCGCATTTGGCCATTATTCAAAATTATGTTTGAATTTTGAAATAAATATGTAGTCAATGTTGTTTCGAGACATCAAACAGAAGATTGCACAAAATGATAAACCGCTGTTTAAAATACAGGGGGCTGTTTCTTTTTTTGTTACAAACGCTTTACATTCCGCTGATTAGCGCTACAGTAAGCACATTCTTCACTATCAGACCAAACTGAGAGCCCCCCATGACCGACATCACCGTCAGCCAGGAAAGCTTCTTTTTCATCGCCGTTGACTATCTCTGCACCCGTGCGCCGATCACCTGTTCGCCTGATATCAGCCTGGTGGCCATGGCCGATATCATGCGTCAGCACAACATCTCCGGTATTGTTGCGGTTGAGGAGGGGCTGCCGGTTGGCGTAGTCTCACTGCGCGATCTGCGCGATCTGGTGGCCTGCAGCAGAGAGAGTCTGGCCGAGTTGAAGGTGCGGGATATCATGCGTACCAGCCTGATCACCATTGGTCGGCACGATTATCTGTTCAAGGCGATCTTCAAGATGGCCAAGAACAATATCCACCGGCTGGTGGTGGTAAATGACGATGGCACCCTGGCCGGGGTTATCACCAACACCGACCTGCTGCGGGTACAGACCCGCTGCCCGCTCTATCTTTCACAGGAGATTGAGGCCAGCGACACCTACGATCAGCTGCAGGCCACTGCCAGGCGGATGACCGAGATGCTGCAGTTTGCCACCAGGGCTGGGGCCGACACCCAGAGTCTGATCTCGCTGATTGCCCATTTTAACGATGCCCTCAACAGCAGACTGGTGACCCTGATGGAACGCCTGGACAACATCAGCCTGCCCCCTTCAGCGGCCTTTCTGGTTCTGGGGAGTGAAGGCAGGGGCGAACAAACCCTGCGTACCGATCAGGACAATGCGATTGTCTATGCAGATGATGCCACCACGCAGGAACTGCAGCAGATGGAGCGATTTGCGGAGCGGATGGTTGAGCGGATGGAGTTTCTGGGGGTACCGCGCTGCCCTGGCAACACCATGGCAATCAACCCGGAGTGGCGGCACAGCCTGACTGAGTGGCGAGAGATCCTGACCCGCTGGATCAGCACCCCCGTACCGGAAAACATGGTCAACTTCGGCATGTTTCAAGACATGCGCGCCATCCACGGGTCGCAGGAGCTGGCCCGGGCGCTGCGGGATCATATCCTGACGGTCACCCACAAGCAGTCCCTTTTTTTCTCCTACATGGCCCGTAACATTGTGCGGTTCAAACCGCCGATGGGGATGTTTGGCCGGATCAAAACCGAGTCACGGGGAGATTACAAGGGGATGTTTGATCTGAAAAAGGGGGGGATTTTTGCCCTGACCTTGGGAACCAGCCTGCTGGCCATGTATTACGGCAACATGGGGGGCAATACCTGGGAAAAGATCAGTCGTCTGCGGCAGCAGGGCAAACTGGCAGCCGAAGACCTGGACAAACTGGAGCAGTCGTTCAGTTTTCTGCTGAAGCTGCGCCTGCAGCGGCAGTTCAGGGCGCTTGAATCAGGCCGGAAGCCAACCAACTATATCGATCCGCTGGTCATGACCGACCGTGAAAAGGAGCAGCTGCGGGCCGCCTTCAGGGGGGTGAATCTGATGCTGCACATCCTGGAGGACACCTTCCAGCTGAAAATGATCAGGGGCTGACCGGTTGTTCCTTCAGCTGGTCAGCCTGATTGACCCACCCGCCCCCCATGGCCTTGTAGACCGATATCAGCGAAACCAGCTGGTCGTAGCCGGTCTGGGCCTGATTCAGCCTGCCGGTAAACAGCGAACGTTCAGCATCAAGCACCTGCAGATAGCTTGAGGTACCCGCCTCAAACTGCAGCCGGGCTATGCGGGCATACTCTTCCAGCGACCGCACCTGACGCTTGAGCGCCTCAAGCTGTTCTTTGCCCTTTGATGTCTTGATCAGGGCGTCTTCCACCTCTCGAAACGCGGTCAGCACCGCCTGCTGATAGCGGAACAGTGCCTGCTGTTGCTGGGCCTCGGCCTGCTTGACCTGCCCGGAAATCTTGCCGAAGGTGAGCAAGGGGGCCAGCAGCTGGCCACCGGCTGACCAGACGTAGGAGCCCGGCGTAAAGAGTGAGCCGATATCGCTGCTGGCCGTGCCCAGGGCACCGGTCAGGCTTAAGCTGGGAAACCAGGCGGCCCGAGCCACCCCGATCTGGGCGTTGGCCGCGATCAGCGCTTGCTCGGCCTCCATAATGTCGGGACGTCGTTCCAGCAGGGTGGACGGCAGACCGGACGGAATACCCAGCGGCACCAGTTTGTCAAGGGGCTTGCCGCGCGGGATCGGTCCCGGTGCACGCCCCAGCAGCAGTGACAGCAGGTTTTCCTGCTGCCGGATCAGTGATTCGTAGGACGGGACCATCTGCCGGGCCGATTCATACTGGGACTCGGCCTGTGAAAGCTCCAGCTGGGAGATGGTGCCGTACTGGTAACGCAGCTGGAACAGCTTGAGGCTGTCGGCGTATACCTGTTCCGTATCCCGGGCAATTTCAAGCTGACGGTCCAGCCCCCGCAGGGTGATATAGCCGTCGGCCACATTGGCAACCAGCGAGACCAGCACACCGCGCCGCCCTGCCTCGGTACCCACCAGCTGCGCCAGGGCCGCCTCGTTGGAGCGCCGCAGCTTGCCCCACAGATCAAGCTCCCAGGTGGCGTTCAGGGCCGCCTGATAGCTTTCAGTCACCTTACCGCCCCCGCGCTGTGCCCCTGCATCAAAACCAGCGCCGATCTGGGGGTACTGCTGGGATCGGGTCGTTTCAAGCGCCCCCAGATACTGGCCTACCTTGGCGGTTGCCTGCATCAGATCAAGATTACCCCTGACAGCAGCTTCAATCAGCCCATCCAGCACCGGATCGTCAAACAGCTTCCACCAACGGGTGTTGGCCAGGTCGACCGCTGCCTGGTATTCAACCTGCCAGGCTGCGGGAGAGGTGATATCCGGCCTGACATAATCAGGCCCCACCGAGCAGCCGGTGAAGAACAGCAGTATCAATCCACAGACAACGCTACGCATGATCGTTGCCTCCTTCCTGCACAGCGGTTTTAGCTTTTTTCCTGCTGAAGAAGCCGCTGGAATTCTCAAGCAGCACAAAGAAAAGCGGTACAAAGAATGAGGCCACCAGGGTAGAGGCCAGCATCCCTCCGATGACGCCGGTGCCGATGGCCCGCAGGCTGTTGGCGCCGGCGCCGTGGGCAATGGCCATCGGCACACAGCCTAGGATAAAGGCCAGCGAGGTCATGGCGATCGGGCGCAGCCGCAGACGGGCCGCCTCCACTGCAGCATCGGCAGCCGACATCCCTTTTTTCAGGTTTTCAGCGGCAAACTCAATGATCAGAATTGCGTTTTTGGCTGATAGCCCCACCAAGGTCACCAACCCCACCTGGAAGTAGACATCATTCTCCAGACCGCGCGCCCAGGTCAGCAACAGCGCACCGCAGATGGCAAACGGCACCGACAGCACCACCCCCACCGGCAACGACCACTTCTCATACTGTGCCGCCAGGATCAGAAAGACCATGATCAGACCGAAAGCAAAGGCAATGGCCGAAGTGCCGCCGGCTTTTTTCTCTTCAAAGGCCTGACCGGCCCAGGAAAAGGCATAGCCATCCGGCAGTACCTGTTTGGCCACCGCTTCCATGGCGGCTATGGCCTGGCCCGAGCTGTAACCAGGAGCCTGACTGCCGTTGAGCTTGGCAGCAGCAAAACCGTTAAAGCGGGGCAGCAGACTGGGACCGGCCACATAGCTGATGGTGGCCATGGCAGACAGCGGCACCATGGCGCCGCTATTGGAACGAACGTAGACATGGGTCAGGTCGTTGGGTTCGTTGCGATAATCCGGCTCAGACTGGATGATCACCTGCCAGATACGACCATACTGGACAAACTGCCCTACATATGCCGAGCCGAAGTAGGATTGCAGGGTGTCGTAGACCGTGGATACCGGCACCCCCAGCAGTTCAGCCCGGGCCCGGTCAAGATCAAGATACATCTGCTGCTGGCTGGCTGAGAATGTGCTTGATACGCTGCTCAGCTCCTTGCGCTTGCGGGTCTCGGCAACAAACGCCTTGGCAATCTTTTCCAGCTCCTGGACCGAACCGCTCCCCTTGCTCTGGATATAAAACTCAAACCCGCCGGTACTGCCCAAGCCGGGTATGGAAGGGGGATTGATCGGAAAGACCATCCCTTCCTTGATACCGGCCAGCTTGTGACGCAGATCCTTGACCACACTGAAGGAGTCGCTCCCCTCCCCTTCCCGCTCCTTATACGGTTTGAGTGCGGCAAACAGCAGTCCGGCATTGTCCCGAACACTGCCGTCAATCAGGCTGTAACCGTTAATCTGGGTGATATCGCCCATAAACTTGTTGGTCTGCAGCGTCTGGACCGCCCGGTCGGCAACGACCGTGGTCCGCTCCATGCTGGCAGCATCCGGCATGATGGCCCCCACAAACAGATAGCCCTGATCCTCATCCGGCACAAAGCTGCCCGGCACGACCTTGAAGAGCACCACCACCGCCACGATCACCCCGCAAAACAGGCCTATCCCGACAGTTTTATTGTTGATCAGCCAGCGGACACCGTCAGCGTACCGGTTGGTCAGCCGGGTAAAGCTGTCTTCAAACCACTTGAAAAAGCCTTTTTTCTCACCATGCCCCGGTTTGAGTATCCGGGCTGCCAGGGCCGGTGAAAGGGTTAAGGCCACCACCCCGGACAACACCATGGAGATGGCGATGGTAACGGCAAACTGCTTGTAGAGGGTGCCGGTCATGCCGCCCAGAAAGGCCACCGGCAGGAAGACCGATCCCAGCACCAGTACAATGGCCACCAGAGCGCCGGTCAGGTCCTGCATCGCCTTTTTGGCCGCCTCCATTGCCGACATGCCATAGGAAGCCATGTTGTGTTCAACGTTTTCAACTACAATGATGGCGTCATCCACCACCAGACCGATGGCCAGGATCATGCCGAACAGGGTCAGCATGTTGGTAGAGAACCCCAGGGCCTTGATGCCGATGTAGGTGCCGATAATGGCGATCGGCACTGCCAGAATCGGGATCAGGGTGGCGCGAAAGCTCTGCAGGAACAGGAACACCACCAGCACCACCAGCACCACCGCCTCAAAGAAGGTATGGATCACCTTTTCGATGGAGGCGGCCGTGAACTCGCTGGTGTCCAGCACCACCTTGTAATCCAGCCCCTGGGGGAAGTTTTTCTTCAGATCAGTCAGCAGGGTGTTGATCTGCCTTGAGGTCTCAATGGCGTTGGCGCCCGGCTGCTGGTACACCACGATCGCCACCGATTTCTTGCCGTTGACCTTGGTGGTAACCGAGTAATCCTTGCCGCCCAGCTCGGCCCGGGCCACATCTTTAAGCCGCACCATGCCGGAGCCCTCAGTGGCGGCCCGGATGATGATATTGTCAAACTCTGCCGGGTCAGCCAGCATCCCCTTGGTGGTAACCACAAAGGTTTGCTGGGTCCCCTTGGGAGAGGGGGACTGACCGATGGAGCCAATACCGAAGGCCTTGTTCTGGCGCTGAATAGCGCCGGAGATGTCCGTTGACGTCACCCCCAGCTGAGCCATCCGGTCCGGTTTAAGCCAGATCCGCATGGCCAGATCAGGCAGCGGGAACATGCTGGAGAGGTTGGCGCCGGGGACCCGCTTGATCGGGTCCAGGATGTACAGGTTGGCGTAGTTGCCCAGGTAGACCGGATCGTAACGGTCATCAGGCGAATAGACGCTGATCACCATCATGAACGACTGGGAGCGTTTCTGGACCGTCACCCCCTGCTTGGCCACCACATCGGGCAACAGCGGAGCGGCCTGGTCCACCCGATTCTGGACGTTGACCTGTGCCATGTCGGGATCAGTGCCAGCCTCAAAGGTAACCGTCAGGGTCATGTTGCCGGAAGAGGAGCTGGTGGAGGACATGTACATCATGCCGTCCACGCCGTTGACCTGCTGCTCGATCGGTGCAGCCACGGTGTTGGCGATCACCTCGGCGGTAGCGCCGGGATAGAAAGCCGAGACCTGTACCGTAGGCGGAGCGATGTCAGGATATTGGGCGATCGGGGTGGACTTCATGGCCATGAAACCGGCCAGGGTGATGATGATGGCTATGACGGCGGCAAAGACCGGACGATCGATAAAAAAACTGCCCATAACCGCCCCCTACTTCGCCGCAGCCGGTTGGGCTGCAGGCGCAGCCGGAAGGTGCTGATCAGCCGAAACCGGCTTGACCGGTGCACCGGGGGCCAGCTTCATGAAGCCGTCAACCACCACCTGATCACCGGCTTTAAGCCCCTGACTGATGATCCAGTCATGTTCCAACCAGTCGCCCACGATAACCGGTCGGGCCTCGGCCTGCTGCTTGTCATTGACCACAAAGACAATATGACCATTACTGGTCTGAATCACGGCCCGTTGGGGCACGGTGATGGCATTGGGCCTGCTGGCCCCTTTCAGCCATGCCTTGACAAACATACCGGGCCGCAGCACCCCTTTGGGGTTCGCTATCTCGGCCCGCACCAGGTAGGTGCCGGTCTCGCGGTTAAAGGTCGGGTCGGCAAAGTTGACTACACCGGCCTGGGGGTAGCGGCTGCCGTCAGACAGCTCAAGTTGCACCGTATACTGGCCGTTTTTAGGCCGCAGGATCCTGCCGCTTTCCACCTCTTTCTGCATAGCGGCCTGCTCATTCTGTGAAACGCTGAAATCAACCCAGGCCGGGTCCAGCTTGGCAACGTAGGTCAGTTTGGCTGAACTGCTGCCAGCAGCAACGTAGGCGCCTTCACGGACCTGAGACTGACCGGATACGCCGCTGACCGGTGAGGTGATGGTGGTATAACTCAGGTCAAGCAGCGCCTTGTCCAGATTGGCCTGGGCCTGTTGCAGGCCGGCCTCGGCAGCGCGAAAATTACCGATGGCGTTGTCCAGATCACTTTTGCTGGCGGCGTTCTGCTCTGCCAGCGGCCTGACCCGATCAAGATTTGCCTTGGCAGTAAACAGCTGTGACCTGCGGCTCTCTACCTCGGCCCTGGCTGCATTGGCAGCTGCCTCAAACGGCTTGTTGTCGATCTGGAAGAGCACCTGTCCACGACGAACCGGCTCTCCCTCACGGTAGCTGATTTTTTCGAGGAAGCCGCTGACCCGGGCCATGATATCAACCTGATGAGAGCTCTGAATCTGGGCCACAAAGGGAAAGGCCACCGGCACGGTTCTGGGCTGCGCCACCGCAACCACCACTTCAACCGGCGGCATCGGCACCTTGGGCTGCTCCTTTGCGCCACAGCCGCACAGCGATAACAACAGCCAGCAGCCTGAGACTGCACCCAGCATACGCGTTGTATGCACCAGATTTTTTCGTGTGGCCATCTTTGTACCCATAGAACCGGTTCTCCCAAGAGTCAGAGTGTCTTTGTGCAGCTTACAGCAGCAAAAACAATACCAGCATTTCAGGCCATGTCAAACCTGGGCTGACACCAACAGCATCAGTTTGTGGCCAGACACGGGAGGCTTGACGACCATCCAATGCTGTGTTATGCAGCAAAACTCAAAAATTCAATGAGTTATACGCTCAGCATTTTTTTACACTTTTAAATACGGAGGTTAGAAACATGTCAGATCTGATCACCCATACCATCGGCAGTTTGCTGGACGACGTCGCCCGCCGCTTTCCTGACAACGACGCCCTGGTCTACCCGGAGCGCGGGCTGCGCTACAGCTACTACCAGTTTAACCAGATCTGCCGTCAGGTGGCCAAAGGTCTGCTGCGGCTGGGGGTCAAGAAGGGGGACCATCTCTCAATCTGGGCCTACAACGTGCCGGAGTGGGTGATCCTGCAGTTTGCCACCGCCAAGATCGGCGCGGTACTGGTAACGGTCAACACCGCCTATAAATCAGCCGAGCTGGAATATGTGCTGCACCAGTCCGACTCCACCACCCTGTTCATGGTCAAGTCATTCAAGGATACCGACTACGTCAAGACCCTGACCGACGTGATCCCCGCCCTGGCCGCATCCGAACCGGGCAATCTGCAGCATGACAAGCTGCCGTTTCTGAAAAACGTGGTCTTTATCGGCGGAGACACCCCGGCAGGCATGATGAACTTTGAGCGGATCATTGAGCTGGGCACAGAGGTGTCCGATGCGGAATTGGCTGCCGTTGAGGCCACCCTTGACTGCCATGAGACCATCAACATGCAGTACACCTCCG
>DKFG01000211.1:0-150 GCA_002452325.1 Geobacter sp. UBA6802
CGAACTTGGTGTCGGCGATAATGATCCCCTTCTGGTCAGCGATGTCACGTGCCCGACAGTAGATCCTGATCGTCGCCTCACGGGCAGCTTCAGCCAGCTCCTTGCCGCAGATAGTTACCATTTCGTCAAAGCTGATGTTTTCGTCATGGG
>DKFG01000211.1:193-5460 GCA_002452325.1 Geobacter sp. UBA6802
ATGCCGCAGATGGAACCGGTGGCCTGGTAATCCTTCCAGCCGGAACCGGAGACGTAGCCCCGTACAATGCATTCCGCTGCCAGTGGCTGGGCCTTTTTGACCAACATGGAACGCCCTTCCAGTACCTCGGCGTACGGTTTGCACACGTTTGGGTAGTCGGCCACATCGGTAGAGATGATATGGTTGGGGATGATATCCTCCACCTGACTGAACCAGAACTTGGAAATCTGGGTCAGAACCTTTCCCTTGTCCGGGATCGGCTCGTCCATGATCACATCAAAAGCTGAAATCCGGTCGGAGGTGACCATCAGCAGGGCATCGCCCAGATCATAAATGTCCCGTACCTTTCCGCGGTTGACTAGTTTCAGGCTTGGAAAATCAGTTTGTTTGACAGGCTGTGACATATCAGCGCTCCTTGTTCTTATTGGTTGGCGACGGTAAAAGCCGGGCTTATCTCAATCTTGGCCTTGCTGCGCAGCTCTTTCAGCCAGCTGCGTAATGCCTCTTCCTGTTTGGCGGGCAGGAGGCGCTGTTTGATCTCATCCTTGCGTGCCGCAAAATCGGTTTGCGGAGCGGCAATGCGCTGTTTGAGCCGAACCGCAAACCAGCGGTTGCCCACCAGCATCGGCTCAGTCAGGGCAGGGGTGGCACTGCTGAACTCAAAGGCCTTTTCCAGCAGGGGTAGTGACGTGCCAATACCGGGCAGTTCGCCCTTGGCAGAATAGCCGAAAGCAGGGGTGCTTTGCAGCTTGAGTCCGACGCCGCCTGCTGCCAGCGCCTTCTGGGCATCGACAGCCTTCTGCTTGGCCAGCTCTGCAGCTTTGACCTGCCTTACTTGTTGTTCAACCGCAGGGCGGACCTGGACAAGTGGCGGTAGCTCAGCCGCTTTCTTCTCTTTGATCTTAAAGATGTAAATCCCTTTGGGGGTCTCAACCGGTCCACCCAGTTCATCCTGCTTCAGTTCAAAGGCCTTTTTGAGCAGAGCTGTCTCATCAGCCAGGGAGGTTGGTGGCGTTGCCGCCGTGAACAGGCCGGTCTCCTGTACCTTGGCCCCCAGTTTGGTGGCCACCAGACCTAGGTCGCCTGTTTTGATGTTTTGGAACAGGGTGTCGGCCGCTTTTTCATAGAGTGCCTTGGCCGCTTTCTGACGGAGTGCATCAGCCTTAACCCGTTCCTTTACCTGATCAAACGGCAACGGGGTGTTGTCCTTGTCAATATAGCGATCCAGGTTCTTGCGGTAGAATGATTCCAGTTCATCCGATGTAAGCTGCTGACCTGGCGTCGGCTCTGTGTGGCCGAGCAGGAACCAGGAAAGAGAGACCTTTTCAGGGGTCTTGAATTTTTCAGCGTTCTGATTCAGGTACTCTTGCAGCTCAGCATCGGTCAATTTGACCTCTGCAGCTACTTCGGCTGCACTGAACGAGGCGTACAGCAGCTCCAGTCTGTCCCGTTCCTTGTGGTACTGCTTCAGTAGCTCTTCATCGCTGATAGTCACCTTGTCCATCACCGCTTTGCGGGTTTTTTCCAGCAGCAGTTCCCGTTGTTTTGATTCTTCAAACGCCTCCGGGGTAATTCGGTTCACTTTGAGGGTCTGCTGGTATAGGCCGAAATCAAAGTTGCCGTTCTGCTGAAAAGCCGGCATGGCAGCAATGGCTGCGGTGACTTCATTTTTACTGACCGATACCCCTTGGCTTTTGGCTGCCTTAAGCATCAGGGTGCTGTCGATCAGGCGGTCGAGTGTCTGCTGCTTCAGGTTCAGCTGCTTCTCAAGCTCAGGGGTAAAGGCATTGCCAAAGATCTGGCGATAGGTGTCGGCCATGTTCTGGTAGGCATTTTGATAGGCGTCGTAGGAAATAGTAGTGCGGTCGACCTTGGCAACGTAGCCGCCTGACCTGCCGATCCCTTCTTCTCCTTTGCCCCAGACCAGGAAAATGGTGCCAATGAATGAGAGTACGATCACCACAAAAACGAATTTAATGATAAATGATTCTTTCTTTTTACGTATCAGATCCAGCATCTGGCAAAGCTCCTTGGCTGTTGTTTGAACGGGTATTATTAAAGTAAAAATCTTACACCAGCAAGTTGTGCAAAAGCAAGCGGTGATTCCCAGGGGCGTGCAGTTTACAGCCGATGGTAACTGTGGTACGGTGCAATACTTGACCGCATGTCAAGCAGATACGCAGGGGGTGTTATGGAGTTAAGCTTTTCCCATACCAACGAAGAGGTTGACCGGCTGATCGAACGGCTATTGACCGCAACCGGCGGGATTACCCATCCGCATCTGGTGCGTGAACTGGTTGTTTCCTCTCTCAAGATTGGTCAGGAGACTACCTATATTCCCGATCTCAAGCTGATTAACCGGACTCTTCGTGAGATGCGCTACACCACCCGGGTCTTTGCCCCGTATCGTGACCGCAAAAAGGTGACGATCTTTGGCTCTGCCCGGACTCAGCCGTCAGAGCCAATCTACCAGAAGTGTGTGCGTTTTAGCCGCTTATTGGCAGAGCAGGGGTGGATGGCCATCACCGGTGGCGGCCCCGGCATCATGCAGGCAGGTAATGAAGGTGCCGGTAGCGATAATTCTTTTGCGGTCAACATCAAGCTGCCGTTTGAGCAGGGTGCCAACCCGGTCATGCAGAACAATCCCCGCCTGGTAACCTACAAGTACTTCTTTAATCGCAAAGTTGCCTTTGTCAAAGAGGCCGATGCCGTTGCGGTCTTTCCCGGCGGCTTCGGCACCCTGGATGAAGCTATGGAGGTCTTTACCCTGGTGCAGACCGGCAAGACATCTCCCAAACCGCTGGTGCTGGTAGATGACGAGGCGGGGTTCTGGGAGCAGTTTTTCGACTTTGTCAAGGAGCAGCTTCTGGCCAAGGGGCTGATCTCCGGGGAAGACTTCTCTATCTTCACCATCACCAAGGATGAGACCGAGGCAGCCGCCGTCATTGAGAACTTTTATCGTAATTATCACTCAATCCGTTTCCACGACGAGCTTGCCATTGTTCGCCTGACCAAAATGCTTTCGCCTGATCAGCTTGAAGTGC
This sequence comes from Geobacter sp. UBA6802, assembly GCA_002452325.1. Taxonomy (GTDB): domain Bacteria; phylum Desulfobacterota; class Desulfuromonadia; order Geobacterales; family Pseudopelobacteraceae; genus Trichlorobacter. Next base: position 3,238 of record DKFG01000211.1, read on the forward strand.
TGGAGCAGGAGTTTCCCGAGCTGATCATGTCAGGCGGACGGATCAGCTGCTGCGGGCCGCTGCTGTTTGAGGACGACCAGCCCGAACTGGCCCTGCTGCCACGGATTGTCTTTCCCTTTAACCATTTTCACTACGGGCTGTTGATCGCTTTTATCAATCGTATAAACACGTTTTGACATTTAAAAGGGGCTATGCTAGAAAGTCCCACTTTTTCTGTATGGTCCCGTTTTCAGTATGTTGAGAGTTCATTAGCACATTCGTGCATAGAGGAGGCATCATGTTCAAGGGGAGTATTGTTGCTATTGTCACACCGTTTAAAAACGGTGCAGTTGATGTTGAGGCCCTGCGTCAGCTGGTTGAATTTCAGATTGAGGGCGGTACTGATGCCATCGTGCCTTGCGGCACTACCGGCGAGGCATCCACACTGGATTACGACGAGCATTTGCTGGTGGTCAAGACCGTGGTTGAGCAGGTTAACAAGCGGGTTCCGGTTATTGCCGGTACCGGTTCCAACTCAACAACCGAGGCGATCGAGCTGACCCAGCTGGCCAAAGAGGCCGGTGTGGACGGCTGCCTGCTGGTGACCCCCTNNCGACTCAGGAAGGGCTGTACCTGCATTACAAGGCCGTGGCCGAGGCCGTTGCCATTCCGCAGATTCTGTACAATGTGCCGGGTCGTACCGGCGTGAATATGCTGCCCGAGACCGTGGCCCGTCTGGTGCCGATCAAGAACATCGTGGCTATCAAGGAGGCCACCGGCTCCCTGCAGCAGGCATCTGAAGTCATGGCACTGTGCGGCGATCAGATAGACGTACTGTCCGGTGATGACTTCATCACCTTCCCGATGATGGCCTGCGGTGCTAAAGGTGTGATTTCCGTGCTGGCAAACATCATGCCCAAGGCCGTTGGTGACCTGACCGACGCCTACATCGCCGGCGACCTGGTAAAGGCCCGCAAGCTGCACCTGGATACCCTCAAGATCAGCAATGCCATGTTCATTGAGAGCAACCCGGTGCCGGTCAAGACTGCACTGGGGCTGATGGGCAAATGCTCAGATGAGGTGCGTCTGCCGCTCTGCCCGATGAGCGCTGCCAACAAGGCCAAGCTGGAAGCCATTCTGAAAGAGTATCAGTTGATCTAGCGGAGGCAGCCATGCCACAGACAGCAGAGGAACTACATTTCAGCAGGGAAGAATATCTGGCCTGGGAAGCTAACCAGCAGGACAAACATGAATATCTGGGGGGAGAGGTGTTTTGCATGGTTGGGGTTCGGCAGGTACATGCGCTTGTTGCCGGAAACCTCTTCTCTGAATTGCATCAGCAACTAAAAGGCAAGCCCTGTCGTCCTTTTATGTCTGATATGAAACTCCAGATTGATGCTGCCGACGCATTCTACTACCCGGACATCATGGTCAGTTGTGATGAGCGTGACAGGCAGGCTGATCTCTATCTGGAACATCCATCCCTGATTGTTGAAGTGCTTTCAGAATCAACCGCCAGCTACGATATGGGGATGAAGTTTGAGTATTACCGGCTGATACCGGAATTGAAGGAGTACGTACTGGTTGATCCTGAACGGCTTAAAGTCTGGCTGTACCGGAAAAATCAGGCTGATGAATGGGTGTTGCACGATTTCCCCGACAAGGTGGATGTTGTGTTTGATAGTATTGCCTGCAAGCTGAAGCAGTCAGATATCTTTGAGGGAGTAAATTCATGATTAAAATAGCCGTCTGCGGCGCTGCCGGNNCGCATGGGTCAACGTATCATCGTCGCTGCTGTTGAGGCAGGCTGCACTATTTCCGGTGCGCTTGAGCGTCCCGGTCATCCCCAGGTCGGACAGGATGCCGGTCTGATTGCCGGGGTTGGCCAGCTGGGTGTTGCCATCAGTGATGACCTGAACGCCGTGGTTGAGGGGTGTGATGTGCTGATCGACTTCACCACCCCCAAGATCTCACTCAAGAACCTTGAGGTCTGCGGCCTGAAAAAGAAATCAATCGTGATTGGCTCCACCGGCTTTACCCCGGAAGAACGGGTTCTGGCTGCTGAACTGGCCAAGGATATCCCAGCGGTGCTGGCCCCCAACATGTCGGTTGGTGTCAATGTCTGCTTCAAGATGCTCAAGGATCTGGCCAAGACCCTGGGTGATGACTTTGATGTGGAGATCGTCGAGCTGCACCACAACAAGAAGAAAGACTCACCTTCCGGCACTGCCGTGCGGATGGGCG
>DKFG01000096.1 GCA_002452325.1 Geobacter sp. UBA6802
ATGGGCGGCATGGATTACTAAGCCAGCCGCATCTTACTGTAATTGCTACAACCGAAACGGGCAGAGACTTTCTCTGCCCGTTTTTATTTTATCAAGCTCGAAAACACGCCCTAGGATGAGAGGTTTTATCTAGACAGAAACACCCCGCATAAGGTAAAAAAGTCAATCAATTTCAGTTTATGGAGGCTTAATGTCACTCCTCGCGGTCGTCAGCTACGACGCCGATGCCATCCGGATCGTCACCGCTCAAAAGACTCGAGACAGCTTGATCTGCAAACAAGCTCTGACACTAACCGATGATGAGCTGGAGGGATTTCTTTCTCTTGATCAAAGCAAAGCCTATCTGATAACCGTCAACCCTCCTGACGCACTGTACGAAACCATCTCCATTCCCCCGGTCGATGATAAACTTACCGCCCGCATTGTTGATGCAGAGCTCAAACGGATGCACCCGGAACTGCCGCCGTTCAGCATAGCCTATCAGGTAATTGGTGACAGCGTACAGGATGGCAGAACAATCCGAAGAATTGCCTGTTGCCTGATGCCCGATGAATTGCTCACTATGCTCCTTGAACCGTTCATTCGTCATAACAAACCTGTGCGCCTGATTGCTGCAACACCGCATGCTCTCGCACGTCTGGTTATCAACACGCCATCAGACCTGCCCGGCACGCTGCTTTGCGCATACGATGAAGGAGAGCGCAAGTCACTGCTGATACAGGAGGATGGTGCGATACTGTTTACCAGACAGGTGCCTTCGGATGGCCGGGGCTGGAACACCTTTGACCGTCAGAACGTTACCATGACCCTGGACTACTGTTTCCAGACATTACGGATTAGACCTGGCGGTGCCATTGCCATTAACAGTGAAGATCCTCCACCACCTTTTGTCCCGTTTGAACCGGTTCTTCCTTCAGGCTTTCCAGCAAACATTCTCCAGGAGTATCCATCACAGGTGGCATTGCTGGCCTACCCTTTGCCTGTATCGCAAGACCTGCGTCCTGCCGCCTATTGTTCTGCCCTGCGGGAACAGGATCTGATCAAAAACACCAGCATCGGTTTTGCCCTGGCAACGGCAGTAGTTGTAGCATTGCTGCTTGTACAGGGATTTCTGATTACTGCCATGCAAACAGATCTGAACAGCCTGCGCCAACCGCCGTCTCTCCTCCACAATGTCCTTACAACCCATCAAAAAGCCATGGAAAACCGAGCAACCGTCGAACCGCTGATCAGCATACTGAACAGCCAGCATGCAGAATCTTCGATCCCTGCGTTACTGGCAACCGTTACTCTTACACCGCTTACGGATGTAACAATCAGCAGTATGATAGCCAAGCGGGACAAAGAGGCTATTCAACTATCTTTCACCGGTGAAATCTTGAAACCAACTCTTGCTGAGACACAGTTACAACTGGAAGCGTTTGGCACTCAGCTTTTGCGCACCAAAGGTATTGCCCTGGGCAACCGATCTCTGACCCCTAATAACAACAAATTCAGCATGGAGGCCACTCACAAACCATGATTGCCGCCATGCAACAACAAACCCGTCAGAAGCTCATCAAACTGGGGATCATACTCACCTGTTTTACGCTCCTGGCATCACTGCTGGGCGTTGTTATACGCTATAAAGAGATGCTTGCACGCACAATCACCAATCAGAAAACCATTTTTCAAAATGTAGGTAAAATGCGCCTTGCTGCAAATGATGCCGACAAAACAGTAGCTGAGTTCAAATCTCTTCTACCTCCTGATTACGGGACCCGCTCTCCTGAATGGCTGATCTACAGCAGAATTGATGACTTGAAGTCACGGTTACAGGCAACAGAACTGACGGTGAAAGCTGTTGAAAACAGAGAAAACATGATAATTGTCGATTTTTCTGCCACTCTGCCATTACGGGATGCGGGGGCCTATGGCAGAATCATAAACCTGCTAGGCTACCAGGAAACGCTGGCTTTCCCGTTTGTCAGCATTCGCAGTATCCAGGTTGACCAGTCCGGCAGCGGGACCTTGCAAGGTTTAAAGTTCGTCGTTGAAGGGGTTGTGCAGACACCTGCTCCCCAGGGAGTCAGCCAATGACAATCAAACCTTCAAAAGAGGCAATCATTGCAATGTGTTGCACAATTGCTGCCCTTGGTCTGCCTGCACTCATCTTTTTGACGGTTAAGTTCCCGCTCAAGCAAACTCCGGATGAACGTTCTTTGCTCACCTTTTCTCCAACGCCAATTACCGTCAGCCCCAGAACCTGGCGGGAAACATCCGGCAACTGCCCGGTAACACCCAAAACCCTGACGATCGAGAGGCAGGCAATATCGGCATCCCTTGCAGATCAGACGCTCAGGCAATCAGGAGCAGACCCGGAACAACTGCCCCAACTGACGTTTATTCTGTACGAAGGAAACACCAAAAAGGATACCGCCATCCTGGATGGACATCTGTTGCGGCAGGGAAACAGCCTTAAGGGGTGGCGCGTTATTAAAATTGAACAAAAGCGGGTACAGTTAGCAGGTAGGAAAGGAACTCAATGGCTCAGCATGGAATAATATATTCGGTTACACGGACAGCCCTGTTGGTTACTCTGGCACTGCTAGCCGGCTGCGCCTCCAGCAGCGTCAAACAGGCCGCCTCTCCCCGTTCTGCACTTGACACATCCCTGTCAGCCCCTGCGGGGAAGCACGATCCGTTTGTTCAACAAAACATCAAGGAACTTCAGGGGCAACAACCACTACCCCCGATCAAGACACCTGATTATCAGCCGGTAAGTGATGATGTCTCCCCTGCCAAAACCCGTCTGGTGAACATTCAGGCCCGCAACAGTGCCTTGGGAGATATCCTGCATGTGATTGCCGATGCTGCCGGACTGAACCTGATCATTAACGACGGCGTGCATCAGGACCGCCCTGTCACCCTGACGCTCAAGCGGGTGACGGCCGATGATGCACTTGCAACCCTGCTTAACTCGGCTGACTACTATTACACCATTAAAGACAACACCATCACGGTGGATGCAACCGGTACCAAGTCGTTTGAACTGGGGCATCCTGCCATGGTGCAGGGGTTTAACGTAGAAGTGGGAGGCGATATCCTGGGCAGTGGTGCCGCATTGTCCTCCGGTGGCGGTGGCGGAGGTTCTTCCAACATCAAAGGGACCATCACCCAGACGACCAAAAGCGATACCAAGGCATTTGATTTCTGGGAGTCTCTGGAAAAGACCCTGCAGGGAATGATTGCAAAATCAGAAACACAATCCGGCAAGGTGGAAACGGCCACTCTGACCAACAGGACCAATGCCGCCGGTGTCACCACAACATCCCAAACCAAAACGATTATTGAACAGCCACAAAAGCCCGTAATCGCACCCCCTGCACATGAATCGTCCGCCAATGGTGAAGACTCGGGGCCTCGCCAACAGATTGTGGTAAACCGTCTGACCGGGACCATCATGGTCACTGCCACCCGCAAAAACCTGCAGCGGATTGAGACCTACCTTGATCTGCTGCGCAAGACCCTGAATCGTCAGGTGCTGGTCGAAGCCAGAATTATTGAGGTAAAGCTTAATGATTCATTAAAATTCGGGATAGACTGGGATTTTCTAGGCGACATCAAGTGGTTTAACACAGCAGGTGCGCCTCTCGGAGGTTTTGGTAACGTCAACACATCTCTGGACGCGTCCTTAAAAAACGGCACGTTCAGACTCGGTTACAAGGGTGGTAACACCAATACGCTGCTCACCGCCCTTAAGACACAGGGAGAGGTAAAAACCCTTTCAAATCCCCGGATCAACGTCATGAATGGCCAGACGGCGCTGTTAACCGTCGGACGCAACACCAACTATGTTGCAAAGGTAACCACCACTACCACTACCTCTGCCGGTAGTGCGCCAACCATCTCCTATTCGGTTGAAACCGGCAACGTGCTCTCTGGCATCATGTTAGGGCTGGCCCCCTTTATCAATAACCGGGGAGAGATCAGCATGACCATTTCGCCGATCATCTCAGATCTGGTCAAGCTGGAAGATAAAAACATCGGGAGCAATCCAGACAACCAGATCACTATTTCCATACCCACGGTGGACCTCCGTGAGCTTTCCACCACCATCAAGGTGAGAAACGGTGAGATGATTGTGATTGGCGGCCTGATTTCCAACAAGCAGGATCACAAGGATGAAAAGGTACCCCTTCTGGGTGAAATCCCCTGGCTTGGAGGCCTCTTCACCCGCAAGGACAATTCAGATACCCGCACTGAACTGGTTGTGGTGTTGCAACCGTACCTGATAAACAACGACTGACGGAGGTATCGTCAATGGCCGCACCTATCAAGATTGGTGAACTGCTCCTTTCACAGGGAGTCCTGACCCAGAAGCAACTCCAGATAGCCCTTGAACAACAGCAGGTTACCGGTGCTATTCTGGGCGATTTATTGATCAAGCTGGGGTTTATCACCGCCCCGGAGTTTGCACGTACCATTGCTGTTCAGAGTGGCCTTGAATATCTGGAACTATCTGAGTTTGAGCCGGAGGAGGATGCACTACGCCTGATCCCCAAGGAGACTGCAGAAAAAATCGGAGTGATCCCGCTTGCCTTAGTGGATGGCCACCTTACGATAGGTATCACCAACCCAAGCAACATCGTTGCAGTGGATACCGCAACCAAAGTTACCGGTAAATCCCCCAAGGTGTATCTGGTTGATAATGATCATTACCAATCAACCCTTGAAAAAGCATACTACTTCATTGCCCACCCGATTCAGAAACGGATGCAGGAGATCATTACCCAGTTGCGCCAGGCCACCGGTGTTATTCCCGGAGCAACGATCTCTGAACTGGTGGAATTGATCATGATGGATGGTATCCGCAAGCAGGCTACGGATATTCATATCTCCCCCACTGAAGATGTTACGAATATTTTTTATCGGATCGACGGGGTTCTGCAGCATGGCCACTGCATTCAAAAACAGGCCCATGCCGGCATTGTCTCAAGGATCAAAATACTGGGGCAGCTGGATATTGCGGAACAACGGCTTCCTCAGGACGGTTCCTTCTCTCACACCTTCCTCTCAAAAAACTTTGAAGTAAGGGTTTCAACGGTCCCTTCTATCTTTGGCGAAAATCTGGTTTTACGTCTTTTGGCTGGTGCTGGCCCACTGCTGCGTCTGGAAGCTCTGGGGGTGAACAGTGTAACCGTACAGCAGATACGGCGGCTGTTTAATAAATCCTACGGTATCATACTGATTGCCGGCCCTACCGGCAGCGGTAAGACCACCACGCTATATGCCGCGTTACGTGAGCTAAACCGCCTTGAACGCAACATCCTGACTGTAGAAGACCCGGTTGAATACCGCTTAAGCTTTGTTAAACAGACCCAGGTAAATGAAAAAGCAGGCTATGATTTTGCTTTGGCTGCCCGTAACTTCATGCGCCAGGATCCTGATGTCATGTTACTGGGTGAGATTCGGGATGAGGAAACTGCNNGGGCCGCCATCACCGGCCACCTGGTATTATCCACACTGCATACCAACGACGCAGCAACGGCAATCCCCCGTCTCTTGGACCTGAAGGTGGATACCTTTCTTCTCTCCTCAGCATTAGTGGCAGTAATTGCCCAACGCCTGGTGCGCAAAAACTGCAAATACTGCAGTGAAGAATACCCTCTTAACGATGAGGAGCTTCAGGTTTTCCGGCAGCACAAGCTTGATGTCACGAAAGGACGTCGCGGGGCAGGTTGTTCAAAATGCGGCAATAGCGGCTTCAGTGGCCGTATATCAATCTGCGAGGTATTGGTGGTAGACAGCAGGATTCGCCAGTTGATCTTTGAAGGTGCCTCCACCGGAGCGATCATGGAACTGGCCGTAGCTGAGGGGATGATCCCCCTGCAACAGGATGGCATTAACAAGGCGGCCGCCGGAGTAACCACACTGGCCGAAGTATTGCGAGTGGCAGGATGAAGCTGTTTACCTATCAGGTGGTTGATGCCTCTGGCAGCACCATCAAGAGCAGCATTGAGGCAGAATCGATTGATGAAGCGATGTCAAGTCTAGTCAGTCGTGGGCTCTATGTTCTTACCATCACGCAGTCCTCCAACTTTTCAGCCATGTTTGAAGGGCTGCTTGGCCGCAAGAAGGTCAAGCGTGCTGAAATAATTGATCTGGCCAACAATCTGTCGGTTATGGTCGGAGCAGGTCTGCCACTGTTAACCACCTTGGGAGATATTGGTGCGGCTGTCACCAACCCGCACCTGCAGACCGTTATAGCAGAAATCAAACAGAGCGTTGAACAGGGCACCAGCTTCTCTGATGCCCTGGAACCCCACACCAGAGTATTCCCTGATGTTTTCAGACGTCTGGTACGGGTCGGAGAAGAAACCGGTAGTTTCGAGAAAAGCCTTAGAGATGTGGCGGAACACCTTCAACGTATGGAAAACTTGTCTGGTTCAATAAAACGCGCTCTCATCTACCCAGCGTTTGCCATCTTCACCACACTTGGCGCGCTGGCCTTCTGGATGATTTACGTCCTTCCAAAGATTATCGATACCCTTAAAGGACTTGGCGTTAAGCTTCCTCTTCTCACCAGAATATTGATCGTTGCCAGCAGTCTTTCTCAACGTTTCTGGTACTTGGCAATCTTACTGCCTGTGCTGATTTTTATAGGCTTAAAGTTGGCAAAAAAGACTGAACGTGGACTCTACCTGGTTGACCTGCTCAAGCTGAATTTCCCGATCTATAAATTAATTGAATACAATCGGCTTTTGGCGCTGTTTGCCGAGCAGATGCGTATCCTGATTGTTGCCGGACTCACCGTAGACCGTACACTCAGTATTGTGTCAGATGTCATGGGCAACGAAGTATTCCGGCGCGCCATTACCACCATTCGGGATGAGATCACCTACGGCAGCACCATAGCAGAAGCGCTGAAACGCCAGAAGGTGTTCCCCACGCTGCTGGCACGCCTGGTCAGTGTTGGAGAAAGCAGCGGTACTCTTGATGACCAGTTCAGCTTTCTGGCACACCACTACCTTAAAAAGATGGACGATGTATCGGACAGGCTTGGCAAAATCATTGAACCGCTGGTTATCA
>DKFG01000118.1:0-5224 GCA_002452325.1 Geobacter sp. UBA6802
TGCGATTAATCTCCATAGCGTTTCCTCCTTTCAGCGTTTGTGTTCAGGCAACAGTGTCTGCATCTAGCATCTACTCGCCTTCGATCCAATAGTAGGTTGTTTGTGTCTACCAGTTTTTGGGGGGTGATCGATTGATGTATGTTGCCAAGTGTAGCGTGGTTTTTGTGGATGTCAAGTGTATGTAATTACTTGAATTATTCGTGTTACGCGGGCCATACGTCGTCAGTTTGGACAACAGGGCAAAAGAAATGATCATGCGGTTGAATTGTTTCTAACCATCTAAATAAATTGTACTTTTTTGCCGTCATGCGCCAAGTCGGATGCGTGTGGATGGTTACGAATCCGTAACGCCGTCCGCGCCGTCCATTGGCGGATGTGCCTCAGCTTTCTTTAATTTCTCCCAGAGCACTTTACGAGAAATACCCAAAACATCTGCCGCTTTGGTTTTCTGGCCCCCCAGACTGTCAAGTACCCGTAAGATGTAGCGTCGTTCAAATTCGGCTACGGCCTCGCGCAGTGGCAGACCCACCTGAATTTTTTCAAACTGCGTCCCGAAGTGTGGTGTGACCGTAGTCAGGGAGGCGAGTTGCTGTTCACGTACCCGCTGCCCGGGATAAAGCAGCGTCAGCTGTTCTATCAGGTTTGCCAGCTCACGGACATTGCCCTGCCAGGATCGTAGCAGCAGACTGTCCATCAGGTTGGGCGAGAGTTTGATACGCTGTTCAGGGGTCGCAGCAAACTGCTCGACAAAATAACTGGCCAGCAATGGAATGTCCTCGTGGCGTTCACGGAGGGGGGGGAGTTGCAGGGTCACCACATTGATTCGATAGAGCAGTTCTTTGCGAAAACGCTCCTGCTGGGTAAGCCGTTTCAGGTCAACGGTCGAACTGCAGATCAGCCTGAGGTCAAGGGCGCGGGGCGTGCTGCTGCCGACTCTGAGTACGTGCTGTTCCTCCAGAACCCGAGCCAGTAGAGGCTGAATTATGAGCGGCAGGTCAGAAAGTCCCTCAAGGTAGAGTGTCCCGCCGCTGGCCGCTTCGAATAACCCCGGTCTGCTGCGTTCGACGCCCGGCAGGCCTCCCTTTTCCACCCCGAACAGTTCGCATTCCAGGAGCTGTGCTGGTATTGCGGCACAGTTGGCCCGGATGAACGGTCCCGTCTTGCGCTGACTGAGGGAGTGAATGGTCTCAGCCAGTAATGTCTTGCCGGTACCCGCCTCGCCCAGTAGCAGTAGCGGCACCTCGCTGGCAGCCACAACGGCGATGGTGTCCAGAATATTCCGCATGGCCGGTGAACGGGTAATCACCTTCGGCTGCTGGTCGGCAGAGCCCTCTGCCAGCGTTGCCAGCTGCCGTTCCATGCCGCGATAATCCAGTACCCGCTCCAGTTTGAGCAGCAGGATGTCGATGGAAAATGGCTTTGCAATAAAGTCGAAGGCACCCAGTTTCATCGCCTTGACGGCCATATCGATAGTGGCCTGCCCGGTCATCACCAACGCCTGTAACTGAGGTTGCTGTTGCAGCAGATGTTGTAGCAGATCCAGTCCATCAATGTCCGGCAACCGCACATCCTGGAGTACAACATCGAAGGATTCGTCACTCAGGGCAGCCAATGCCTCGGCACCAGTGCGTGCCAGCCGCAGGTAGAACCCTTTGGCCGTCAGTGTTTCCTGTAGTGCCTCGCCCAGCAGGGGGTCATCTTCAACCAGCAACAGACGAAAGGTTTGCACCTGGTTCCTCCCTTTGATTCAGTGGCAGTGTGATGGTGAAGCATGTTGCTCCGGGGCGGCTGGTTACTGTCATGGTGCCACGATGCATTTCCACGATATTTTTGCAGATGGCCAAGCCGACCCCGGTACCCTCACCGGCCGGCTTAGTGGTGAAAAACAGCTCGAAGATTGACCGTTGGAGGTACTCCGGGATGCCAGGGCCGCAGTCTGACACCTCCAGGTAATAGCATCCGTTCCTATACTGGGCCTCCAGGCGGATGACGCCACCCGGCGGCGATGCATCGGCAGCATTGATCAACAGGTTGAGCAGTACCTGCTGAATCTTGCCCTTGTCCACCACCAGCAGCTGGGGGGGGAGGCAGCGATCTTTAACATCCAGCACCACATCATACCGCTTGAGTGCCAGGCGGCCAAACTCAGCCGACTCGCTGAAAAACTGGTCGCTGGGCACCGGCTCCAGCTCCAGTGATCCGGTCCGGCTGAAATCGCTCAACTGGCGCACGATCCGCTCGATACGCAGGATGCCCTGCTTGATGATCTCAATATTGCGTGCCTGGTTGCCGCTGCCCTGTTCAATGTTATAGAGGCAGGTGCTGATGGCCCCCAGGGGGTTGTTGACCTCATGGGCCACCCCGGAAACCAACTTGCCGATAGAGGCCAGCTTCTCACTCTGGACCAATTGGTCCACCGCACATTCTCGTTCTGCTTCGCTGCGGCGGAGTCGGTCCAGCATGTTGCGGAAGCTGGTCTGTAACCTTCCAATCTCATCGTTTCGTTCCGGAGGAAGTTGTACGGACAGGTTGTCACTGCTGACCGATGCCATCGCCTCTGCTAGCCGTTGCAGAGGTTTGGCCATACTGCGTCCGATCAGGTACGAAAGAGCCCCCCCCACCAGGAAGTAGAGCAGGGCGCTCGCCACAATCCTTCTGGTCAGTTGGTTCAACTTTCGCTCAAGCGGTGCCGTTGAAACGGTTACGCGCAGCGCTCCCCAGCGTTTGCCGTGGATTTGAAGCGGCATTGCCATGTCCAGTTCCTGGGCTGGGCCTGATTTTCCGTGACGTAGCTGCGACTGAAAGTGGCTGCCGTGCAGTGCCGCCTGGGTTAGTGGATCAGCATATGTTTTACCGTACTCGACATACTTGTTGTGGGCCAGCACCCTGCCGCCCTGGTCGGTCACAAAGGCACAGACCACTTGCATGGAAGAGCTTGTGGTGATCTCATCGATAAAGTTGTCCAGCAGGCCACCCTCTTCAATAACCCCCATCTCTTCATAGAGAAGTGCGTTAATGATCGGCGAGGCCAGCGAGGTCAGCATCTGCCGGCCTTCCCGTTCAAGGCCGGTGTACAAAAGATTTCGTTCGGTTTGCCAGGACCACCAGCCCCACAGGGCTGATGAAGTGGCCACCAGCAGCAGCGCAATGGCCACAAACTGGGTCTTGATGCTGAGAAAGCGCGGCGTGTTCATCGGTGACAGCCGATGCCGCAACCACTGGGGATGGCACGAATCATTCGGAATATTTCTGCATAATCGCCGTGAGTAGCTGGGGCAAAGCCGTTGTTGAATTCGTCATCCCAGCTCTCCATGATCTGCCGGTGTTCAGGATTGCTGCGATCCAGCTTCAGGAGGGCCTGGGTGATTGCTGCGACCATTGCCGGCGGTGTGTCTTTCCTGATGACCAGCGGTACCGCCGGAATCGGTTTTGACCATCCTAACACGCGCAGGCCGTGGCTTCGGTATTTCTCTGCCACGATATCCTTGACCGCCCCTGCATCATACTGGCCTTTCAGAACCGCCTTGGCCACGGCATCATGGTGCTGCAGGTTGCTGAAAGACTTGAGCGCCTGCAGCGGGATGCCATTATCCCAGAGCAGGTAACGTGGGTAGAGGTTGCCCGAGGTTGAGTGTAAGGATCCAAAGGCAACCTTTTTGCCACGCAGCTCAGGGATTGAGCGTAGCGGCGAGTCGTTGCGGACCACGATGGCGCTGCGGTAAAACGGGAAGCCCTGTTTGTTGAGCGGCTTGAGAATCGGTTGGGCCTGATAACTCAGATTGGCCTCGGCAAAGGTGACGTCACCCAAGGAACTGATCTGGGTTACGCCCTGCTGGAGGAAACGCACCGCTTCTGGATAGTCGCGGCTGATCTTCAGCTCGAAACGGTAGGGAGTTACCCTGGTCAGGTAATCCATAATTGGCTGGTAGCGTTTATACATGACCAGCGGATTGTAACGGGGGATAACGCCGAAACGGATCAGTGGTTTTTCTTGGGCACCGGTGCTGCCGGTAAAGAGAATCAGCAGGCAGGCACACAGCACCAGCAGCGTGATTGTCGGGCGCCGGGCAGGTTTGATGATATGAGTGAATGATCGGTTCATGCAAAAATCCGCTTGACTACATCCGCCTATGCGGATATGTGTTGGGGTATGAAAAGGACGGCATACCTCTTCAAATCGCTCTCAGAAGAAGCTAGGCTCAGAATTCTCCTGTTGCTGCAGGAAAAGGGCGAACTCTGCATCTGTGACCTGATGGTTGCATTGCAGTTGCCGCAGTCAACGGTTTCCCGGCATGTGGCCTACCTGAAAAACGCCGGTTGGCTGCAAGATCGCCGGGGGGGCGTCTGGATGTATTATTCACTGACAGCCAGTCTGAGCAGACAGTTGCTCGACCTGCTGGCAATGATGTGTGCTATCTGCACCACACTGCCTGAAGCTGAGCAGGACCGGGTCCGCTTGCAGCAGTATAACGAAGAAAAAAACTGTATCTGAATTTTACTATATATTTTTTATCGTATACATATCCGTGTGGGCGGATGATAGCTACCTTGTAATCTGATGTGAAGTTAAAAATAGTATGATGAACAATCTCTTTGGCATGGACATGCCTGGTAAAGGAGTATCTTTATGAAAGAAACCAAGCGCGTGCTGTTCCTCTGTACTCACAACTCCTGTCGTTCCCAGATGGCTGAAGGTTTGACCAACCACTACCTCGGCGATCGGTTCCAGGCATTCTCCGCCGGGACTGAAGCGACACGAGTCAACCCGATGGCCATTCGCGTCCTGGCTGAGATCGGCATCGACATCTCCGGGCACAGTTCCAAAATCATGGATCAATTCGCTGGCGAGAAGTTTGACTATGTCATCACCTTGTGTGGCGACGCCAATGAAAAGTGCCCTCTCTTCTTCGGTGGGGTGCAGCGGCAGCATCTTGGATTTTCCGATCCATCGAAAGTTGTCGGCACTGAAGAGGAAATCATGGCTGCATTCCGCAAGGTCAGGGATGAAATCAAGGCACGGATTATTGATTACCTGGGAGGTACCGCATGAGTGAACATCTGAGCAGTAAACTGTCTTTTCTTGATCGCTGGCTGACCCTGTGGATATTTGCTGCCATGGCGCTGGGGGTCGGCTTGGGCTATTTCCTGCCCGGTGCCGAGGGGTTCATCAACTCCTTTCAGGTCGGCACCACCAACATCCCGATCGCCATCGGCCTGATCGTGA
>DKFG01000118.1:5443-5735 GCA_002452325.1 Geobacter sp. UBA6802
TGGTGGCCTTTAACAGTATCTTTCAGGTGTTTTTCTACAGCGTCTATGCCTGGGTGTTCATCACGGTGCTGCCGCCGCTGATCGGCCTGAAGGGAATGGTGGTGGATATCAGCATCGGCCAGATTGCTGAAAGTACCTTCATTTATCTTGGCATACCCTGTATTGCCGGTGCCCTGACCCGTCTGATCGGGGTCAAACTGCTGGGCAAGGAGCGCTACCATCGTGAGGTGGTGCCAAAGATCAGCCCCCTTACCTTGATCGCCCTGTTGTTCACCATTGTGGTGATGTTCAG
>DKFG01000259.1:0-1484 GCA_002452325.1 Geobacter sp. UBA6802
TCATGCCGGTGGCAAAGGCGTTGGGGTCCGGGGCATCGTAGATCGCCACCTCCGGCATGCCGATGTTGGACTTGAGGGCCTGACGCCGTACCGTCTCCACCAGCCAGCGCTCCAGCTCATTGGATGGATCAGTAATCACCCGGGCGCCGGTCATCCGCTTGGCCGTCCATTTTGAAATCACCAGCGAGATCAGCGATCCACCAAAACCGAACACCGCAGCAAAGACAATCAGACTGCCCATATTGAGCCCCTGCTGGTCAAGCATCGGGCCAACCCCCAGCAGGTTCAGCACGATGCTTAAGACAAAGACGATTGCCAGGTTGGTGATCATAAACAATGCAATTCTTTTAAACATGGTGTACCTCCGTAGATCAGGTTCCTGACTCATGCAGGAATCTCCTTTGTGTGGGTAAGGGTACCCGATAAACCCTGCTTTGGCAAATCAGACCGGACAAATCGCTTCAGATATCCCCGACAGTCGGTACAAAGATGTGTATACCGCTTGACTTTTTCAACCGTTTTTCCGTTTAATGATGAACTCATGGCTGACATTTTTTTACGTCTCGTGTCTTAAAGGGTCTCATTTTCATGCGACAACTCCGTTCGCTGCTCACCTGCGCCACTGTCTTCATGCTGGCTATCCTGCTGCACCTGAGCGTGCTTTCCGGTTTTACGGAAACTGATGCAGGTGCGCCGTCAGGCGGGGTTGAGATCGCCCAGGCACAAGGGGATGGTTTTGGACAGCCGACCACCACTGCCGATAGTGAAAACTTCAAACCGCCCAAGCAGTCCTTTGTCGATTACAACGACTTTCTGCTTGCCGGCGCTATCCTGCCTCTTGTTGCGCTGTCCGAAACCCGTTGGGAAGTCGGCAACAGGTCCGGATTCCCCCCTGAAATCTACCTGGATATCTTCATACCTCCTGATCGAACCGCCTGAGTAACTACCAAAGCTGTAGCAGCAGTGCTCTGCAGCGGCTTACACACAGTAAACACAGCAACCGGCCTTGTGGCGACGTCCGTAACGGCGTACGCTTCACTCCGGCCCTATCCCACATCAGATAAAAAAAGGAGACCCGCACATGTCAACAACCGCTCCGGCAATGATCGCCGCAACCCCTCTGGTAGGTATCCTGACCGGCAGCCCCAACGACCTGCCCACCGTGGTCAAGATTCGTGAAACCCTGACCGAGCTGGGCATTCCCAGCGAGATCATCGTGGCCTCGGCCCACCGTACTCCCGACAAGGTACTGGCCTATCTTGAGCGTGCCCACCGTGAAGGGGTGCAGGTACTGGTCGGCTGCGCCGGCGTGGCAGCCCATCTGGCCGGGGTAATCGCCGGTCACACCCTGTTGCCGGTCATCGGCGTACCGTTGGGTAACGGGCCGCTCACCGGCCTGGACAGCCTGCTTTCAACCGTGCAGATGCCGCCGGGCGTACCGGTAGCCACGGTTGCCATTGACGGCAGCAAGAACGCCGCCATGC
>DKFG01000259.1:1511-6950 GCA_002452325.1 Geobacter sp. UBA6802
TGAAGAGGCTGCCCGCAAGGAACGGACCCGCTACGACCAGACCGCCGATGAGGCACTGGCCGCACTCTCACGCTAACCTGAACCGATCTTCGGAGACGCCTATATGAAAGATATTCAGAGATTCATTGCCGGTTTTCGTACTTTTCAGGAAAGCTATTTCGGCGCCGAAGTAACCCGCTTTGAGCCGCTCAAAGAGGGGCAATCCCCCAAGACCATGATCATCGGTTGTTCCGACTCACGGGTTGATCCGGCCATTCTGACCAACTGCGCACCGGGAGACATCTTCATGGTGCGCAACGTGGCCAATCTGGTCCCCCCCTGCGAGCAGGACGGCGGACGGCACGGGGTCAGCGCTGCCCTGGAGTTCGCGGTCTGTCACCTCGGTATCGAACATATCATCGTGCTGGGGCACTCCCGCTGCGGCGGTATCAAGGCGCTGATGGCCGGCGCCTGCGGCTGCAAAGGGGGCGGTTTTATCACCAGCTGGATGGAAATTGCCATCCCGGCACGGGAACGAGTCCTGACCGAGCTGCCAGACAAATCCCCGGAACTGCAGCAACGGGCTGCTGAACAGGCCGGCATCCTGCTGTCGTTGGAAAACCTGCAGAGTTTTCCGTTTATCAACGAACGGGTTACCGCCGGAAGCCTGTCATTGCACGGCTGGTACTTTGATCTTGCCGCCGGGGAGTTACTGGAGTATCGACCGGAAAACGGTACCTTCGTTTCTGTTTCCCAATAACGCCAGATTCAGGTGCGAGGTATGACCATGCAGACACAGCCCGCTGAAACCAGCGTTGCTTTTCAGGAATCAGGCAAGATCAGACAGGATCTGGATCTCCTGATCGAGTGCCTGGCCGAAGTCCTGACCGGATTGGGGGAGGTGCCCCTCGCCGCATCGCTTCCGTTCCGGCATGACAACCGGATAGCGGACAACGACTGCATGGTGCGCGCCTGGTCTATTGCCTTTCAATTACTGAATATGGTTGAAGAAAACACTGCCGTACAGGCCCGGCGCGCCCTGGAGTCAAGCGCCGGGCTTGCGGCGGAACCGGGGTTGTGGGGGGATATTTTCAGACAATGTGCCGTACAGGGGGTGAGCGGTCGAACAGTGCTCCGTGATCTGGAGCAGATCACGGTAGACGTCGTGCTGACCGCCCACCCGACCGAGGCCAGACGAACCTCTGTCCTGCGCCGTCTGCGGGAGCTGTATCTGCTGATCGTCACGCTTGAAAATCCGATCCGGACCCCTCTTGAGCGCAAAGAGACGCTGGAGGAGATCAAGACCGTTCTGGAACTGCTCTGGCAGACCGACGAGATCTACCTTGAAAAACCAAATGTGCTGACTGAACTGGCCGGCATCATCTACTACCTGCGCACCATCTTCCCGCAGGTACTGCCCATCCTTGAAAAGCGGCTGCATCATGCCTGGCTTGAGTCTGATCTGTGCAGCAACAGGCCGGAACAAACTCCCGCTTTTCCAAACCTCAGGTTCAGCACCTGGGTAGGCGGCGACCGGGACGGTCATCCCCTGGTAACAGCGGCGATTACCCAAACAGCGCTTACAGAGTTGCGTGCCCATGCGCGGGCCCTGATCCATGAGCAACTGGTAGTGCTGGCACACCATCTCAGCCTTTCGCACCGGTCGGTACCGGTTCCCGTACCGCTTGCAGAGCTGATCCAAACCACCACCGCGCTTCTGGACGAGCGGGGGGCGGCAGTACAGCGGCACTACCCCCAGGAGCCCTGGCGTCAGGCAGTGTATCTTATGATCGCCCGCCTGCCTGCGGCGTCTGCCGACAGCGAGCAGTCGCCTGGACACTACCGCCTGGCTGCCGAACTCCGCCATGATCTCCGGCTGCTTGCGCAGAGTCTGGAAACGGCCGGTGCGTCACGGATCGCACGGAATGTCGTTGCCCCGGTGCTGCAATCGCTCAACGTATTCGGCTTCCACCTGGCAGCCCTTGATATCCGCCAGAACAGCTCCTTTCACGACCTGGCCGTGGAACAGCTGCTACAGGCTGCCGGCTTTGCCGATACCGATTTTTCCCGCTGGAGCGAGGAAAAGCGCCTTGCCTTTCTGAATAACGAACTTGCTTCGTTACGCCCCTTTGTGCGTCAGGATGCCCGTCCCGGCAACGAAGCCGAGCGTGTTCTTGATTGTTACCGGGTACTGGCCGACCATCTCAGGGATTGGGGCCGCGATGGCATCGGCTCTCTGATCGTCAGCATGACCCGCAGCCTTTCCGACCTGCTGACAATCTATCTGCTGGCCCGGGAAGCGGGCCTGACCCGTCACACCCCCGCCGGACAGGTCTGTCTGCTGCCGGTGGTGCCCCTCTTTGAAACCATCGGAGACCTGCAGCAGAGTCATCTGATCCTGCAACAGTTCCTCCAGCACCCCATGACCCGCCGCACCCTTGCGCACCTCTGCGCCGATAAGCCGACCCAGCAGGTCATGATCGGGTACAGCGACAGCAACAAGGACGGCGGTATCCTGGCAAGCCTCTGGAACCTGTACCGTGCACAGGAGGCCATGGAAGATATCGGCCGGCAGTGCGGCGTACGGATCTGCTTCTTTCATGGCCGCGGGGGGACGATCAGTCGGGGCGCCGGCCCCACCAGCCGTTTTCTGCGCGGCCTGCCGCACGGCTCGATATCCGGCAATCTGCGCCTGACCGAACAGGGAGAGGTTATTGCCCAGAAATTTGCCAACCCGATGAATGCCGCCTACAACCTGGAGCTGCTGCTGGCAGGAACAGCAGGAGTGACCATCAGGCAGCAGCATACCCCCCGGCAGCCCTGTCCGCTGGGGCCGGTCATCGATCGTCTGGCTGAGACAAGTCGTTGTGCGTACGAAGGCCTGGTCACCCGCGAGGGATTCATACCGTTCTTTCGTCAGGCCACCCCCATTGACGTTATTGAGGCCAGCAGCATCGGCTCCCGTCCCTCTCGTCGTACCGGAGGAGCCACCATAGCCGATCTGCGTGCCATTCCCTGGGTATTCAGCTGGAGTCAGGCCCGCTATTATCTTTCCGGCTGGTTTGGTGTCGGCACCGCCCTGGAACAGCTGCAGCAGGAGGATGAAGAAGACTTTTACACCGTTGTCGCAAACGCCAAATCAACGACGGCACTCCATTATATCGTCAGCAACGCAGCCACCAGCATTGCCACGGCAAATCCCGCCGTGATGCGCGAATATGCGCTGCTTGTGCAAGACACCGCTCTTCGGGATTCCGTGTTCTCAGCCATTCACGACGAGTATCTGCGCACCATCAGGATGCTTGAGCTGCTCTACGGAGGTCCTCTCGCCGAGCAACGTCCGAAAATTCATGCGGCACTGGCCCGCAGAGAAGCGCCCCTGCTGCAGCTCCATCGCCGCCAGATCGAGCTGTTGCGCCGCTGGCGCCGGCACCGTGAAGATCAGCATAGCCAGGAGGCTGCCTGCCTGCTGATACAACTGCTTGAAACCGTCAATGCCATTGCGGCAGGTCTGAGAACAACAGGATAACCAATGGCGACTCATCGAACGAATGACTTCAATGATTCTGTCAGCACTCCCGACGCCATTGCAGCGGCTGCAGCATTGCTGCGGACAGGCAGGATTGTCGCCTTCCCGACGGAAACCGTCTACGGTCTGGGGGCCGATGCCTTCAATCCGGAGGCGGTACAACGAATCTTTACCCTCAAGGGACGTCCGGCAGACCATCCCTTGATACTCCACCTGGCCAATGTAGCACAGCTTGAACGTGTTGCCCGGCAGATACCGGCTGCGGCTTATCTTCTGGCAGAGCAGTTCTGGCCCGGCCCCCTGACCCTGATTCTGCACCGCCGCCCTGACGTGCCGGATCTGGTGACAGGCGGGCAGGATACGGTCGGCGTCAGGCTGCCGGCCCATCCGGTGGCCCTATCGCTCCTATCCGCCTTTGGCGGTCCCGTGGCTGCGCCATCGGCCAACCGCTTCGGCAGAATCAGCCCCACCACTGCAGAGCATGTCAGGTTTGAGCTGGGTAACGGACCGGACGTAATTCTGGAGGGGGGCGCATCTGCGGTCGGCCTTGAATCAACCATTCTGGATCTGACCGGCGAACAGCCGGTTGTGCTGCGCCCCGGAGCGGTATCACCGGAGCAGCTGGCGGAACTCCTGGGGCAGCAGGTGGTGGTGGGCGGCAGACCTGATCGGCAGTTGCGCGTACCGGGGATGCTGCCGTCCCATTACGCCCCCGGTGCACCGCTGTATCTGCTGCCGGTTGCGGAACTTCCCGCAGCGGCCGCACACTACCGGCAGGAAGGCAAGAGCGTTGCCGCAATGGTCCCGGAAAACGCGTATGATGCTGAACTGCAGGGATGCAGTCTGGTCGGAATGCCGACCTCACCTGCTGCTTACGGCAGTCGGCTGTATGCAACACTACGGCAGCTTGACGCGGACAATCCTGGTGTCATTCTGGTTGCTGCCCCCCCGGACAGCCCGCCCTGGCTGGCAATCAACGACCGTTTGAAGCGGGCTGCCGCATCGTCAAGCAGCGCGAGCGTGACCTACACCCGACTTTCAGGGCAGACTGACCACTGACACCGGTTCCAACAACGGTTACGGTTGGTGCAGAATGGCAACATCCCGCCGCGGATAGGGGATCTCGATCCCCTGTTCTCTGAAGGTCGTGTAGATCGCCCGGTTCAGCTTGCTGATCAACACCCCTTTGCGGTGGANNAGGCCGTAATCGCCAAAGGCCATCAACCGGGTACCGGGGGGCGGATCCTGCAGCACATCGGGGCAGTCAAGCGCCACCTGCAGCAACAGCCGCTCCACCAGCTCGATATCGGTGCCGTAGGCCACGGTAACCGGTATCTTGAACCGCACCTTGCGATCGTTGTGACTCCAGTTGACGACGTTTTCTGTGATGAACTTCGAATTGGGCACGATGATGCTGATGTTGTCGTTGGTGACCACCGTGGTGCTGCGGCCGCCGATGTGAGTCACATCCCCCTCCACCTCCCCCACTACAATCCGGTCCCCCACCTTGATCGGCCGCTCAAACAGGATGATCAGACCACTGATAAAGTTGTTGACGATGTTCTGCAGACCAAAGCCCAAGCCGATACCAACAGCGCCGGCCAACACGTTCAGGGCGGTCAGGTCGATACCGGCGGTCTGCAGGATCACCGCCAGGCCGATCACCACCACCAGATAGCGTATAATGGAGCCGACCGCCTGGCGTGCCCCCACCTCCATCCGGGTACGTGACAGCAGCCGGTCAACAATCAGACTGCGCAGCTTGCCGGACAGGTAGAACAGCAACAGCAGCAGGATCACCAGCTTCAGCAGCGCCTCCAGGGTGACCGGGGTGGCTCCCAGATGGGCAAGCTTGATATCAAGGGTGGAGCGGATCTGACCGAACAGGCTCTGCATAACAACATACCTCGCTAAAACGGCCAGTAATGGGG
>DKFG01000005.1 GCA_002452325.1 Geobacter sp. UBA6802
TCACTGGATAAGCTGTTCTTCCCGGAGCGGCTGCCAACTCCGGTCTTTGGAACCGGCGGCATCCTTTGGGCTTCGCTGACCCTGGCGCTTTTGACTGTTCCGGTGGTAATTGTGGCCACCGAAGAGTCGCTGGCCTCCATCCCCAAGGGAATCCGTGAAGGCTCACTGGCCCTGGGGGCAACCAAGTTCCAGACCCTGACCAAGGTGCTGCTACCGATGGCTACACCTGGCATCATGACCGGTCTGGTGCTCTCCATGGCCCGGGCCGTGGGAGAGGTGGCGCCGTTGATGCTGGTGGGGGTGGTTAAGCTGGCCCCGACCCTGCCGTTTGATGGTCAGTTTCCATTCTTCCATATGGATCGCAAGTTTATGCATCTGGGCTTTCATATCTTTGATGTCGGTTTTCAGTCTCCTAACGTTGAGGCTGCCAAACCGATGGTCTATGTCACCACCCTGTTGCTGCTGTTGATCGTGATTGCCGCCACCAGTCTGGCAATCCGTTTCCGTAACCAGATGCGTCGCAGATATACTACGTCGCACTTTTAAACTGTACTAAAGGATAAAAAAACGATGAGTCCAGAACCTGTTGATCTGAGTAATCATCCTCCGGTGATCGAGGCTGCCCATGTTAATCTCTACTATGGGACAACCCATGCCCTGAAAGATATCTCGCTCTCCATGCGCAAAAATCAGGTGACCGCCTTCATCGGCCCTTCCGGCTGTGGTAAGTCGACGCTGTTGCGCTGCCTGAACCGGATGAATGATCTGATTGATTCAGTCCGGGTTGAGGGAAGTATTACCCTGGATGGAGAAGAGATTACCGGTAGATCCACCGATGTCATCTCGCTGCGGCGGCGGGTAGGAATGGTCTTTCAGCAGTCCAATCCGTTTCCCAAATCGATTTATGAGAACATCGTCTATGGGCTGCGGATTGCCGGGGTGAACGATAAGGCAACCCTTGATGAGACCGTGGAGCGAAGCCTGAAGGGTGCGGCCATCTGGAACGAAGTCAAGGATCGTCTGCATGATTCGGCCTTGGGGCTATCCGGCGGCCAGGCTCAGCGGATCTGCATTGCCCGGGCCATTGCCACCAACCCGGAGGTGATCCTGATGGACGAGCCCTGCTCGGCCCTTGATCCACTCTCGACACTCAAGATTGAGGAACTGATTGACGAGCTGAAGAATCAGTATACGATCGTGATTGTGACACATAATATGCAACAGGCGGCCCGGGTCTCCGACGTCACCGCCTTTTTCTATCTGGGAGAGCTGATCGAGATGGGAGACACCAAAAAGATCTTCACCAACCCGGAAAAACAGCAGACAGAGGATTATATTACGGGGAGGTTTGGATAATGAGTGGACATCTGGTGGCATCCTACGATGCCGATCTGAAGGAGCTGAAGCAGCGGATTCTGACCATGGGCGGGCTGGTGGAAAAGATGATCAGCGATGCTATCAAATCACTGGTAGAGCGTGACACTGAGCTGGCTGAACAGGTAATCGCCCGCGACCATGAGGTGAACAGCCATGAGGTGGCGATCGATGAACGCTGCCTGGAACTGCTGGCCCTGCGTCAGCCCACCGGCAGGGATCTGCGCTTCATCACCCTGGCAATGAAGATTGTGACTGATCTGGAGCGGGTCGGCGACAAGTGCGCCAACATGTCCAAGCGGGCCCGACAGCTGAACCAGGAGCCGCCGCTTAAGCCGTACATCGATATCCCCCGCATGGCTATCCAGGTTGAAGTCATGATCAAGGAGGCGCTGGACGCCTTTGTACAGGGTGATGATCAGCTGGCGGTCAAGGTCTGCAAGGATGACCAGCTGGTGGACGAACTGAACGAGCAGGTGCAGCGGGAACTGTATACCTACATGATCGAAGACCCCTCCACCATCAGCCGGGCCATGCGGCTGACCTACATCTCCAAATCACTGGAGCGGATCGCCGACCATGCCACCAACATCGCCGAGATGGTGATCTTCATGGTTAAGGGCAAGGATATCCGACATACGCTGGCCTGATCGGGTGGTCTTTTCCTTTCTGTACTGATCCAGTTTTAAAAAAAGCGGCCTCTCTCCGGTCAGGAAAGAGGCCGCTTTCACATTGTTGGCAGCACACTCCTACGCCATTTCAACCACTTTCTTCACGCAGGCGCCGATCCCCTCGCAGACCTCGGAGATACGTCCTGCCAGCATATAGGCCGGGGTGGTGACGATCTTGTTCTTTGCATCAACCACCACACCGGTGGCCGGGCAGTCCTGATGTATGGCGCCGGTCTTTTCGATCTCTGCAGCGGTACCGGCATCGGTGCCGATGGTCAGGGTTGGGGCAACCTCTTTCCCCAGGATGGAGGCGATCAGGGCTGGAGCGATGCAAATGGCACCGATCGGCTTGCCTGCGGCATGCACCTCTTTGGTGAGCCGGGCCACCTCCGGGTTGACCGAGGCACCGGCCCCTTTCTGGCCGAAGTCGCACAGGTTGAGGGCTGCACCAAAACCGCCGGGAAAGACGAGGGCGTCAATGTCGGCTGCCTTGATCTGGGCTATATCCGTGATATTGCCGCGAGCGATCCGAGCCGCCTCCACCAGCACCTTGCGGGTGGCGCCGGTCGGCTCCATGGTGCAGTGGTTGACCTCGTTCAGTTCAATGTCCGGGGCCATGCAGACCGCCTCGGCACCGGCCTGGTCAATGGCCAGCAGCGCACAGACCGCCTCATGGATCTCACTGCCGTCACGGAAACCGCAACCTGAAAGTACCACACCGATTTTTTTCATAAAACACCTCCTGCATGTTGTTCGGCCAGGGCCGTTCTGATGGCCTCATCAAACGGGGTCAGCCGGATCGGCAGCAGGTCGCGAATCCGGTTGTCCCGACAGATCACCTCGTTTTTCAGCCCCTCGATCAGGGCAATGGCAATGGCCGCCTTGACCGGGGTCACCAGCCCCACCCAGTAGGAGGAGAGCTTGGGGGTCAGCACCGGTACCGGAATAATCCAGAGCCGTTTACCTTCAACAGCGGCAAAGCGTTCCATCATCTCCTTATAGGTCAGGATGTCCGGCCCGCCGATATCAAAGGTCTGCCCGGCGGTGCGCGGCTCTTCCAGGCAACCGGCCAGGTAGCCGATCACATCGGCCACCGCAATCGGCTGGTTGCGGGTGGAGACCCAGCGAGGGGTGATCATGACCGGCAGGCGCTTGACCAGGCTGTGGACCATTTCGTAGGAAGAACCGCCATAACCGATGATCACCGCGGCCCGCAGAAAGGTGGTGCTGAAACGGCCCGACTGCAGGATGGTACCAACCTCCATCCGGCTGGCCAGGTGGTGAGAGAGGTTGTCGCCGGTCTCCCCCAGCCCCCCCAGGTAGATCACCCGGCTGACGCCGACGGCATCTGCCGCAGCCGTAAAGTTGCGGGCTGCCCGACGATCCTGCTCGGCAAAATCACCTTTACCGGCCCCCATGGAGTGTACCAGGTAGTAGGCAGCAGTTACACCTTCCAGCACCGCAGACAGACTATCCGGCTGCAGCAGGTCGCCCCGCACTTGTTCCACCCCGGCAGGCAGCTCTGTGGCCCGTCGCACCATACAGCGCACCCGGTGCCCGCGCCGCAACAGTTCATCCACCAGTCTGCGACCGATAAAACCGGCTGCACCGGTCACCAAAATCATCTCTGATCGTTCTGTTTTCATGGTGTACCTATTCTGCCACAAAATCAGCTGCTGGCAAGTGGACTGTTTTGTGGCACACTAGCAGATATGCCGATATCACAGCCACAAGAAATTGCCTGCCAGCAGGTGCTGGTGGAGGACAATTCGGTCTTTTCGATCCAGTGGACCGATCTGCCGTCGGAGCTTGCTGCAGACCTGACTCCGGAGGTGCTGTTGGCCCACTATCTGGCAGCCATCAGACGGATGACCCTTGGCCTGATCCAGCCGTCACACACCGCTGACGGCGTTTCCTTTAACCTGTTCGGCAGGCTGCCGCTGCTCAGTTTTCTGCCGCCTGAACCGGAACAGGGCTGGCTTGCCCTGCGAATCTGTGGCGGACTGTTGGTGCAGCGCGATCAGTGCGACCGTGGTGAGCTGGGCTTTAGCTGTTCCATGACCGATACCGGTCAGATCAGAGTGACACTGCGCCTCTCCGATTACTGCCCCCTGCTGCTCGGCTCTCCCAACCCGTCTCCAGTACGACGCTGGCTGTACCGCCTGACCCAGGCGGCCCTGCACCGTCTGGTGACAATCCGGTTTCTGGCCCAGCTCTACCGGCATCTGGGCGGCACTGCCGCCACGGTGACGACCGTGCGGGTAGCGGTGCGGGAGGGGCTGCCGACCTGATTGGATTGAAGAATCTTCCCCTCCATGGTACTATTCACCACTTCCAGAGAGACCGCTTTACCAAAAGGAACAACACCGCTTATGCCCCACAATGAATTGACCATACCCGCAATCCTGCCGCTCTATCCGCTTAAAGACATGGTGGCCTTCCCGTACATGGTGTTTCCCCGCTACCTGGATGAGCCTGAACTTGCTCTGTTCCGTGCGGCACAGGATCAGTACGATGGTTTTGTGGCGGTTTCCTATCCGCACCGTGAACCGCAAAGCGCCGACATACTGGCCTCACTGCACGAGATCGGCACGGTCTGCCGGGTAACCCAGCTGAAAAAGGTAAGCGGCGGCCGCTACAAGGTGACCCTGGAAGGGATCAACCGGATCAGACTGGAGGAGCTGGAGCGGGTGGCCCCCTACCCCCTGGTGCAGGTGGCGGTGGTACGGGAGTTTGCCGAAAAGGGTCTGGTTACCGAGGCGCTGGTGCAGTCGCTGATCGGCCTGC
>DKFG01000217.1:0-3956 GCA_002452325.1 Geobacter sp. UBA6802
TGATCTTGATCCGGGAAGGGATGGCGTACTTGTACTTGTACGGAATCCGTTGATAGACCTTGCAGCGGCCATCTACCCGGTAGCGGACAATCACATCATCCTTGCCGGGGTACGGCTCAATATGAATATCAGAGACCTTGCTATGAACCGCATCGATGATGATCTTGTTGACCAGCTGGACAATCACGCTGTCCTGTTCGGAGACTTTAGATGATTCCTGTTCTATTTCCGGTTCATCTGTTGAATCCAGTTTGTTGATCAGTTCGTCAATGCTGCCGCCCGAGGCCATAACAGCCCCTTTGTTGTAAAACAGGCCGATGAAGCTCTGGATATCGTCGCGGAAGGCGCCAACATAGCTGATTCGCTTGTATTCAGGGTAAATGAATTTGATCATGTCCTGACGGCCCAGGTCGGTGGGGTCGTCCATGATGATATACAGCACGCCGTTTTCCACCTTGAACGGCACCCACCATTCCTTCATCAGCCGGTCCGGCCTGACCCGTTTCAGCAGCTCTTCTTCCATGGGTGGGCTGGCCGGTTCGTACTTGATGAATTCTGTGCCGAAGAAGAGTGACAAGGCCTTGGCCATTTCTTCACGCGGTACCTTGAACTCACGCATCAACACCGCATCAAGCCCGTATTTGGCGGTATCCGGATGTACCCCTGCCTTTTCGATGTCCTTCTCATTGATCAGGTTTTTATCCAGAAGGTAGTTATAGCGGCTACGCTGACGGATGATCTTGGTGGTTACCTGCAGACGGTAGATGTTGTGGATGGCAATGGAGAGGGAGGTGGCCAGTTCCAGTGCATAGGTGATGTCGGTGTCGTTAAACGGCGTGTTGTCCTGCTTGTTGATGATCTGGATTACGCCGATCAGGGTGCGCTGAAACTTCATCGGCACACAGAGTACCTGCCGGGTGATAAACCCGGTTTTCTGATCCCANNCATCTTCAGTTCATGGTCGCTGTAGGCATCCCTGATATTAAGTACCGTGCCGGACAGGGCGCAGAACCCTGACAGGCTGGCATCTGAGATCGGTACCACGATCTGTTTGACCTCATTGCCGGACAGAACCTTTGAGATCAGCAGGTTGCGTTTGGCATCAGCCAGGTAGATGGTGATCCGCTGGGCATTGAACAGGGCTGCAATACTGTCTTTAATGTGCAGCAGAATGGTGTTGAGATTATCGGCGGAGTGGAGCTCATTAATCTTGTCCATCAGCCGTTTGCGGTATTCCAGTTGCTGTTTGAGCAGGTTTGCATCCTGTGGTGTCGCAGGGGTCATGGCGCAGCTCCGCACGTAACGTAGTTGGTGGATATGGGGCAAGAATAGCAGATACCGGCTGATACTCAAGCCTGTTCTTGGCTCTTTTTGCTGCATCCACTGTTTGACTCAACTGAAAATGCTGCTACAATCAGCGCTGCTTACGTATCTGAACTCCCCTTTTTGATAGAAAACCGTACCAACGTCCGGAGGTGTCTGATGAAAAAAATCATGCTGGCTTTGATTGCGTTTGTGCTTATGCCCTGTCTGGCCCTGGCTAATCAGGTAGGAAAGGTGACCGGTCTGTCCGGCGAGGCCTCGATACGGGTTAAGGCCGGAGTTCCGTATGGCCCCCTAGCCAAGGGAGCTTCTATTGCCGTGGGCACCTGGGTCAAGACCGGCAAGACCGGTTGGGTGGAGTTGACCCTGAACGACAAGAGCAAGTTCACCTTGTCAAATAATACCGAGTTTGAGGTGACCAGCTTCCTGCTGACCAAAAATCGGCGCGAAGGTACTTTTAATCTGGCCGAGGGCAAGCTGCGGGCCTCGGTGGTCAAGTTTGGCGGTCGGCAGAGCGGCATGACCGTTAAAAGCGGTACGGCTGTGGCAGGGATCAAGGGAACCGAATTCCTGATGCTGTCTCAGGGGCAGGCCAATGTCTTCTTTGGTAACGAGGGTACGGTAGCGGTTTCTGGTGACGGCCAGACCGGACAACAGCCGTTGACTGCAGCCACCTATGTGCAGACTACCCGAGGATTGCCGCCGGCAGAGCCGGTAAAAATTGAGCAGGGCAGCCCCCTGGCTGATGCAAAAGGTATCTTTGACGGTATCACCGCTGCTGCACCGCCGCAGGAGTGGACCGATTCCGGCAGGATTGTCGACATCTGCGCCCGCTGGAACATCAACCACGGCCATTACCTGGCAGATAGCGGCAAGTATCAGGATGCCCTGAATGTTTTCCAGGTGGCCCTTGACCTTACCAGGGTAGAGTCGGTGCGGGCCGATGCCAGGATGGAGCGCGGTGCGGTTTTTGCCCGTTTCCTTTCCAACCCTGAGCAGGCTCTGGCTGAATACCTGCTGGTGCTTGAAGAGTATCCCACGCTGCCCCAGGCCGAGTTTGCCCTGTTTAACACGGCCCAGGTGCTGAGCGAGCTGGGGTTTGTTGATCAGGCCCGCATCCGTTTTGAGCAGTATCTGCGGCAGTATCCGCAGGGCAAGCAGCGCAGTAACGCAGAAACCCTTTTGCAGAATCTGGGCAGGTAAGGAATAGTTATGAAAAAACGGTTGGTCTTTGTTCTGTTCGGTCTGGTTGCGGCGCTGATTGCCTTCGGGGTATATAGTCAGGCTCCCCAGGCCCTGCAGCAGCTGGACTACCGGATGAAAGATGCCCGTTTCCGCATTCGTGGTCCGGTTGTGCCGGACAAGGATGTGGTGGTGGTGGCCATTGACCATGCCAGCATCAAAGAGATCGGTCGCTGGCCCTGGTCGCGGGAGGTGACCGGGCGTCTGATTGAGAATCTGGCCGGATACGGTGTTAAGGTAACCGCCCTTGATATTGTGTTTTCAGAACTCCAGAACCCGGTTGCTGATGCTGCCTTGGCTCGTTCAATTGCCAGGGCAGGCAATGTGGTGATGGGGTATTTCTTTCGTGAAGAAGAGCAGCCGGTTGACCCGGCTGTGCTGGCCCAGATGGAGCGGGCAACGGTCAAGCTGATGAAGGTTGCCGAAGGGGTGGAGTCGATCCCGCTGATCGAGTATGCCAACCTGGATGCCAACCTGGCCAATCTGGGTGAGCAGGCCCTTGATTTTGGATTTTTCAATGCACGGCCTGATGGTGATGGTCTCTACCGTCGTGCCTTGTTGCTGCTGCTCTATAATGGCGACATCTACCCGTCGCTGTCCATGAAGGCACTGCGTCACTTTCTGGGTAACGAGATCATGCTGGAGGTCAAACCGTTTGGCATTGACGGTCTGCAGGTGGGATCGCTGCGGATCCCTTCGCGGGAAGACGGCACCCTGACACTGAACTACTATGGTCCTGCCCGTTCGTTCCGCACGGTTTCAGCAGCTGATGTGATCAAAAAACGTCTGGCTCCGGACAGTCTGAAAGGGGCGCTGGCCTTTGTCGGTGCCACTGAAATCGGTATCTATGATATCCGTCCCACCCCCTTTGATGCCACCCAGCCCGGTGTGGAGCTGCATGCCACCGTGGCAGCCAATGCCTTGGAACGCCGTTTTCTCAAGTATGACGGTATTACCCAGATGCAGGAAATAGCCTGTATTGTTCTGTTCCCGTTGCTGTTGGGTCTGGTGCTGGCCTTTGTTCCTGGCACTTTTGCCGGTTTGGCCGCCTTTGCCGGTTCAGCGCTGCTCTACTCATGGATCAACTACCTGGCCTTTAGCCAGGGGCTGCGTGACATGACCGTGATCTACCCGATGCTGGGAATCGCTCTGACCTATCTGGGCAGCGAGGCCTGGCGCAATCTGGTGGTTGAAAAAAAGGGGCGGCAGCTGAAAAAGGCCTTTTCCAACTATGTCTCGCCTGATCTGGTCAGGGAGATCGAAAAAAACCCCGACAAACTGGTGCTGGGCGGAGAACAGCGGGAGATCTCGATCCTGTTTTCGGACATTCGCGGTTTTACCACGGTTTCTGAAAGCCTGACCCCGCCTGAACTGGTTACTTTGCTGAATGA
>DKFG01000217.1:3970-10238 GCA_002452325.1 Geobacter sp. UBA6802
TTTATTGGTGATGCGGTAATGGCGATCTACAACGCACCACTTGATGTGCCTGGGCATGCCACCCATGCCTGCACTACGGCAGTACGGATGCTGGAAGAGCTGCAGCGACTGAATGTGGGGTTTGTCGAACGGGGTATGCACACCCTGGATATTGGCGTGGGGATTAACACCGGGCCTGCGGTGGTGGGCAATATGGGGGCTGATATCCGCTTTGACTACACAGCCATAGGTGACGCGGTTAACCTTGCCTCACGGCTTGAAGGACTGAACAAGTTTTACGGCACCCATATCCTGGTCAGCGAGGATACCCATACGCAGGTTCCAGCCGGGCTTTTCCTGTTTCGTGAGGTGGATCGGGTCAAGGTTAAGGGTAAACATCTGCCGGTGGTGATGTATGAGCTGATGATTGCCAAGCATGAGCTGCTGCCGAAGTTTGTAGCTGCCCTGGAACAGTATCGGGCCAAGTCGTTCACTGCTGCCAAGGGGATGTTTGATGAGCTGGCAGCCCAGTATGATGATGGCCCTTCCCGACTGTACAGTAGCCGGTGCGATGAGTATCTGCTGCAGCCGCCACCTGCTGACTGGGATGGTGTGTATACGGCAAAGGCGAAATAAGAATGCCTGAGCTGCCTGAAGTAGAGAGTGTCCGGCAGTGTCTGGTAAACAGCAGGCCGTCACTGCTGGGTAGAGTAGTTCAGCAGGTGCAGGTGCTGCGTGACAATGTGGTTGCCGGTGATTTGAATCAGCTGGGGTGCGTGTTGACCGGCGC
The DNA here is from genome assembly GCA_002452325.1 of Geobacter sp. UBA6802. Classification (GTDB taxonomy): domain Bacteria; phylum Desulfobacterota; class Desulfuromonadia; order Geobacterales; family Pseudopelobacteraceae; genus Trichlorobacter. Next base: position 4,740 of record DKFG01000217.1, read on the forward strand.
CCGGTGTGACCAGATTCAGCGGCACGGCAAATATCTGTTCTTTGGTTTCAGCTTAAACCATCAGGCTGATCAGATCTGGCTGACCGTGCATCTGCGGATGACCGGCAGGCTGCATCTGGTGCCAAGCCTGGCAACGCTGCCACGACATGCCCGACTGATGCTGCACCTGGACCAGGAGCTGGCCTTGCGTTTTGATGATCCACGCGGGTTTGGCAGGGTCTGGGTGGTGGATGACCCGGCTGCAGTGACCGCTGGTCTGGGACCGGATGCCCTGTTGCTGGACCGTGATGAGTTTCTGGAACGGCTAAAGGGGGTAAAGCGGCAACTGAAGCCGCTGCTGCTTGATCAGTCGTTTGTGGCCGGCATCGGCAATATCTATGCTGACGAGACTCTGTTTCAGGCGCGTCTGCATCCAGAACGCCGTTCAGACAGCCTTGCTGCGGATGAGAAAGAACGCCTCTATGCTGCACTGCACCAGGTGATTACTCAGGCGGTGGACCTGAAGGGGGCCAACATTGATGGAGTATTTGAGGCCGGTCGGTTTCCTGTGGCGGTGTATGGCCGCCAAAGACTGTCTTGTCAGGTATGCGGGGAACTGATCATTAAAATCAGGGTGGGACAGCGGGGTACCCATTTTTGTCCGGTCTGCCAATACTGCTGAAATGCGTATGGAGGAGATGTGAGAGATACCTATCAGCTGGTCAGCATCAAAGACGGTAAACAGGATACCGAGGATATACTGCTGATCCTGAAAAAAATTGCGGCAGGCAGCATCAAAAATGATCTGAAGCTCTTGAACTACTATCACGAGGTTCCGGTCAGCTATTCGGCCAAGATAGACAAGGTTGATGGTGATTGCATTGAGGTAACGGTTCAGCAGGCGCAATCAGCAGTGCTGGGCCTGCAGAAACAGACCCTGATGCGCAGTGCTGCTTTCCCTTCCGGGTTGGGTGTCCACTGTTTTGTGGAGTATGTGAATGTAAAAAACTGCTTTGCCGTGCTGGGCCGTTTTGCCTATGCCTCGATCCGTGCAGAGCGTCGGGGGGCGGTCAGGGTGAATGTCGACAGTCTGCATCCTGCCAGCTATATGGCTGATGGGCAGGAACTGTGCGGACATCTGCAAGATATATCACTGACCGGAGTAGGGATGAAGAGTCGTCAGCCTGCCCCGGCAGGCTTGCCTGAAAATGGCACCCTGCGACTGAACCTGCAGAGCTGTGCTCTTTCGCTACCAGCAGAATATGTAAAGACCGTGAACTGGGATGATCTGCAGATTCACGCCTTTTCTATCATGCCGGATCAGCAGGCAGATAAGCTGATTGCCCAGTTTATATACAGTCGTCAGGTGGAGATTATCCGGGATCTGAAGGATCAGGGTCTGTAATATCAGGAGGAACAGATGAAGCTGCGAATTTTAGGAAGTGCCGGAGCAGAGTTGCCTGATTTCAGACCGCCTGCATTTCTGATCGATGATGCACTACTGCTGGATGCCGGCACCATTGGTTCGGTGCTGACTGAAGAGGAACAGTGGGGTATCAAGACCATTTTTATTACCCATGCCCATCTTGATCATATCCGTGGAATTCCGGCCCTTGCCGACAATATCATTGTCAAGAACCTGCGACATTCGGTTGATGTGTTTGCAACGGATTCGGTGATTGAGGCACTGCGCAACCACCTGTTTAACGGTCTGATCTGGCCTGACTTCACCTGCCTGCCCAATGCTGATGAGCCGGTACTGCGGCTACACCCGATTGTCCCCTGTCAGGCTCTGGAGGTTGGAAACGGCGTACCGGACAAGCGCTACACCCTGACCGCCATCCCGGTGCATCATACGGTTCCGGCGGTTGGTTATTGCCTGGATCATCAGGGCAAACGCCTGGTCTACACCGGTGATACCGGCCCCACCGAAGCGATCTGGAGTTATGCCTCCGGAGCTGACGCCTTGATTGTGGAGGTGTCATTCCCCAATAGCCAGGAGGCACTCTCGCTGCTTACCCAGCATCTTTGCTGCTCGCTGCTGGAACAAGAGCTGTCCAAGATGGCAGTGCTGCCAAAACGAATCCTGATCACCCACCCCAAGCCCCAGTATTATCAGCAGATTAAAGACGAAATACGACAGTTGGGCATTAAGCAGGTCGAGCTGCTGCGCGATGGTACCATTTATGACATCTGATGCGGTTAATCCGCTTCCTGAGCGTATCGGCAGTTGGCTGTTGATCCGTTACCGGTTTGTCACTGGCATCATCGCCCAGCTGCTCCAGACCGCTGTTTCGTTGCTCACCAACCCGTCACTGGGCAATCCTGCCATTCGGGCGGTACTGATGAAGCAGATGTATTTTACCGGTTTTGAGGCAGCCCGGATCATTCTGCTGGTGGCCCTGATCCTGGGTACGGTGATTGTGAGCCAGGTGGTGGGGCTGGTGGGGGGCGGGAACGGTTCACTGACCGGCAAGGTGCTGGTATGGGTTGTTTTTCTGGAACTGGGGCCGCTTTTGACTGCCATGATCGTGGTTGCCCGCAGCGGCACGGCCATTGCCGCTGAACTGGGCTCCATGAAGATCAATGGCGAGATCAGGAGCCTGGAGCTGATGGGGATTGCACCGGAACGATACCTGTTGCTGCCGAGGGTTGTGGGAGTGGGTCTTTCGGTGTTACTGCTGACGGTCTACTTTGTATTGACCGCCTTTGCCGGTGGATTTCTGATCGTGTCTCTGGGGCGACATATCCCCTACGATCAGTTTATTCAGGGGATTGTCGCTTCCCTTGGCCTGCGGGAGGTGTTGGTACTGCTGGCCAAAGCCACCTCATTCGGTCTGATTATTCCGATCATCTGCTGCACTGCGGGCATGTCGGTGGGTACCAGCGCCACTGAGATTCCACAGGCAGCCACCAAGGCAGTGATCACCAGTCTGTTTGCCGTATTTATACTGGATGGCCTGATTACCTACCTGGCATCCTGGTTTGTGATTGCCTGATTCCCCTTGAATTTGGCGTAGTGCTGTACTATGTATACAAAATTTCCCACTCTACTGCTTAGGAGGATCATTTTATGGGTAAAGAGCCCGGCAGCACCAAGTTTCAGATCGATCTGCGTCGTCACCTGCGTGACCAGTACATCAGCGACAACCTGGTGCATCTGCTGTGCGAGATTGCCGAGGCAAGCAAGTATGTGATCAATGCGGTCCGCACCGGTGATCTGGGTGTTGCCGGTACCTCAAACCTGTACGGAGAGGAGCAGCTGGCCCTTGATGTGCTGTCTGACCGGATTCTGCGCAAGCGTCTGAGCCATTCCGGGGTTGTCTGCAATATCGCCTCTGAAGAGATGGATGAAATTTATCAGGTTACCAGCAACCCCCAGGGGATGTTCTCGGTGGCCTACGATCCGCTGGACGGCTCATCACTGGTGGATGTGAACCTGGCCGTGGGCACTATTGTTGGCATTTATCAGGGTAGTGACCTGCTGCAACCGGGCCGCAAGATGGTGGGGGCGGTCTACATCCTCTACGGACCACGGGTTTCCATGGTCTATTCGGTTGGTAAAGGGGTGTACGAATTCACCATGAACCAACTGATGGAGTTTACGCTGACCCGTGACAACATCAGGATGCAACCCTCCGGTGACATTTATTCACCGGGTGGTCTGCGCAAGAAGTACACCCCTGAAAATGAGGCCTATATCCGTTATCTTGAAGATAAAGGTTCCAAACTGCGCTACTCCGGCGGGTTTGTGCCTGACATCAATCAGATTTTGATGAAGGGTAAGGGGATCTTCATGTATCCGGGCCTGACTGATAACCCTAACGGGAAGCTGCGTCTACTGTTTGAACTGAATCCTATGGCGTTTCTGGTGGAGCAGGCAGGTGGGGCTGCCACAAACGGCTGCGAGCGGATTCTTGACCTTACGCCGGAAAGCCTTGATCAGTGTGCTCCGGTCTATATCGGTTGCAGGGATGACGTGGCCAAGGCTACCGAATTCCTGAACGGTGCCTGCAAATGAGTTCAGTGCCGAAAGCAGAACCGAATGAAGCACTGCCCGCAGAACCAGCCCGCCGTCTCTGCAGTGAGATTCAGCTGTTTGACCTTTGCGAGCTGGAACGATGCCATTTCAAGGATGATCGCTTTTGTACCGATCCTGATATGTTGGCCCGCTTTGAGGCTGCTGCCGAACCTGAGGAGCGCCCGGTCTGGCATTTTGACCTGGCTTCTGAAGAAGAGGAAGAAGATGGCCCCTCCTATGAAGGGGATCTTGAGCATGATGACGACGATTACAGTGATCTTGATGATGAAGACCGGCCGGAACGGAATGAGAGCTGGTAATGCTGTCTTCCTGCAGGCAGTTGGAGAGCTTCTTGTGTTAATCTGCGCAGGAAGCTCTTTTTTTACCGGGGTACGGTTAGATGGCGCTGCTTAAGGTTGCTCAGGACGGCACGCTGCTGTTATCTGCCGATCTGCTGCAACAGGCAGGATTACGGCCTGCTGGTCAGGTGCAGGTCAGTATAACCGGCAACGGTCTGGAGCTGCGCAAACCGGACACAGCACCGGCTGAACAGCTGAGCCGGGCAATAAGCCGTAAAAACCTGCAGACCGGCATACAGTTTATCAAGGGTGTAGGCCCTAAGCTTTCGGACTTGCTGGCAAAACGAGGGGTAAAAACGGTTGAGGATGCGTTCTTCTGCCTGCCGTTGCGCTATGAAGACCGGCGCGAACTGGTACCGATCAGGCAGCTGAAACCGGGTACCAGCCAGATTTTTTTCGGCAGGGTGGTGTCTGCCGAAACCGTGATCACCAAGGGAGGGCGCAAGGTCTTTGAGGTGCTGGTACAGGATGACTCAGGTAGCATCCTGTGCAAATGGTTCCATGCCAATCCGGTCTGGCTCAAACGGGTCTGGCAGGTGGGCAAGCAGGGGATCTTCACCGGAGAGATCAGCAGTTTTGGTTATAAGCCGGAGCTACACCATCCTGACGTAGAGTGGCTGCCGGAGGGGACAAATCTGGATGAGGCACTGGCAGCTGATCCGATTAACTTCGGCAGGATTGTACCGGTCTATCCGTTGACAGAAGGGCTGCATCAGAAGGGGATGCGACGGGTAATGCATCAGGTGGTGGAAACCTTTCTGGGTGATCTGGTCGGTCTGATTCCGGAGCAACTGCTTGAACAGCAAGGGTATCAGCCGTTACAACAATCACTGCGGTATCTGCACCATCCACCGCATGATGCAGTGCTGCAGGAGCTGAATGAAGGCCGTACGGTTGCCCATCGCTCCCTTGCCTTTGACGAATTTTTTTACTGGGAGCTTGGTCTTGCCCTCAAAAAACAGGGAGTATCACTTGAAGAGGGGATCCCCTTCCGGGTAACCCACCGTTACACCAAAGAACTTGCGCAGCTATTGCCGTTTCAGCTCACCACAGCGCAACGCAGGGTGTTGTCCGAGATCAAGACCGACATGATGGCGCCGCATCCGATGCACCGGCTGGTGCAGGGGGATGTGGGCAGCG
>DKFG01000217.1:10244-10521 GCA_002452325.1 Geobacter sp. UBA6802
ACGGCTATCAGGTGGCGATCATGGCTCCAACAGAAATCCTGGCTGAGCAGCACTGGCATACAATCCACCACTGGTGTGATCAGCTGGGAGTTGTGGTGGTGCTTTTGACAGCCGGCATGAAAGGCGCCCTTAAGAAAGAGGTGTTGGGACAGGTGGCGGATGGCCGGGCAGCCATTGTAATCGGTACCCATGCCGTTATTCAGGAAAAGGTGACGTTTCACCGGCTTGGCCTGGGGATTGTGGATGAACAGCACCGGTTTGGGGTGTTGCAACGGGG
>DKFG01000217.1:10541-17798 GCA_002452325.1 Geobacter sp. UBA6802
CCCTGGCCATGACCCTGTTCGGCGATCTGTCCCTTTCAGTGATCGATGAGCTGCCACCAGGTCGAAAGCCGATTGAAACCCGCATCTATTTTGAATCACGACGTACGCAGGTTTATGAACTGATTCGTCGTGAGATCAGCCAGGGACGCCAGGCCTATCTGATCTATCCGCTGGTTGAAGAGAGTGAAAAATCAGACCTGAAAGCTGCAAGCCAGATGGCGGAGCAGCTGCAGCAGGAAGCCTTCCCTGATCTGAGGATCGGGCTGTTGCATGGGCGACTGAAGCCTGACGAAAAGGAACAGGTCATGTTGTGCTTCAAACGACACGAGCTGGATATTCTGGTTGCCACCACGGTTATTGAGGTGGGCATTGATGTGCCCAATGCCACGGTGATGGTGATAGAGCATGCCGAACGTTTCGGGCTTTCACAACTGCATCAGCTACGGGGTAGGGTAGGGCGGGGCAGTCATCATTCTCGCTGCATCCTGCTGACCTCCGGCACCCTTTCGGAGGATGCAGAAAAGAGGCTGCGGGTTATGGAAGCGACCAGTGATGGATTCAGGATTGCAGAGGCTGATCTTGAAATCAGGGGGCCTGGTGATTTTCTGGGAACCCGTCAATCAGGTATGCCTGATTTTCGAGTGGCCAGCATTCTGCGGGATGGGGCAATCCTGGAGCAGGCCCGTACTGCCGCTTTTGAACTTCTTGCCCGGGAACCGGGTCTTCACAGCCATCAGCAGCAACAGCTGCGTGAAGAACTGATCCGGCGATGGGGGACACGGCTGGAGCTCGCCGGTATTGCCTGAAATGCACGATTGATTACGTTCATACACCGTGAATCATCCGGTTTACGGTCACCACACCCTGTAAGGAGTTTACAATGTCTGACTTCACCAATGTTACCGTTGTACGCAAGGCCAATATCTATTTTAACGGGGCAGTTGCCAGTCATACCGTACTGTTTTCAGATGGCACCAAGAAAACCTTGGGGGTGATGCAGCCCGGAGAATACACCTTTAACACCGGAGCCGCCGAACTGATGGAGATCCTGAGCGGTACGCTGCAACTACAGCTGGCAGGAGAGCAGGAGTGGCGCGAGATACACGGCGGCCAATCATTTGAAGTGCCGGCTCACTCTTCATTTACCATGAAAGTCACCTCAGTTTCCGATTACTGCTGTTCATTCCTCAGTTAACGGCTCTGTTCGGCTGCAGCAGATGTAACCTGATTGTAACAGCTGTTCCGATAAGAAACTGTTTACAATGGGTTTTGCTGCACCTACAACAGATCAGGCCGGTATTGTGGGAGGAATCATGGATGGCGTGGAGGCAACGATGCCGAAGACAACGGCTGTAACGCGTAAAAAGACCATTAAGGCCTTGAAAACAGTTGAGACACCAGCTGATAGTGCAAACGATTCAGCAACCATTGATCTCGATGACAGCCAATGGTATCTGAATCGGGAGCTTACCTGGCTCTCCTTTAACCGCCGCGTTCTGAGTGAAGCAGCAGATACACGGGTTCCACTGCTGGAACGTGTCAAGTTTCTTGGTATTGTCGGCTCCAATCTTGATGAATTTTTCATGAAGCGGATAGGGGGGCTAAAACAACAGCTTGCGGCTGGTGTTCAGGAACTGACTGTTGATGGGCGCACACCACGGCAACAGCTGCAGGAATGCCATGTGGAAGTGCGCACCATGGTGCGTGAAAAAGCAGACTTGTATAACCAGCTGCTGCAATTGCTGCATGACAAAGGGATTGAACTGTTGCGTTGGAATAGCCTGAACAGTCGTGAGCAAAGGCAGTTGCACGAACTGTATGAGCGTGACATCTACCCCTTGGTGACACCGCAATCAATCGACCCAGCTCACCCGTTTCCCTTTGTCTCCAACCTCTCTCTGAATCTGCTGGTTACGGTGCGTTATCCCCGCGAGCAGGATGTTTCTCTGGCACGGATCAAGGTGCCGTTGGGGCCAGGCGTGCCGCGTTTTGTGCGTGTCGGCAAGTCAGATCGTTTTGTCAGGCTTGAAGAGGTCATGGCCGCCAATCTGAATATGCTCTTTCCCGGCATGAAGGTGGTCTCCTGCGAGTTTTTCAGGGTCACCCGTAATGCCAACACTGAAAAGGATGAAGAAAAAGCAGACGATCTGGTTTCCATGATTGAATCAGAACTGCAGGAACGCAAATTTGCCCCGATTGTAAGGCTTGAAGTGATGCAGGGTATGGAGCCGATCCACAAAGGGCGGCTGGCGGCTGAGCTGGATCTTGATGAAGATAGTGATGTTTTTGAGGTCTCCGAGATGCTGGCGATGCGGGATCTGCTTGAGTTGACCCGCCTGCATTATCCCAAGCTCAAGGATCCTCCCCATCATCCTGAAGAACATCCGCAGCTGCACTCTACATTTAATATCTTCCATATTATCCGTAAAAGTACCGGCATTCTGCTCAAACATCCGTATCAGTCCTTTGCCAGCTCAGTAGAGCGTTTTCTAAACGAAGCGGCTGATGACCCCAAGGTCTGTGCGATAAAGATGACACTGTATCGTACCTCAAAGGAGGGGCGCCTGATTGATTCGTTGATCAGGGCTGCGGAAAACGGCAAGCAGGTGGCGGTGGTGGTGGAGCTGAAGGCCCGTTTTGATGAGGCAGCCAACCTGCGGATTGCTGAGCGAATGGAAGAGGCCGGCATCCATGTCACCTACGGCGTAGTTGGCTTGAAGACCCACTGCAAGGTAATTCTGGTGGTTCGTCGAGATTACAACGGTATCAGGCGCTACGTGCATATCGGTACCGGTAATTATCACTCCGACACCTCACGGTTGTACAGCGACCTGGGGTTGTTTACCTGTGATCCTGCCATAGGCCAGGATGTTACCGAGTTGTTCAACTACCTGACCACCGGACTTTCCCCCAAGCGTGTCTACCGTAAACTTTTGCCGGCTCCGCGATTAGCCAAACGCGGCTTACTTGAGCGGATTGAACGGGAGATAAGCCTGCATCAGCAACAGGGGGGCGGTTTGATTCAGTTCAAGATGAATGCACTTGAGGATGCTGACATAGTTAAAAGCCTGTATCTGGCATGTCAGGCCGGTGTCAAAATAGATCTGTTTGTCAGGGATTCCTGCCGGTTTCTGCCCGGCATACCGGGGTTATCAGCGACCGGTCGAGTGGTCAGTATTGTTGGCCGGTTTCTTGAACACAGCCGACTGTACTATTTCCGCAATGGCGGAACAGAGGAATATTTTATCGGTTCAGCTGATGTCATGAAGCGTAACCTTGAGTCCCGTGTCGAGATTCTGGTGCCGGTTGAGTCGCCTGCATTGCAGCAGGAGTTGCGTACCATACTTAACGCCCATGATTCAGACCATCGCTACGCCTGGGAAATGCAGCCGGATGGCACCTATCTGCAACGCAAGCCTAGCGATGATCTGGAGCAGACAACCGGGTTGCATCAGATCCTGATGCAGCAGGCTAGTCAGGCTGCACGGGATGCAAAAAAGATAAAGCGCCGTGCAATCAAGGTGTTAAGCAGCTAACAACTGCTGTTGCGCATCAGGCAGGGCTTGTCTTGCGCAATGCAACATGTAACCATTTGATATTTGATGATTATAACTGAATTTGCTTTACCGGTGTTGCATTATGCAACAAGAGTTGCACTGGTCACTTTGCATACAACAGACTGGAATTGTTGTGTTGTTTTGTAATGGCACGCTAAATGCATAACATCAGAATACTTATCTGTTGCAGGAGGCGACCATGAAAGCAAAAGCCAACCATAGCGCACTTTCAGGAATTGTCAGTATAGGACACACGGATATGACCGGTGTTGTCTCGTTTGCTGGTGGTGATACGCTGTTACGCCAAGCTGATCAGATGTATCTTGAAGGCAGAGACCAAGATGCACGCCAGGCAGTACGTGCAGCGCTCAAAATAGCGCTACAGCGGCTGGATGCGGTGCATGGTACTACTGTTGAGGCAGAAGACGAGTACCGTAGTATAGCGCCAAATACGGTTAAGGCTTAACAGCTCTGTACAGCGCGTCACCTGAGACCAAAGTGGTCAAGCAGCTTACCCCATACACGGCTTATCCACCGACCGAGCTGGATCGAAATCCGTTCCAGCCAGGTCTCTTCACCGCGCATCTTCTTCAGCACCAGGGCCATATTCAAACGAGTCTCATAATCCTGAGGATTGACGGTTTGCGCGAGCCTCAGCCACTGCAGGGCTCCCTCGTAGTCTGCCAGCATTGCAAGAGAAATTCCCATCTGACGCATGGAGTCGTAATCAACTTCATTGACAGCCAGGGCACGACGGAACCAATCCAGCGCTTCCCGGTCTTCACCAAGTTTTGAATAGGAAACGCCGATCTGGCGCATGGCATCACTATCATTGGGATTACTGGCCAGTGCTTGGGTGTAGAAGGTAATGGCCTTGCGGTCACGATCAAGACGGGAATGGGCGATCCCGATGCAGCGCAGTGTGTCGGGATCTGACGGATCTAAGGTGAGTACCCGGTCAAAGGTCCGGACCGCAGTCCAAACCTTGCCGTTCATAAGTTGCCAGACACCGTTGACCCGCATCAGAAAAAGGTCATCAGGCGCCTGATGCAGGGCTTCAAGAAAGAGACGTCCCTGTTCTTTGCTGTTTTGCTCTAGATAACCGGCTACTTCCGCCTGGAAGTAGAGATGATAGGCCGGATCATCTATCGAGGCCTCAAGTGCCTCCAAGATAGCAGCACGTCCCTCTTCCAACTTACCAAGGTCAAACAGGGAATCAATGGCGTGGGCCTTGTTCTGCAGGTCTTGACGCGTCAAGCAGCTTCCCCCTTCTGTTATCCCTCCTTCACACCAAGACGCTTCATCCATCGCCAGAGGGTTGTGCGGTCAACATTCAATTCCCGCGCAACCTCAATGCGATTGCCGCTGTAGCGATTCAGAAGCGACTGCAGTTCTCCGGCAGTTGGCATTTTACCGGAGCGTCGTACTGATTGCGACTGTTCCTGAGTTTGTCCCAGAAAGTTGGTCGGCAGGTGATCGAGGGTTATTTCAGTTCCGCGGCAGAGTATGACCGACTGTTCGATCAGATTCAAGAGTTCTCTTACATTGCCGGGAAAAAGGTGGGTCAGAAAGAGTTTGAGAACTTCCGGTGCAACAGAGCGCACTTTTTTGTTGTAGGTCAGGTTAAAGCGCTGCAGGGCCATATCCACCAACAACGGAATATCTTCACGGCGGTCACGCAGGGGAGGTATATGCAGGGTTACGATATTTATCCTAAAATACAAATCCTGACGGAAGGTGCCCTCAGCTACCATTTCTTCAAGGTTGCGGTGTGTTGCCGTAATAAAGCGGACATCGGCCTTAATGGGAGAACGTGCACCCAGTGGTTGAAACTCATGATTCTCAAGCACCCTTAACAACTTGACCTGGAGCGGCAAAGGCAGATCACCGATCTCGTCCAGAAAGAACGTGCCGCCGTTGCACATTTCAAGCCGTCCGGGTCGGTTTTCAGTTGCACCGGTAAAGGCACCTTTGCGAACCCCGAAAATTTCAGACTCAAGCAAGGTCTCCGGCAGTGCGCCACAGTTGACAATAACCATGGGGCCTTCGCGACGTGGACTTAAATCATGTACGGCACGGGCAAACAGCTCTTTACCGGTACCGCTTTCACCATGCAGGAAAACGGTCGCATTGCTGGCAGCAATATCCTCCATTACATCAAACAGTCGCCGCATGGCCGGGTTACGACTTATCAGACTACGGAAGGAGTATTTTTCCCTGATCTCTTCCTTGATTGAATTAATCGGTGTCAGGTCGCGCACTGTCTCAACCCCACCCATGACATTGCCGGCTGCATCGTAGAGCGTTGAAGCACTGACTGAGATCAGTTTCTTACGGCCCTTCCGATCAACAATATCAACTTCACGCTGAATGGACTGGCCGGTAGCAATAGCTTCAACCATGGGGCAGGCCCCGGTACATGCATCAGATCTGAAGATTTCGTAACATGGTTTACCGAGGGCATCAGCTGCAGTAATTCCAGTAATCTCCTCTGCGGCCTTGTTAAAATGGGTGATCTGCATTCCTTCGTCAACGGTGAACAGGCCATCGGCTACAGAATCCATGATGGCGTAGATGCGCTTCATATTGCGCATGGTTTCGACACCGCCAATCGGATTGCCTTCACCATCGTACAGAATGGAGGCGCTCACCGATACCGGCACCTGATTGTCATCACTGTTGGTGATGGTAACTTCTCGATTGGTAACTGGCTTTCCTTTTTTGATAGCCTCCCGTACCGGGCAGGCGGAGTCACAGACTGATGTGCGGAATACTTCGTGGCAGGGCCTGTTGATGGCATCTTCACGTTTGATACCGGTCATTATTTCAGCGGCCCTGTTAAAGGAGGTGATGTGCATCTCCCGGTCAACTGTGAAAACGCCGTCAGCAACAGAATCAATAATATGTCTGAAGTGTTCCGGGTTTCCGTCAATAAGTCTGTTAGGCATGGTGATCTGCTCCCTACGGGTTGTAGCAGTTATTTGGAGCTGGTGGCTTTCTGGTACAGTTGGTGGTTGGTGCGGTTGCGGATGATGCGCAGGGTCAGTACACCGGCAATGCAGAGACAGGCACCGACACACAGGAACAGATATCCCATGGTGTCAGCTGTACCAAGTCCAAAGAGATTACGGCCTTTCAATACCAGAATCATGAAAATGCCACTGAAAACAGTCAGGCCGCCGATGATGTACAGGGCAAAGGCAAGGATGGAAAAGCCCAACGACATATCTTTCTGCATGATCGAGCCTCTAATAAACAGGGGGCGGTTGTGAATCGCCCCCTGTTCGGGTCAGTTAGGCCAGAAAGGCCCACAGCATGGCCACTACAAGTGCAAGGCCGGTAAACACGGCAATAAAGCCGAAGGTCTTGAAGACAAAGTCATAAACAACACCACTAGGCTTTTCAACCTCGAAGCGCTCAAGGATGCCCTGCTCCTCATACCGCTTCCACTGGTCACCACGTTCTTCAATGAACTCTTCCTTGTTCATCTGGCCGTTAAAGATAACAAAGTCCATCGGGAACTTTTCAGGACGGCCATGCGTATTAAAGAAGTGGACCGTAAAAATGAAACCGGTTGCCAGCAGCGCCTCATCGGAATGCACGATGGTGGCAATGTTGAATGCCCAGCCCGGCAGAAACATGCCGAAGAATTCTGGGAACCAGAGCAGCAGGCCTGAGCCGCCGATGGCAAACATACCCC
>DKFG01000217.1:17860-22000 GCA_002452325.1 Geobacter sp. UBA6802
GAACAGGAACCACTTAACCATGCCGGTCACATCCTTAATGTCACGGAAGTTGGGCATCAGTGAATCCGGGCCAAACATCCGCTGCAGGAAGTTACCTTGAATATCCTTGCGCAGGAACAGGAAGTCGATGCTCATCCAGAGTGCGCCAAGGAAGTAGTAGAAGGTCAGCACGGCACATCCACGGTGGATCAGACCGGCATACTCAACGCCGCCAAAGAACGACATCATGGTCTGTGCCCAGGCCTGATCGCTGAACTTGAGCGGCAGACCGGTCAGTGACAGCCCCAGGAAGCTCACGATCACCGTAAAGTGCAGGAAGATGTGGCGCTTCTTGAAGCGATAGTACAGTTTGTGCGGCTCATCAATGTGATGAACATGACCTTCAATCAGTGCTTTCTGCTTCTCACGGTTCTCAACAAAGCCACGGAACATCCAAAGCAGGGTGTGTACCCAGAACACGGCAAAGGTGCCGATCAGCAAGCCCACCATGGCCTTGAAAGTCCAGTACATCAGGGGATAGTTCTCGCGATCATGATGGCTGCCGTGGGAATAAAACTTGGCAAACAGTGCTGTTGCCTTGGGGTGACACTGGGCACAGGTCTTGGCTGCATTGTCGGGGTGGATCGATGATTCAGGATGATCCTTTTTGTGTACCTTGTGGGCGGTGTGACAATCTGAACAGCCGGCAGCCTTCTGCAGCATACCCAGACGATAGCCTTTACCATGGTAGCTTTCCAGATAGGTTTCCACGGCATGGTGATTCACGTGATTCCGGTGCATCATCTGTTCATCACTATGGCACTTGATGCAGGCATCAACGTGGAACATGCGGCCTTCAACTGTGCTGGCCGGTTGAATCTTCTTGATGTTATGCAAACCGTGGCAGTCTGCACAGCCAGGTGCATCAGGATTCCCTTTCATCAGGGCAACACCATGGACTGAATTCAGGTGCTCCTTCTGGCTGTCATGGCAGTTGATACAGGCCTGGGTGGCAGCCTTTTTATCACCTTTTCTGGAGCTGAGCGCATGAATGTCAGAGTGGCACGATACGCAGGCAAGCCCATTTTTGGCATGCACGCTGTTGGCAAACTCCTTGGCTTCGTTACCGTGGCAGCGGGAACAATTGACCTTTTCAAGCTTGGTGTTGCCAGTCATGTGCTTCTTCAGATCAGCACTTTGCAGATGGCAACTGGTGCAGCCGTTTTTGCCATGGGGGGAGCCGGCAAAACGTTCCAGAGAGATCTTGTTGCCGTGGCAACCAAGACAGTTCTCAGGATCGTAGGCCATTTTGTCCACGACTGCATGGGACATGCCCGGCAGCATGAACAACACTGAGAGGAGGAGTACAACGAGTGATACGTGTGTTCGGCGCATTTGCTTTCTCCTGAAATAAAATGTGTTACTCGACGGCAAGATGGTGCAGGCAGATCTCTGGTCCACACTGTGTCTGACGATCGTTGTAACGGAACTCCATTTCTCGCAAGTACTGCATGAAATTATGCCTGAATCCACCCTGGTAGTGGACCAGACCCTGTTTGACATAGCGCCAGAAAGGCGTAGTCAAGGTGAAACTGTTGCTGTCACGGGATTGACAATGTATCCGGTCCAGGTTGATACGTTGTCTGCTTTCTTCGCCCTGACTGTACAACCAGCCGATAACTATCTCTTCTGTAAAGCGGGGTTGTACAGCAACCGGTGCTGCCTGCAGGAAGTGCAGCCCTGTTTCAGCTCTGACAACAGCAGCAAGGGGCTGAGCTGTCTGGACGCACGATGAACGTTGTGGGAAACGATCAAACCAGGAGACCGGCACCTGTTCTGCTCCAAACTGTTGCTGCACTGACTGTTGGGACTGCTTTGCCAGATTATCGCGCAACAGTCCAAAATACTTCTGCACCGTTTTGATGTTAAGATGTAGATCATAAGCGGTGTCGGTTGTGCCACGCATCTGCCAGAAGGCCAGTGCCAGCCTTTCTCGCGTATCAAGCGTTAATCGGGCATGTCGATTGTCAACCTCGCTGAACACCCGTCTGCACAGCGAGCATTTGAGCCTGCCATCAGCAAGATGATACAGTCGGGTGGTTGAACAGATTGGACATGCCACCGTACTATGCCTGACTGATGGTTGCAAGGTTTGGTTCATCTGCATGGGGTAGTAGATATCAGGACGCACAAAAAGGGCAGAGAGGATGTCGCTGCCCTTTTTGTCTTGTACCGGATTAACCGATAATCTTTTGAGCGATATGGCTCAAACCAGGCCATGCTACCGCTGCAGCCGCACCTGATGCAAAAATGCCGACTACCGCGAGAACCCTGCCGATGTACTTCCGGTCATCAAGATCTGAAAAATTCTGTTTTGCCTTCATTGCAAGCCTCCTTTTTGGTGTAGTGAATAAAAGTTCTATTTATGCGAAGAGATTGATGATGGCGCTGACGGCACCGGCAGCGGACCAAGTGATAAAGCCTGCCAAAAAGATACCGATTCCGGCGAAAAGGGCCAAGCTCCCTTTTGCAGTGGTTTCAGCTACCAGAGTTGAAAAATTGCTTTTTGCTTTCATGGCTTACTCCTTTCAATCTGTACAGTGATTGGATTCTCTTCAGTCTTTAAATCAAACAAAGGCTCTTCAATATCTTACGGGCTTTATCACTACCTTCGCCAAGAACTCTAATGCCGGCCTTCAGCATAGTCTCTACCAACGAGTGATCAGGAGCCGCACTACAGACAACCTGCTTAATGCCGTTTTGGTGCAACCAAGCCGGCAGAAGCGGTGTTTTGTTGGCATCCCATATCCCCATGCTCACCTGATGCTGTTTGCCTGTACAGCTATTTTCCTGCTCAAGAATAAAAAACACACGCTCAAACCCACTGCTGGGGTGGCTGAGTGTACCGTAGTAGGGTATGGCAATTTTTCCAGTGGTCATGACAGCCTCTCTTCTTTGTTGCAGCCTGAAACTGTTTGTTGCATTACTTTTCATTACAACAACTGTGCCCACTTTGAATCATTGTTGGTTCAAATAGTGTAATATGCTTAAATAATTACATTTAATTTGTTTTACTCATCTTGCGAAGCTCTGTGTAATATAGCAAGAACAGTGTTGCAAGTGCAACGTCTGTGCTCGGCCATCCACTACAAATTTCTGGTATTATTATGTTTTTATTTGTTGCGGTTCAATTTCGGGGTGTTGCATTATCGATGCAACAGAATGTAGGCGGGCCGAAGTTATACTGGAGATCGAAACAGGGTGGGAGATCGTTGTACAGACTGACCAATATGAAATTGCGGATCGTGGTCATTGCAACAAAACAGGGCTGCAAAAGCAGCCCTGTTTTGTTGCAATGGTTTTGTTACAGCTTGCAAAAAGCCTATTCAGTGATCTTGACCTTATCGCCATCAAATGCCACGTTGGCATTCAGCACCTTCAGGTTGGTTAATCCCTTTGCCTTCAGGGTCTCGTAGGCAATGCCCGAACGGATACCAGTGGCGCAATGTATGATTACGGTCTTGTCTTTGGGTACTTCCTTGTAACGCATAGCAGCCTGTTCGGAAGGGATATGCAGTGAGCCTTTAAAGCTTCCGGTCTTGCGCTCTGCATCGTTACGTACATCCAGAATGATGATATCCGGGTTTTCCAGAGCCTTGTAGAAGTCGGCAATAGTGACATCCTGCGGGGCCAGTTTACGGACAAAGGTCAGGCTGGCCGGTGCCGGCTTGGCGCCTGCCTCAACCGGATAGCCCAGCTTCTGCCATCTTTCCAGACCACCATCAAAATAGGTAGCCTTTGACAGACCGTAGTCACGCATCAACTCCAGGGCCTTGTCAAGATCAGCCTGATTGTCACTGTAGAATACAATCGGAGCGCCTTTGAAAGAGGGCCAGTTTGTTTCCTGATACTTATCCAGATTGGCAGCCGGCAGGTTCATGGCACGGGGGATGTGGCCTGCAGCAAACTTGTCTGCAGAACGAAGGTCAAGCAACAGGATGTTGTCGTCTTTTACGAATTTAGAGGAAGATACAAAGGGAAGTTCAGCTTTTGCCCAGGCAGGGTCGCCACCAGAATAAACTTTAGCATTGGTGTAGCCGTTTTTTGCTGCCAGACCGGCAGCCTTGATGGAGAATGGTCAGGTGGGGCCTCCGCACCAGA
>DKFG01000305.1:0-513 GCA_002452325.1 Geobacter sp. UBA6802
TGGAGTAGATCGAGACGTAGGGGTTTTTAAAGTGGGGGATCACATACTCGGCAATCGGCAGATCACGCCGGTAGACCGGAGCCACAAATGGCAGGGCATCCAGGTCCTCAATCAGGGGGCGGTCAGGGGTGTGAATGGTTATGCCGTCCTTGATAAAGCTGATGCCGTCTACTTTGGACCAGTCACGGCCTTCACACAGTTCTTTAGTGGAGTAGTCAAACTCGCCACGGCAGACAAGGTCAATAATGCCGTTACCGGCCTTGAGTGACTCTTCCGGCAAGACCGTGACATGGGGGCCGGTCAGGACGGTGATGATCCCCGGCTTGACCTCTTTGATCCGGCGTGCGGTTTCGATATCCAGCTGCAGGGTAGGGGTGGAGGTGTACATCACCACCATATCAAACTGCTTGGCAATCTCCAGGCAGGCTGGCAGATCCAGTTTTTGTACCGGTGCATCCACCACCCGGCTGCCTTCAATCATACCGGCCGGAAAGCAGAGCCAGGTGGGATACC
>DKFG01000305.1:524-1774 GCA_002452325.1 Geobacter sp. UBA6802
CAAAATCCTCAAAGGTGGGTGGGTTGAGAAAAAGCGGCTTCATTACAGCTCCTTGATAGTTGTGAATAGAATACAATAGTGGAGGCAGGCTCGTGAAGTCAAGTGCTTTGGGCGCTTGACCGTCTGGTTGGAGGGGATGCAGATCTGTTGTTGTCCTGCGGTTTGATCTGCTGCAAGTCGCACCACGTTGCATCGCAACCGCGTTGCATTGCAACATAGTGCGGAGGGGCGCTTATACCCTGGTGTTGCAGAGAAGTTTGTTTTGTTGCTGTTGCAGCTGCAACGGTATGGAGGTGCTTGCCTCTGAACCGTGGCCCGGAGTGTTCTCTTTGGTAAGTTGCTGTAAATGTGGTGATTTTTTTGTTTAAGGTTGTTTTTTGGGTTTTTGGCACGACAGTTGTAATAGTAAAAACAAAGGCAACGCACCCGGACGGTTTCCGGTTCAGACCAACAGATGATTACACAACAAGGAGGATGTCATGAAAGCAAAAACTAATTACTCGGTCCTGCTGGCAGAAACCACGGCAAAAGGTAGTTTGGCAATCTTCGCAGGTATCACTGTATTTCTGGGTGGTTTCATCACCTGGTCCGCAGCCGGTGCCATCAGCGGTCTGGTCAAGCTTCTGAGCTAAATCAGTACAAGCAAAAGCAGCGCATCAAGGAGGACATTGTCATGAAAGCGAAACTGCATTACTCTGATCTAAACGATCGCAAGTATATCGGCACCACCCTGGCCCTGTTCGGCATGTTTGCCGCTGGTGCCGCCCTCAACATAGCTTGGCCCGCACTCAGCCAGATCGGTTCACGGCTGATCGGCTAACCACTTCATCTACCACTCATCCCGAGGGACAGGAAAGGCCCGGTTTTTACCGGGCCTTTCCTGTTCTGCGGACGGCTGCGCTCTTGCCAGCCAGGATGAAACCATGCTATACAGCCACGTTCTGTTGCACATTCAGCCAAGAGGAAGGGATCACCAATGAGTCATCAACGCAAGCCTGAAATCAACTTCAACTACATCTTTAATTACTCCTACAACCCCAGCTATGCCAACGGCGTACAGGGGGGCTTTACCCCCCGTGGTGAGCTGGTGATGCACTTTTATCAGGAGCGTCCGGCCCTGCCCAAAGAGATTACCCATGAGATCACACCGGAGGGTGGCATCGGCCCCCTGGTCGAGTCAGACCCCAAGAACCTGAACGGCACAATGATACGTTTTGTTGAGACAGGCGTTACCATGAACTTCCAGACCG
>DKFG01000305.1:1789-16710 GCA_002452325.1 Geobacter sp. UBA6802
AGGCCCAGGCCGAGTTTATGCAGGGTGAAACAGAAGAGCCGCAGCAGGGCTGATAGCCCCTGGTGCAGATGACGGAAAAGGCCCGGTGCAACAAGCTCACCGGGCCTTTTCTCTACCCGTTCAGCAGCTTGACCGTTGCCCTGCCATCCCCGTAAAAGTCGATGATATTCAGGCAGCCGTANNCCGTCCGTCCGGATAGTAATCGATGATATTCAGGCAGCCGTAGTTCTGCTCGACATAAAACATATTGGCAAGCGGTGCGCCGATGGTCTCCAGCAGAATCACCCGGTTGATCCCCCCATGCCCCACCAGCAGGACCTCCTGTCCGCGATGCCGTTCCAGCATCTCCGCCACCACCGGCATTACCCGTTCACGTACTTCAATCAGATTTTCCCCCTGGGGAACCCGATAGTTGACCAGGTCATTCAGGCGCGCCTGCCAGTCATCAGGCCAGCGGCTCTGGATCTCCTGCCAAGTAAGGCCCTCCCAGATGCCGATGTTGACTTCTCGTAGTTCACGGCGGTGGACCGGCTGGATGCCGAACGGTCCGCAGATAATGTCGGCGCCGACTCTGCAGCGGGTCAGGTCGCTTGAATAGCAGGCGGCAATACGGGTATCGGCCAGCCGATCCTTCAGCTGGTGGTACTGTTCAATGCCCAGATCGGTCAGGGCCACATCGGTGTGGCCGTTGTAGCGGCGCTCTTCATGGCCTTTAACCTGGCCGTGGCGGATCAGATACAGACGGGTGGTGCTGTGCATAAAACTACCTCGTGATCGGTATGGGGGAAATGTCTATTTGAGTTTGAGCGGGATGCCGCTGATGGTGACATACACGGTATCGCAGCAGGCGGCCAGCAACTGGTTGGCCTGTCCGGCCAGATCGCGGTAGAGCCGTGCCAGAGGGTTGTCCGGCACAATCCCCTGTCCCACTTCATTGGTTACCAGAATCACCGGGGTGGACATGCCCCGCAGGGTGGCGGCAAGCCGATGGACATGGCCCAGAACCAGTTCTTCAGCGGTCGGGTCGTTTTCATCGCAGGAAAGCAACAGGTTGGAAAGCCAGAGCGTGACGCAGTCCAGCAGAATTGCCGCATAGATGCCGTCGATCCTGGCCAGGGTCTGGGGGATCATCAGCGGTTCTTCAATGGTCTCCCAGCTATCCCCCCGGCGGCGGCGGTGACGCTCGATCCGGTCGGCCATTTCCAGATCCAGTGACTGGGCCGTGGCCAGGTAGCAGAGGCGTGTGCCGCAGGCAGCGGTCATGGACTCTGCCAGGCGGCTCTTGCCGCTGCGGGCCCCGCCGGTGATCAGGGTGTTGTCTGCCATATCGATCCTCCTGGGGAGCGTTTGTAGCAGGGGAGAGCAGCGCTGTCAAAACCTTTGCCGTTGACATTGGACGGCCCCTTTGCCACTCTCTGCAGGTCACCGATTCCGACAGCTCTCAGGAGATCCGATGCACCACGGCGGGCTGCATGAAGATGCCATAACCGGTAAAGTCTACGATCTGCATCTGCTGCGCCGGTTTCTGCCGTTTCTCAAACCCTACCGTTACCTTGTAGGGGGGATTCTGCTGTTACTGCCGCTGACCACCCTCTGTCGCCTCAGCCAGCCCCTGTTGTTAAAATACGCCATTGACCATGCCATTACCCCAGGGCGCCTGGAACTGCTGCTGCAGCCAGCACTGCTGTTTTTGGGGCTGTTGCTGCTGGAGGCGATCCTGACCTGGGGTGAAGTGTACGGCCTGCAGCTGGTGGGCCAGCGGGTGATGGCTGATATGCGTACGGCCCTGTTCACCCGTCTGCAGCGGCTGCCGGTGCGCTGGTTTGACCGGAGCGCCGCCGGTGGGGTGGTAACCCGCATTACCAGTGACATAGAGGCGCTGGGGGAGATGTTTGCCGCCGGGATCATCTCGGTGATCGGTGACTTCCTGCTGCTGGCCGGTATTGTGGCGGCCATGCTCTGGATGGATACGGAGTTGTCGCTGGTTACCTTCAGCGTGCTGCCCCCTCTGCTGCTGGTGGCCTGGTTGTTCCGCCGCAACATGCGTCAGGCCTTCCGCGAGGTCCGTGCCCGGCTGGGCAAGCTGAACGGTCATCTGGCCGAGGTGATCGGCGCCATGCCGGTGGTGCAGGCCTGCGGCAGAGAGGCG
Organism: Geobacter sp. UBA6802; assembly: GCA_002452325.1. Classification (GTDB taxonomy): domain Bacteria; phylum Desulfobacterota; class Desulfuromonadia; order Geobacterales; family Pseudopelobacteraceae; genus Trichlorobacter. The sequence continues at coordinate 3,939 of DKFG01000305.1, forward strand.
GATGAACAGGCCCGATTTGCAGCCCTGAACGAGGCCCATCGTGAGGCCAATCGCCCCGTGATCCTCTGGGATGCCTCACTGTATGCCGTGGTGGAGATGCTCTCCTCCATTGCCATTGCCCTGATCATCTGGTACGGCAGCGGAGAGATGCTGCAGGGGATGCTGACCTTCGGCACCTTGGTGGCCTTTATCCAGTATATCGAGAAGTTTTTTGGTCCGATCCGTGACCTGTCAGCCAAATATGGCATCATGCAGGGGGCCATGGCAGCCCTGGAGCGGATCTTTGCACTGCTGGACGAGCAGGAAGAACAGGGGCAGGAAGGCGAGGGTTCAGGGGTCAAGGGTCAGGAAAAGACCTTTTGTGCTACCCTTGCCCCTTGCCCCTTGCCCCCTGACCCTGCTTTTATTGCGTTTCGTGATGTCTCCTTTGCCTATCGGTCGGATGAGCCGATTCTGAGCCATTTCAACCTGACCCTGCAGCGGGGTGAACGGTTGGCCCTGGTGGGGGAGAGCGGCGGCGGCAAGACCACCGTAACCAGGCTGTTGGGGCGGATGTATGAGCTGAACAGCGGTTGCATCCTGCTGGATGGGGTGGATATCCGTCAGCTGCCCCGGCATCAGCTGCGCAGCCGTATGGCGTTGGTGCCGCAGGAGCCGTTTATCTTTGCCGGTACCGTGGCCTTTAATATCAGCCTGGGGGATGAACAGGCCGCTGCCCGTGTCCGCCAGGCTGCCGCTGTGGTAGGGGCCGACCGGTTTATTGAACAGCTGCCGCTGGGCTACGATACGCAACTGGCAGAGCGGGGCGGCAACCTTTCGCTGGGGGAACGGCAGCTGCTCTCCTTTGCCCGGGCCGTGGCCTTTGATCCTGAGTTGCTGATGCTGGATGAAGCCACGGCCAGCGTGGATAGCGAGAGTGAACGGCTGATCCAGGAAGGGGTGCAGCGTCTGCTGCAGGGGCGGACCGCTCTGGTGATTGCCCACCGTCTCTCAACGGTGCGGGATGCCGACCGGATTGTGGTTATCCGTCAGGGCAGGGTGGTAGAAGAGGGGCGTCATGAAGAGCTGTTGGCTTTGGGGGGAGAATATGCCCGTCTGTACTGTCTGCAGTTTGATTGCGGGGCGACGAACGTCAGATAATTCCCAGCAGCTGCAGACCGTCCCGCAGTAAAAACAGGGCAAACAATAGCAGCAGCAGGCCGAGCAGACGCATGGTGTACAGATAAGGTCTGCCGCGCAACAGTGCCCGCGATCTGCCCACACCGAGGGCAAGGATAACCTTTGAGCCGACCAGACAGAGATAAAACCCGCCCAGAAATGCCGCCAGTGCAGCAGGTCCCTCCTGCAATGATCGATAGATCAACGGCGTGCCAACCGTGATCCAGAACAGGTACGGGTGGGGGCTGAGCAGGTTGGTCAGCACCCCCTTGGCAAGGGAGCGGGTCTCCCCACCCGGCAGTGCCAGATCAACCGGAGTAACCCGCAGGGTCTGGTAGCCGGTGTAGCACAGAAACAGGCTGCCGATCAGTGAAACAACCCCCAGCACCGGCCCGTAGCTGGCCAGATTGGCCAAAATCAGCAGGCTGCAGGCGATGATCGGCAGATCAGTGATGATCGGCGCCAGCGCCACCGTAATGCCGGACCGGGTGCCGTGCCGGAGGGTTTCGGAAATGACCAGCATCAGCAGCGGACCGGGTGCGATGCCGGCTGAGAGACCAAGAAGGATGCCGATGCCAAGAAACTGAAACATATATCCTGCTGTTGGTGTGGTATGGTCAAGCGGTATCGGGCAGTGTATGATGATTCTTCCGGTTACGCAAAACCAAATCCATCATAAAGGAGCAACCAGATGTGCACTACCTGCGGCTGTAGCCCTGCATCGGGACATCATCACGACCACGACCACACCCATGACCACGAACATCAACACGGCGACCAGACCCACAGCCATCCTCACCAGCATCAGCATACCCATGCCCAGGGCGACCATCATCACCACCATGATCACCTGCATGATGATGCTCAGCCACACCAGCACAGCCATGACGAAGCCCATCGCAGCAAAAAAATCACCATTGAAGAGGATATCCTGGCCAAGAACAACCGGCTGGCCTCCTTTAACCGTGCCCTGTTCAAGGAAAAGGGAATCCTGGTGCTGAACCTGGTCTCTTCCCCCGGTTCCGGCAAAACCACCTTGCTGGAGCGGACCCTGCGGGATCTGTCAGGGAAGTATCGTTGTGCGGTGATCGAAGGGGATCAGCAGACTGACAACGATGCCCGCCGGATCGCCGCCACCGGCGTGCCGGTCAAGCAGATCAATACCGGGGCCGGCTGCCACCTGGATGCCCACATGGTGATGCATGCCACCGAGGCCTTTGATCTGGATCAGTTGGACATCCTGTTTATCGAGAACGTCGGCAACCTGGTCTGCCCGGCTGCCTTTGATCTTGGCGAGGCCCACAAGGTGGTGGTGCTGTCGGTGACCGAAGGGGAGGACAAGCCGCTGAAGTACCCCCAGATGTTCCATAACTCTGACCTGATGCTGCTGAACAAGGTGGACCTGCTGCCGCACCTGACCTTTGATGTGGCCCAGTGTAAGGAATACGCGGCACGGGTCAGCCATCAGCTCGGGATTCTTGAGGTCTCCGCCACCACTGGGCAGGGGCTGGAAGGGTGGTATGGCTGGCTGGAGCGGGAGCTGGGGAGATAGGATTGTTTGCCGACATTGTGGTTGTTGACAATATACCCAAAAAAGGGATATAAACGGCATGGATTGGACAGTAGAGTTTACGAACAAGGCGCGTAAACAGAAAGACAAGCTTCCTACGCGTGTCAGGGAGGCCTTGTTTCAGCTTGTCCGGGATATTCAAGCAACCGGTCCAGTTCGAGGTGATTGGCCCAACTACTCAAAGCTGTCGGATGGCGAGCATCATTGCCATATCAAGAAGGGGCAGCCAACGTTTGTAGTTGTCTGGCGGGAAGATAAAGGCAGGATCAGGTTTGTGGAGGTTACCTATGCAGGTACACACGAAAAAGCACCCTACTAACGATATAATAACATTGCAGTTAAAGGTTCGCCGTCACAACGTTCCTCTTATCAAGCGTTATGCGGAAGCCATTGAATCAGAAGAGGAACGTACCTATTCTGTTGCCGAGGTATTCCCGGAATATGTAGGCAAAGAAACGCAAGTTGCATTGCGGGCCTACCGCACCCGTGAGGAGCTGACCCAGAAGCAGCTTGCTGAATTAACCGGCATTCCCCAGCATCATATAAGCGAAATGGAAAATGGTAAACGGAGCATTGGCAAAGAACGGGCTAAGAAACTGGCTGAGGCTCTTCATTGCGATTACCGGCAGTTGCTGTAGTGGTGAGTTGATCCATGGAATCTAATTCGAAACGCACTGCGTCTCGAATTGAGCTGGACTCACTACCGGCTGTTTTTACGGGTGGAGAATGCAAAGGCCCCAGAGGTATATGCAGAAAGCTGCCACGCAAAATTGGTCAACCCGTGCTCTCGTTGCCAGGAAACAGCGGATAAGTACCTGGATAAAGAGTTATTTATTGACAGATAACGTATAGCCGCGACTACACAAACCAGCTATGGAAAAGGGACGTTATATGAGCTGAACAGTGCGGATCTGCAGCCCAACCCACAACAATGTATCAGAAGATAAAACGTCTCAAACGATATATTCTGGTTATATCAGCTGGTTATGTCTGATTTAGTCCAAATGGCGGGGTTAAAAATTTGGGGCTCTTTTTGATAGAATGTGATGCAAATCAGTATGTTAGCTCATAATTTCGGACGTCCGAAATTTTCACGTTTTGGTATGTGATCGTATAAAAAGCAGTTGCTCCGCGTGCACTTGGACACACAGGCAAAATTATGGTTTGTGCCGTAGCGATTGATGCGTGGCACACCACCTGCTGCACGAATACTAGCGGAGTAGTATTCTGAAAAGACGGCTATATAGGTAACAAACGCCCTATATAAGCAACAAGTCGCCTATATAGGGAAACCGTAGATTAACGAGTTACATCTGAAAAAGGAGATAAAACATGACATATCAAAGGATTACTGACTTCCCAGAAAATGCACTAGAAATGGGATCACAAGAATTGATGGCTCTTGGCAGCGTATGGAAGGAAAAGAAAGCAGAACTCGAATTAACAGGAGTGTTTCAAGAATTTATAAAGAAAATGCAGAGAGAGTGGGCTATAGAGACGGGCATAATTGAGCGCCTTTATGTCTGGGACAGGGGCGTAACTGAAGTACTAATTGAGCAGGGAATAGACTCATCAATCATCGCTCATAGAAGCGGGATAACCAAAGATGAAGCTGATCGTGCAAATGACATAATTAAGGATCAGCTTGATATAGTTGAAGGTCTTTTCGGATTTGTTAAGGGTGAGCAGCCACTAACAGAGCATTTTGTAAGAAATCTACAAGCACAATTCACAAACCACCAAGAGTATACAGATGCCTTAACGCTAGAAGGCGTAAAAGTCAGGATTAAATTAACAAAGGGAGCATATAAGGAACAGCCAAATAATCCAAAAAGACCAGATGGTGAAACTCATGAATACTGTCCCCCTGAATTCACAAAAGACGAGATGGAAAAGCTTGTTCAATGGTACAGAGACGGAGAATCAAAATATCCTGTGGAGGTCAGAGCATCTTGGCTTCACCACCGGTTCACTCAAATTCACCCATTTCAAGACGGAAATGGCAGAGTAGCAAGAGCATTAGCTTCATTAGTGTTTCTAAAAGAGGGGCTATTCCCGCTTGTTGTGCGCGACTCTGACCGCGTCGAATACATAGGGGCACTTGAGACCGCAGATAAAGGAGATTTATTGCCTTTAACACAATTTTTCACAAGGCGACAGAGAGAATCTATTCTGCGTGCTCTTGGATTGGAGCAACAAGTTCAGCAAGCAAAATATGCAGACCTGATCATCGCTTCTGCATTAGAGGTGCTCAAGGGTAAATATACTAAAGAGAAAGAAAAAGCAGGAAAAGTATACGACTATGCGACAGAGTTGTTTACCATAGCTGAAACATCCATCAAGGATATATCAAGGAGACTGGATGCTGAATTACAAGACGTTACCCCGCCTGGAGTTACACCCAAATATCATTCTCATGTATCAATATCTAAAAACTCACAAGACAAGAAGCATTACTTTTATTCTCAGATAATCGAAATGGCAAAGGAATTTTGCTATGTTGCTAGTCTTGATAGACATCATTCTTGGATAAAAATGGTAGTAAGCACAGAAGAAGTTTTTGAATTTATTATCAGCATTCACGGCTATGGTGTTGGAGAGAACGGTATTTTAGTAGCTTCCGCTTTTACTGCCCAAAGAATTCAACAGGACGAAGGCGGTAAAGCAGTTGTTAACACACAGCCTTCTTCTACCGACTTATTCCAATTCAATTTCATTGAACCAATTGAAAGCACAAAAGCAAGATTTGAAGAGTGGCTGCAATCATCTCTTGCAATTGGATTAGCAGAGTGGAAACGAAGGCTGGTGGTCTAACCAGGGTTACGACCCGCACAAAAAAACTGGCGGGTCACAGATGGCGGAACTGTTTGGCAAGAACAGTGACACTATCGGTTTGCATATTCGGAATGCGTATAAAGAAGGAGAACTGTCAGAGCAAGGAACTGCCGAGGAATCCTCGGTAGTTAGTTCAACATGAAGGCATCCGCCAGAGCCGCAGAACTATACGCTTTTACAGCCTTGACATCATCATCTCCTTGGTTGCCGGGTCAAATCACAGCAAGGTACCCGCTTCCGTCAGTGGGCCACCACTGTCCTGCTCGATCACATCGTTAAGGGTGAATCTGATTAACCGGAAGAATGACTAAAACCATGATCCGCCACCACTACACCATAGCAGGCATCGTGCAGGGGGTAGGGTTCCGCCCCTTTGTCTTTCGCCTGGCAACCGAGCTGGACCTGACCGGCTGGGTGCGCAATACATCGGCTGGGGTGGAGCTTGAACTGCAGGGAGGGGAGGAACAGCTTGCCGCGTTTAGCTGCCACCTGCAGGCAGAGTTGCCGCCGCTGGCTGTAATTAGTTTACTGAATGCAAGCGACATTCCGATCATCGACAATGAGGCTGGCTTTGAGATCCTTGCCAGCAGCGATGGCAGGCGTGAGGCGCAGATTGCGCCGGACAGTGCGCTGTGTGCTGACTGCCTGAGGGAGCTGTTTGATCCTGCTGACCGTCGTTTCCGGCATCCCTTCATCACCTGTACCAACTGCGGTCCCCGCTGGACCATTGTGACCGGTATCCCCTATGACCGTCCCTTGACCACCATGGCAGGATTTCCGCTTTGTCCGGCGTGTGAGGCAGAATACCGCAACCCCCTTGACCGCCGTTTCCATGCCCAGCCGATTGCCTGCCCGGAGTGCGGTCCGTGTTTAACACTCACTACTTCCGCCCCCCTCCCAACCTCCCCCCGCTTGGGGGAGGAGGAAGCTGCATTGCAGCAGGCCGTCACCCTGCTGCAGCAGGGCAAGATTGTGGCGGTAAAAGGGCTGGGCGGCTATCACCTGGCAGTGGACGCCTGTAATGATGCGGCAGTGGCCCGGTTGCGGCAGCGCAAAAAACGGGATGAAAAGCCGTTTGCGGTGATGGTGCCGGATCTGGCAACGGCACGAAAGATGGCTGAACTGTCAGAGCTGGAAGAACGGCTGCTGGCCGGAGTTGAGGCGCCGGTGGTGATTGTGCGCAGCAGGGCTGATTCGCCGGTTTCTGCACTGGTTGCGCCCGGAAGTGGCTGGATCGGCCTGATGCTGGCCTATACGCCGTTGCACCAACTGCTCTTTCAGGGTCAAGGGTCAAGGGTCAANNCCCTTGCCCCTTGCCCCTTGTCCCTGTTCTGATCATGACCAGTGCCAATGCCTCTGATGAACCGATGATCAGTGAAGATCAGGAGGCGCAGGAAAAGCTGTCCGGCATTGCCGACGCCATGCTGACCCATAACCGACCGATCCAGGTCCGTACCGATGATTCAGTGGTGCGTGTCTTTCAGGGTAGTCCGCTCTTTTACCGTCGTTCCCGCGGCTATGTGCCCCGGCCGGTTCAGCTGCCGTTTGTGTCTGGATCAATTCTGGCAATGGGGGCGGAGCTGAAGAACACCGTCTGTCTGACCCGCGGCAATCAGGCCTTTCTCAGCCAGCATATTGGTGATCTGCAGAATGAGGAGACCTATAGGATCTTCCAGCAGACGATCAGCCACCTTGCTGAGATTATGGAGATCAAGCCGCAGCTGGTGGTGTGCGACCAGCACCCTGACTATCTTTCTACCCGTTTTGCAGAAGGCGCCGGGCTGCCGCTGGTGCGGGTGCAGCACCATCATGCCCATCTGGCGGCCTGTATGGCGGAACATGGTCTGGATGGAGAGGTGATCGGGGTGATCTTTGACGGTACCGGTCTGGGGGATGACGGTACGGTCTGGGGCGGTGAGTTTCTGGCAGGGGGATATCGGACGGTCCGCCGGATGGGGCATCTGCGGCAGGTACGGCTGCCGGGTGGTGACCGGGCTGCCCGTGAGCCGTGGCGGATGGCGCTGGCCTGGCTGTACGACCGGCTGGGGGAGCAGGTTTGGAGCCTGCCGGTACTGCCGCAGCTTGCCGAGTCCGAACAGCAGCTGCTTGGGGCGATGTTGCAGCGGGGGATCAACAGTCCGCTGACCTCCAGTATGGGACGGCTGTTTGATGCGGCTGCCCTGCTGACCGGAGCGGCAACCCGCAACAGTTTTGACGGGCAGGCCGGCATGGCCCTTGAGGCACTGGCAGAGACAGCTGGCCGGGCGGCTGACCTGCCGGAGATGACACTCCACCGCAGTGACAACGGTGCGCTACAGCTTGATGCCACTGACCTGCTGCTTGGCCTTTTGGGCGGCGGCGGTACCCCGGCTGAGCGGGCCCTGGGGTTCCATCTGGCCCTTGCCACCGCCGTGGGGGAGGTTGCCGGACGGATCAGGGAACTTACCGGACTGCGCCGGGTGGTGCTTTCCGGCGGCGTGTTTCAGAATCGCCTTTTAACGGAGATGGTGTATACTTCTTTGGCTGGTTGCGGGTTTGAGGTCTACAGTCACCGGCTGGTGCCGCCCAACGATGGCGGTATAGCCCTGGGGCAGGCGGCTGTTGCTGCCCATGTTGAACAGAGAGGATAGCAGCTATGTGTCTTGGTGTGCCGATGCAGGTGATTGCCCTGCATGATGATACAGTGACAGCGGAGATGGACGGTGTGCAGCGTGAGGCCAGCCTGATGATGCTGGGGGAGCCGGTTGCTGTGGGAGATTACGTGATCGTCCATGCCGGTTTTGCCATTGCGCGGATTGATCCTGAGGAGGCCCAGGAAACCTTGCGGCTGATGCGCGAGCTGTTTGATCCGCAGGATATGGCATGAGGTTCCAGGACGAATACCGCGACTGTGAGCTGGTGCAGGGGTTGGTCGCAGCGATCCGCAGTGAGGCTGCAGCGCTTCAGGAACCGGTCCGTTTTATGGAAGTGTGTGGTACCCACACCATGGCCATTGCCCGCTTCGGGATCAAGAGCCTGCTGCCTCTGCAGGTGCAGCTGGTCTCCGGGCCCGGCTGCCCGGTCTGCGTAACGCCGGTTTCCTCTATTGATCACGCCCTGGCTCTGGCTGCAGTACCTGATACGATCATCACCACCTTCGGCGATCTGCTGCGGGTGCCCGGCTCACAGTCATCACTGATGGTTGAGCGGGCGAAAGGGGCTGACATTCGGGTGGTCTATTCGGCACTGGATGCAGTTGTACTGGCTACCGAACAGCCACAGCAGCGGGTGGTTTTTCTGGGAGTCGGGTTTGAGACCACCACCCCCACGGTAGCAGCTGCCATCCTTAAGGCGGAGCAGCTGGGCCTGGCCAACTTTTTCGTGCTGTCTTCCCACAAGACCATGCCGGGACCGATGCAGGCACTTTCAGCTGATCCTGATCTGAAGATCAGGGGCTATCTCTGTCCGGCCCATGTCAGCACCGTGATCGGGACTGCTGCCTACCAGCCGCTGGCTGAGCAGTACGGTATCCCCTGTGTGGTAACCGGATTTGAGCCGGCCGATATCCTGCAGGGGGTGTTGTGGCTGCTTCGCCAGCATCTGCGTGGTGAGGCCAGGGTTGAGAATCAGTACCGTCGAGCAGTTTCACAGGCAGGCAACCAGACGGCGCAACAGCTGATCCGGCAGGTCTTTGAACCGTGCGATGCGATCTGGCGCGGTCTGGGGTTGCTTGCGGACAGCGGCCTGATGATCAGGGGGCTGTTTGCCCGTTTTGATGCAGAAAAAATGCTGCCGGTAACCGTACCAGAGCCGTTGGAACCGGCAGGATGCCGCTGTGGCGAGGTGCTGACCGGCAGGATAGGGCCAACAGACTGCCCTCTGTTCGGAGTGGCCTGCACACCGGAAACACCGGTGGGGGCCTGTATGGTTTCCAGCGAAGGGAGCTGTGCGGCGGCATGGCGTTTTGGTCTGGTCTGACGAGGAGACGTAGCATGGAAAACATGGCAAAGCTGAAGGGACAGTACCATTTCACGGATGATGACGCCGCCAATCTGCGCGATTTGTTGCCGATTGCCGATGAATACCTGAACAATCTGTCCGGAAATTTTATGGCGTATCTCTACGAGAATCCCGAGACGGAACGGTTGATCGCGCTTCACTCCAGTAAGGATCGGCTTGAGGCGTTTCACCGTCATTGGTTTCGCACCCTGTTTCAGGGTGAGTATGACGAGGAGTATCTGCGTAACCTGAAACGGGTCGGGCAGGCCCATGTTCGGGTGGGATTGCCGGTGCATTACGTTAATGCAGCCATGAGCCATGTACGGCACGCCATTCAGCATATGATCCACGATACCTTTAGCGATAAGGATCAGCGCCGGATGTACCGGGAATCGGCCGACAAGATCATGGATCTGAACCTGGCGGTGATGACCTCGTCCTATCGCGATGCCGAGATGGGCAAGGTCTTTGTCTCACGTTCACTGGAGTCGGGCCTGATTCGTCTCTCGGAGCGGTTCACCTATGGCCTCAATCTGATATTGGTACTCTCGCTGGCAGGATTGTCTCTCGCTGTAGTGGGACTTTTCATTAATGATATCATGCAGGTATTTAACGGGAAGCCTGAGAAGGCAATTTTTTCAGCCCTGGGTTCCATGCTGATCCTCTGGATGATGATTGAGCTGCTGGAGAACGAGATCAAGAACCTGAAAGGCGGCAGCTTCAACATACTGGTCTTTGTCGGGGTGGTGGTGGTGGCAATGGTGCGGGAGATACTGATCTCTACCCTGCGCCATGATGACCTGAAGACCCAGGCCTTCCTGACCCTGACCCTGCTGGCGCTGGGGGTTGTCTATTTTCTGATCAGCAAGGCACAGAAATGTTCATTCAAGGAGTAAGGCCATCGGACATGTACTGAAGGGGATAACCAGTGGTTGGCGGTATCGGCGGGAGTTGTATTGGCTGCTGGCTGATACGCCGTTGTCGGCGCGACTGTGTGATTACACTCCGCAGCAGCTGGCTGCACAGGGTATCCGTGCCCTTGCCCTGGATTTTGATGGGGTGCTGGCCCCCCATGGCGCCGACCAGCCCCTGCCCGAGATGGTGACCTGGCTGCAGCAGGCAACGGCGGTGTTCGGCGAAGAGCGGGTGGTGATTCTTTCCAACCGACCGGTCGGCCCCCGGGTGTCCTGGTTTGCCGAGCAGTTTCCAGGTGTACGTTTTATCAGTGGAGTACGTAAAAAACCGTACCCGGACGGTCTGATACAAACAGGGGAGTTGACGGCAACTCCCCTGTCGGCGGTTCTGATGGCTGATGATCGGTTACTGACCGGTTGTCTGGCTGCCCTGTGCGCCGGCGCAGTCCCCTGCTATATCCGCCATCCCTATATCTGTATGAGCGGTAATGCTGGTAAAGAGCTGTTTTTTGCGCTGTTACGCTGCGCTGAACGAATCTTTGTACGGCTGCTCCCCTGATCCTTCCGTACCGTCACTCAATCTCAAGCACGATACTGACCAGCAGCCACTCCTCATCCAGATCAAACAGCAGGTTCAGCGAATTGGTCTGCTTGGCGCAGATCACATAATCGCTGCCGGTGGCAACGGATGGGGTCGAGAGCCGTACATCCAGCCCCCCCTTTGAAAGGTGCTGCTTGACGTTGCCGGCCACCATGTTGGCGATTTCCCCCAGGGCGTCAAAGACGTCCTGATCGACCTCGGTCACCTCCATGTCAAGCATCGCTTCAGTTACCTTAATGGCCAGCGAGCACGGCTGATGGATCGAGATCAGCCCGTTGTACGTACCGGCCAAGCCAACCATGGCGGAAACGCAGTCCTTGAAATGCTCCATCGGGTCAACTTCCAGAGGGAGGTGCATCAGGTCAAACCCCAGCATGGTTGAATAGACGCTACGGGTGTCGTCGATCAGGTGCTTGATCAGCGCATCGCTGCTGATATTCAGCGCGTTCAGTACTTCAGCTGGAATGGGCATGGTATGGTCCTTGTGCAGCTAACACAAATTTTTACGTTGATTTCTATACCGTGATGCCTAAATTTTTTCAAGGGCCAGTTCAATTTGGTTGCAGACGGTTTTTAAGACCTTAATCCGCGCATGGTTCTTGTCGTTGGCCTCCACCAGGGTCCAAGGGGCGATCTCGGTGCTGGTGCGGTCAATCATATCGCAGACCGCCTGCTCGTACAGCGGCCATTTTTCGCGGTTGCGCCAGTCTTCTTCGGTTATTTTGAACCGCTTGAAGGCGATCTTCTCGCGCTCCTTGAACCGCTTGAGCTGCTCATCCTGGGTAATGGCCAGCCAGAACTTTACCACCACAGTGCGATTGCGCACCATCTGCTCCTCAAAGTCGTTGATCTCGCCGTAGGCACGCATCCAGTCGGCCTGGGTACAAAACCCTTCCACCCGCTCCACCAGCACCCGTCCATACCAGGAACGGTCAAAGATGGCAAACCGTCCACGGCGCGGCAGATGCCGCCAGAAACGCCAGAGATAGGGTTGAGCCCGCTCCTCTTCCGTGGGAGCAGCAATCGGAACGATGCGGTAGGCACGGGCGTCCAGGGCCTGGGTGACTCTGCGGATGCTGCCCCCTTTGCCGGCGGCATCGTTGCCTTCAAAGACCATGACAACGGACAGCTTGTTAAAATCTTTGTGGCGCGAAAGCAGGTTCAGGCGTCCCTGCAAGGTACTCAGCTCGTCATCATACTTTTTCTTGGCAATTTTTTTACTCATGTCCAGGGTCTGCAGTATCTGCAGGCCGTCGATAGAGCTGAACATCGGCGGCAGCGGCTCCGGTGCAGTTGTAACCTGCGGCGCATCAAGGCGGCGGCGCAGGGCCTCAAGGATTGCCTTGCCAATTGAGAGCGATCGGTACCGCTCATCGGCCCCTTCCACAATGATCCAAGGGGCCTCCGGTGTACTGGTGCTGCGGAGCATCCGTTCCGAAACCAGGCGAAACCGGTCATACATCTTGAAATTTTTCCAGTCACTTTCTGTGACCCGCCAACTGGTCTTGGGGTCTTTCTCAAGCTTCTTGAGCCGTTTTTTTTGCTGATCTTCAGAGAGGTGCAGCCAGAATTTGAGTATCAGTGCCCCTTCATTACAGAGCATGGTCTCAAAATGGGTAATTCGGTCCAGTTGCTGGTCAAGTTCTGCGTTTTTTGTTCTGCCCTGCACGTTATCAATCAGTGGCGCCGAATACCAGGAGCCGATAAAGATGCCGA
>DKFG01000289.1:0-13723 GCA_002452325.1 Geobacter sp. UBA6802
CCTTTGTCACCCGAAAAATTACTCGTGCATTAGCTCGGATAAAGCTGGGGTTGCAGGACTGTCTCTATCTGGGCAATCTTGATTCACTGCGTGATTGGGGACATGCCAAGGATTATGTTGAGATGCAGTGGTTGATGCTGCAGCAGCCGGAGCCGGAAGACTACGTCATCGCCACCGGCTACCAGCATAGCGTACGCGACTTTGTGAACGCAGCAGCCGAAGAGCTGGGGATGAAAATCTCCTGGCAGGGAACCGGCGTAGATGAAACCGGCACCGATCAGGCTGGTAATGTCATCGTTAGAGTCGATCCTCGCTACTTTAGACCCACCGAGGTAGAGACCCTGCTGGNNCCAAAGATCAGCTTCAAAGAGCTGGTGACCGAGATGGTTCGGGAAGACCTGAAAGCCGCTGAGCGTGATGAGTTGGTCAAAAAGCACGGCTACCAAGCGTTTGATTATAATGAGTAAGGCTGTGCCTACATCAAATGTTTTACTGAGAACACTGCGCTATCTTAAACCGTACTGGGGGCTTTTGGTCATATCCGCCCTCTGCTCAATGGTTGTCGGTGCCATGGACGGTGCCTTTGCCTATCTGGTGCAGCCAGTGCTGCAGAAGATCTTTGACGGTAAGGATACCAGCATCTTTCTGCTGGTGCCGGTCGGCATCATAGCGCTGTTCGTCCTGCGCGGCATTTGCCGTTTTACCTACGATACCACTATCAAACTGGCCGGACAGAAGGCGATCCAAGATCTCCGCAACGACCTCTACAGCAGTACTATCCGCAAGGATATGACCTTCTTCAACAAGCAGGCCACCGGTGAGCTGATGTCTCGCATGACCAACGACATCGGCATGATGCAGGAGGGGATGGCCAACGTGGTTTGCGGCCTGTTCCGCGACCTTATCTCCTTTACCTCTTTGCTGGTGGTGATCTTTTATCGCAATTGGCAGTTGGCGATACTCTGTTTTGTCGTGCTCCCGGTGACCATTTATCCGGCCCAGCTGATCGGTAAGAAGATTAAGAATGCTGCCCGGCGCAGCCTGGATGTCATGGGAGGGATCGGCTCCATCCTGCAGGAAACGTTCTCCGGCATCAAGGTGATCAAGGCCTTTGGGCTTGAAGATACCGTGATCGCCCGATTCAGGGCTGAGAACCTGGCTTTTCTGGGACAGTACAAAAAGTTTATCAAGTATGAATCGCTGGCCATGCCGGTGTCTGAGATGATCATCTCGCTGGGGATTGCAGCAGTGGTCTGGCTGGGCGGCAGTCAGGTCATGTCCGGTCGCATGTCTGCCTCAGAGTTGTTCTCCTTCATTGCAGCTATGATTATGCTGTTTAATCCGGTTAAAAAGCTGCAGGGATCATACAATACTCTCCAGCGCTCTGCTGGTGCTGCTGAACGCGTCTTCCAGCAAATGGATGCGCCACTTGCCGTTATTGAGCGGGAGCAGGCAGTGGAGATTAAGCGGGTCAGCGGACGGGTTGCTGTCTGCGATGTCAGTTTCGGTTATGGTGACGAGCTGATCCTTGAGGGGATTGATCTTGCTGTCGAGCCGGGGAAGATGGTTGCCCTGGTGGGGCCGTCCGGTGGTGGTAAATCAACCCTGGCCGCGCTTCTGATGCGACTGTACGATGCCGAACAGGGTCAGATACTGCTGGATGGTCACAATATTCGTGATTTTAGCCTGGAATCCCTGAATCGTCAGTTTGCGTTGGTGGATCAGGAAACAACGCTGTTTAATGACTCCATTGCCGGGAACATCCGCTACGGCAAGCCTGATGCTTCTGATGAAGAGGTTGAGGCTGCGGCTAAGGCGGCATACGCACATGACTTTATACTGGAACTTCCGCAGGGCTATGTCACCAACATTGGCGATCGCGGAGTACGGCTTTCCGGCGGGCAGCGTCAGCGGATCTGTATTGCCCGGGCACTTCTCAAAAATGCACCGATCCTGATCCTGGATGAGGCCACCAGCGCTCTGGATACCGAGAGTGAAAAGATGGTGCAGCAGGCCTTGGATAATCTGATGCTGAACCGGACTACGTTTGTGATCGCGCACCGCTTGTCCACCGTGATGCATGCTGACACCATTGTGGTGCTGGAGAAAGGGAGGATTGTCGAGATTGGAACCCATGCAGATCTGATTGAGGGAAGCGGGCTGTATAGGCGTTTGCACAATCTGCAGATCAATAGTCAGATTGACGTTACCTCTACAGTGCCGGTTTTCTAGTACAGCATGGCAGATCCAATCCATATAGTAGAACCAACTCTGGTGAATGAAACCGGCCACTGTTACAGTTTTATTGCCAGCCTCTGTGCAGCTGCGGGAGAAAAGCCGGTCTGTGTGTGGGTAGATAGTGGGGCTTTGCTCAATTTCCCTGAATTTGTTGCTATCAGGCCTTATTTCTTCCGCAGGATCAGAAAAATCCAGTTGTTGTTTCTGTATCACTCATTGCTGAGGCAAAAGGGGCGGATACTGGTCTCAACGGCAACCAGGCTAGACCTGCTTATGTTGCATCTTGCTGCTCCAGGAGTGATTCCATCTGGTAAAGTTTTTCTGTATTTTCACTGGTTAAGTTCTGCTGTTTCAAAACAACATCAACTGGTGAAATTGGCTGCTAAACAGCCTAACCTTACAATCATTGCCCCAACCGCATCTGTTGTCGAGCAGTTTCTTGCCGCAGGTTTTAGGCACGTGCAGTGCGTTCCTTATCCGATTACCCCGGTGCAAGCGAGTGGTACGAATGAAGCCGTGATGCAAGAGTTTCGGCACTTGCTGTACGCTGGTGCAGCTCGTGAGGACAAGGGGTTTTCACTCGTTATTGATCTGATTGAGCTGCTTTCAGCCAAAGGGCTCAGAATTCCGGTTACCCTACAAACTTCGGCACAGCACTATGATAAATATGATACTCCCACTAGGGCGGCCCTGCAGCGTCTTGAACGAATTGGTTACCCAAGTCTGCGATGCCTTGCAGGCACCCTGCAGCAGACAGAGTACCATGCGCTCTATGGTGGTGCGATCTGTCTGCAGTTGTACTCGCAGCAGATATTTGCCGACCGGGTCAGTGGTGTGACCTTGGACGCTCTCAGTATGGGGAGCCCTGTGGTAACCCTGGCAGGAACCTGGATAGCCAAGGTGATTTCCGAGTTTAAAGCCGGTCTGGTGCTTGAATCAACAGACCCCGTTCTAGTGTTGGATGCCGTTGAGCGAATCATAGCAGACTATACTCGGTATCAGGAACATGCCTCGGCTGCTGGCCGTACGCTTCAACAACGCAACAGTGCAGATTTTCTGCTCCGTGAGTTGACGGCATGAAATCTCAAGAATTACGTCGGAAACTATCTGTAGTTGTTATTGCCAAGAACGAGGAAGAACGAATAGAAGAATGTCTTCGAAGCGTTTCTTGGGCAGATGAGATCGTGGTGGTCGATTCGGGCAGTACAGATGCTACCTGTGCAATTGCCAGCCGCTATACCGAGAGGGTACAAATGCTGCCTTGGCAGGGGTTTGGTCCTCAGAAGCAGGCTGCTGTCGATTTGGCGAGCCATGATTGGATACTAAGTATTGATTGTGATGAACGGGTTACTCCAGAACTCGCTAAGGAAATTTGTGCCCTACTTGCCGTGGATAAACCGATGAGTGCCTATACGGTGCCGCGCCGCACTTATCTAGGGCTGAAGGAGATCAAGTATTGCGGATGGTATCCGGATCGGACGGTTAGGCTTTTTGATCGAAACAAGGCTAGGTTTTCAGAGAGTATCGTGCATGAAGTCGTCATGGTAGACGGTCGGCAGGCTGACTGCAAGCACGACCTGCTGCACTACTCTTTTTCAAATATTAACGATATGTTACCAAAGATGCAACGCTATAGCGAACTGGCTGCCCGCCAGATGTTCTTACAGGGTAGACGTTGCAAGCTGTTTGACCTGACTATCCGTCCGCTAGCAGCTTTTTTCAAGACCTATCTGATTAAAGCCGGTGTGCTTGACGGTGTTGAAGGGCTGGCCATCTCCGTAACCACTGCTGGGCTGGCCTTTCTAAAATATGCCAGACTGCGTGAGCTACAGCTTCATAACAAAGGTAGCGAATTATGAGCTTGGAACCGAGGAGTATCCTCATTGTCAATATACGTTTGATTGGAGATGTGATTCTTACTACTCCCCTGGTTGGCATTCTCAAGGAAGCCTGGCCGGATACAGAGATAGATCTGCTTGTGAACCGTGGAACCGGTGAGTTTATTGAGAAGGATCCTAGGGTCCGTCAGGTTTTGTTTTCTGATGGTAGCCGTAGTGGTGGCTATCTGGGGCGCATTTTTCGCCGGTATGACCTGGCAATCAATATGAATGCTTCAGATAGAGGTAATTTAGCGGTATTACTGGCCAGTCGTAACTTAAGGGTAGGATTGTACTACGGTAACCGTTTTTGGAAAGATATATGGAAAAAACTGTTGTTCAGTCACCCTGTTTCATATCCGTTTCCGATTCACTATGCGCGCCTCTGTCAGGTGGTGGCAGAAAAGCTGGGTTTAACCGTTACCAAACTTGAGTCGAAGATATTCTGGGATACAACAGACGAAAACATCGTTGCCGATCTTATGGTGCTTAAAGGGGTACAGGGGCCCTATATGGTGGTACACCCCTTTGCCCGATGGCGTTATAAATACTGGCTGCCGGAGCGATTTGCTGCTGTAAGTGACTCCGTAGCTGAGCGTTACGGCCTACAGCCGGTGTGGACATCATCACCTGCAGAGGAAGAACAAGAGGCTTTAGCTGCGATTTCCGATCTTTGTCGTATTGCACCAGTCCTACTACCTGGTGAGCTTAGCCTTAATCAGCTTACCTGTCTGCTCGCCCATAGTTCACTTTATTTGGGGCTTGATACGGCAGTAAGTCATCTGGCTGCAACAACAGGGATACCGATGGTAGCATTGTATGGCCCTACTATTACCGACTGGTGGTCACCTTGGAACAATAATGGTCCACTTGCCCAGCAGTGTCCCCTGTCCAGGGGGAAACAGCGTACAGGTTCTATTATAGTTCTTCAGGCTGAGCTGCCGTGTATTCCCTGTGGACGTGCAGGGTGTGACGACAGAGGTGGAGATGCTCCCTGCATGCAAGCGATTGAAGTCGGCGAGGTACTGGCTGCAGTGGATGAACTTCTGGCGTAGAAAGGTTAAGTTCGATGGGTACACCTGAACGCTGGCTGATCCTGTCCTATTTTTCGAAGATTGATGGCATGGCCTGCGCCCAGCATATTGATGACCGGATTCCCTGTCTTGTGGCAGCCGGTATTGAACCGTTGATGCTGACAGGAGTGTGTGGTGGGGACTGGAGCGAATTCGTACATAATAAGGCTTGTTCAGTAGCCCCATCCGGGCTACGTTTTGAATTACGTCATTTTCGTAAGCGGGGGGGCTTTGTACGGTTGGCGACCGTACTACTCAATCTTTTGATCTTACCGTTGTATCTGATGGAAAAGCTGCTGATCGACCTGGACAGTCAGTGGTCCTGGTTTCCATTGGCAATCAGGAAAGGGCGAAAAATCTGTTCAGAGAGTCGACCGGATTTGATCTATTCCACTGGTGGCCCAGCTAGCGCCCATCTGGCCGCTTTCGTGCTTGCTCGCCGCAGCGGTTTGCCCTGGATCGCCGAGTTTCAAGACCCGTTGGTACATGACGACTGGCTGCGTAGCAGGCTGGCACAAAAGTTCTATACCTGGCTGGAAAGATTAATTTGTAACCGTGCCGATGCAGTCGTCTTTTTGACTGATCAGGCCCGAAGGAATGCGAGCGCTAGGACTGATCTTGGTGGGCGAGGGCATGTGGTCTATCCCGGTTCCGAACCAGCCGCTATGCCTCAAGTTGCTTATGAGCAGGGGCCTTGTTTTCGAATTGCCCATTTCGGTTCGCTTGGTGGCTCTCGTAATATTAAGGTGTTCCTAGAAGCTTTGCAGCAGTTGTTTGCCGAATATCCTGAGTTGGCGGCTGTGGTTAGGCTTGACCTTTATGGTAGCTGTGACCAGCTCTCAAAAAAACTGATTACCTTGTTCCCCATGACTGGTGTCATTTGTGACTTTGGTAGAATTCCGCGTTGCGAATCGCTTGTGGCCATGAAACGCTGTGATCTGTTGCTGCTTATCCAGAATACGGAAAAATTTTCTTCTGAGACGATTCCCTCCAAAACATATGAATACCTACATACGGGGCGACCAATTTTAGGGCTGGTGTATCACAATGCAGAGTTGGAGCAGATGCTTGCTGGTCTTGGCCATACAGCGGTTACAGCTGATTCAGCTCTGAGGGTCAAGCAGGCGATTCTCGATTGTTATGAAGGTTGGAGTGGTGAGAGGCAGTCGTGTCAGCCACAACCATCACCATTTACGGTTAAGTCGGCTGTTAGTCACCTACTTGCTATTGTGGCAACGCCTGAAAAAATTCTATCAGATGAGACGTCCTGAAAATGTTTGAACCATCGGATACCGGTATAAACCGAATGGACAGTAGGGATGACGGAGGCGGCCAACATTGGCTGGTTGTTTCATATTTTGCAAATGAGGAAGGGTTGGCTTGTTCTCACCATATTGATGACCGCCTTGAGCTGCTTCAGGCGTCAGGAATATCAGTAACACTGTTGACCTCTTGTTGTGTAAAAAAGTTGTCATCCCTCAGCCATCTGCGGGTGTGTTCCCTCTCTCCTTCGGGAATCCGCTTTGAGTTACGACAAGTACTGAAGCGCTTTTTGATACAACGTCCGATTTTGAAGCTAATCGAAGGATTGACATTATTGCCGTTGTATCCTTTCTACTGGCTCGAAAAGCTGGTGTTGAATATTGATACTACCTGGTTCTGGTACCCACTGGCAGCGATTAGAGGGGGCTTTGTCTGTCTACGCAATAGGCCGAAAGTTGTGTACTCTACAGGAGGCGCAATAAGCGCACATCTGGTTGCCCGATTCGTTTCAGGGCTGTTTGGAGTTCGCTGGATTGCTGAATTTCAGGATCCTCTGATTCATTCTTATTGCGCCCGTAGCAAGATTGAATACAAGCTGATAGTTTGGGCTGAACGATTGATCTGCGCAACAGCGTCACGCATTGTCTTTCTGACTGAAAAAGCTCGACAGCAGTCTGCTGCTCGAACAGCACTGGCAGAAAGGGGGACGGTCATCTATCCGGGTGCAAGAAAGCCGTGTTACCTAGGTGCGTATCAGCGTTCGACAACATTCAACATCGTTCATGTCGGCTCATTGGGTGGGTCAAGAAATCTGTGTGGTCTGATGGATGCTTTTTTGCGGTTATTTCAAGAGTATAATGATTTGCAGAGGGTTGTCAGGGTGCATCTGTATGGTTCGTTGGAAAAAGAAATACTGGAACAGTTGCAGTCGTTTCCCTATAAAGAGGTTTTTCTGATCAAAGGCAAAGTCTCCCGCCAGCAGGCGCTCACCGAGATGTTTGCTGCAGACCTGTTACTCCTGATCCAGAATCTTGATCCGATCTCAAGCGAAACCATACCCTCTAAGGTGTATGAATATCTTCACAGTGGACGTCCGATTCTTGGCCTAGTGTACGATAATGATGAGTTGTCGACCTTGTTGGTCGATTTGGGGCATCTGGCCTCCAACACTACAGATCCTTCAGCTTTATGTGATGTGATATTAGAGGCTTATTCGCGCTGGCAGCGACATGGAGAGCAGGGGCCTCTTTCTTCTCCTTACACTACAGAAGCGGCAGTGCAGCAGCTTATTCAGCTGGCACGAGCCTAACCGGAGAACTGATGGACTGGGGTACACATTATGACGGTATGGGGCAGATTGATCCTCTACGACTGATCGAACGGCCCGATGAGTGGCAACTACAGTTGGCTGATAAGCTTCGCCATCTTGCCGGTGCTGGCCATGTCCTGGAAGCTGGCTGTGGTTTTGGTGTTACCAGCCTTCTACTTGGTTCAGATATGAATCGGACCTTGCTTGATATTGAACCAAAGGCGATTGAGGTTTGCAAACAGATATTCCTTGCTGCTGGGCAATCCGCTGAATTCAGGGTGGCAGACCTCTTTTCTACAGGGCTTCCGGATAGCTGTTTTGACTTGGTTTTTAATGCTGGAGTGTTGGAACATTTCGATATTGATGGACGACGTGAGGCATTGCGTGAGATGGCGAGGGTGACAAAGTCGGGTGGGGTTATTTGCGTTGCAATACCCAACCACTATTCAGTGCCCTACCGCTTTGCCTATGAGTATCGTAAGGCGCACGGTATCTGGCCGTACCCTGATGAAGAGCGTGTTTTTGATCTCTCCGCAGAGTTAATGGGGATCAGTGACCTGATAGCAGGTCAGCGTGAGACAATAGGCGAAAAGGCAATATATCATTTCTTGTCAAGGTTTCAGAGGCTCCGGTTTAAATTTCTTAATTTGTTTAATCAGTACGAAGGGTATTTAACTGTCCTGACGTTTTTTAAGCGTGGCACAACAGAGGGTAGTGCCGTTTCACCCTACGTAAGTGAGCTAAAGAAGGCCGTACAATGAAAATCCTCTCCATATTTGGCACCCGGCCAGAAGCGATTAAAATGGCACCCGTGATCAAGGAGCTTGAACGCTACCCAGATCGGTTCAAGAGCCGTGTCTGTGTTACTGCCCAGCATCGTCAAATGCTTGATCAAGTGTTGCAACTGTTTGAGATTAAGCCTGATTATGACTTGGATGTGATGAAGCCGGCGCAGGACCTCTACGAGTTAACGGCCAATGTGCTGATGGGCTTGCGGCAAGTGCTGGTCTCTGAGCGGCCTGATATGGTGTTGGTTCACGGAGACACCACCACTACTCTGGCTGCGGCCTTGGCGGCCTACTATGCAAGAATCCCTGTCGGTCATGTCGAGGCCGGGCTACGTACCCATAATAAGTTTGCTCCCTTTCCAGAGGAGATTAATCGCCGGGTTTGCGGAGTTTTGACGGAACTGCATTTTGCCCCCACTGAGGCGGCCCGCACAAATTTGTTGGCAGAAGGGATAGATGACTCCAAAATTCATGTGACCGGGAACACTGTTGTTGACGCCTTGCTGGGGGTCTCGGCAAGGATCAGCTCAGACCATACTCTTATGGGAAGGCTTGCCGGACAGTTTGCGTTTCTGGAATCTGATCGGCGTATGATTTTAGTGACCGGGCATCGGCGTGAGAACTTTGGGGAGGGGTTTGAGCAGATCTGTCATGCCTTGGTAGAGATCGCTGCGGGTTTTCCCGACTGCGATATTCTTTATCCAGTACACCTGAATCCGCATGTGCAGGAGCCGGTCAAGCGACTGCTTGGCAGCGGCAGGTACCAGAATATCCATCTGATAGAACCGGTGGACTACCTGCCGTTTGTTTATCTGATGAATCGTGCTTACCTGATCATTACTGATTCCGGTGGGGTGCAGGAGGAGGCACCATCATTGGGTAAGCCGGTGTTGGTAATGCGTAATACGACCGAACGGCCCGAAGCGGTGACAGCCGGTACTGTCCGACTGGTGGGAACAGACCGGGCGAGGATAGTGGCAGAGGCATCTCTACTATTGACAGATCTTAATACCTACCGTCAGATGAGCCAGGCCCATAACCCGTATGGTGATGGTAGTGCTGCAGTAAGGATAGTGAGATTGTTAGCGGAGAGGTTGAATGCAGGATTCGATTGATTTATGGCAAAAAATGTTTGGTTGGATAGCGGTATTGTATGCATGTGTTGTATCCATGATCAAGCCGTTAGAGAGTGTATTTGGTGTGTTGTTATTACTTTTGGGAATCTATCTCATTTGGCGACAGAATACTATTGAAGCCCCATTACGTAGCTATAGTGTGCTACTTTTTCTGTATGTAGCTGTAAGTACGATGTCTTTGGTTTTTTCAGGCAACGCAGGTGACGTTGGGCTTTTTGTGCTGAAGAATATCCTTGTCTTTGTTAGTGCTATCGTGGCCATTAACATCCGGGATACCCGGCTGTTGCTTGCAGTGCTGGCTTTTTTTTGTCTGGGAGTCTTTATTCTTGCGAGTATAACAGTATATGAGGGGCTGATTTCGGGGGCTAGTGATTCACGCCCACCGAGCTTTATGTCATCAGTGCATGCCGGGTATATCTTGTCTTACGGGCTGTTGGTTGTGCTTGTGTGTTATGTACATGCCCAGCGTTATAGCTTTGGATATCTAATGGTTATGGGGCTACTCTCCTTTGCACTTGTGTTGAATGCAACCAGAGGTGCCTGGATCGCTACAGTGCTTGCCTTAGTACCTATTATTGTGCGCTCTAAATTTAAATTCTGGCTTTTGGGAGTAGTGTTTTTAGTGGTTGCTTTACTTTTTTCTCTACCTCAAGTCAGAACAAGAACTCTGAATGATATACAGGCAGTTCTTAACTATTCCTATGGAAGTTCTGTTGAAACCAGCATGGGAACTAAGTTGGATATGTGGCTTGCGAGCTTTGAGTTGTTTAAGCAGTCACCTGTCTTTGGAGTTGGCGCTAACAGGTGGCAGCAATCAATGAACGTCATGATAGAAAACAAACAGGCCTCTGAGATACTTCGGCGTTTCAACCAGCCCCATAATATGTTTGTATACATGCTTACAACAACTGGTGCTGTAGGTATGGTGGTGTTTGCACTTTTAGTCACATTTCCATACTACTTCTTGAAGCGTTATGGTCAACAACGTTCGCTATTTTCTGACCTGCTTTTGGTTTTGATAATTTCGTTCATCGTGCAGGGGCTGTTTGACTCGGTTCCTCAGATGTATCGTCCTTTTCAAAGCTATCAGTTTCTCGTTGGTATATGTATGGCTGGTATAATGTGGGTTAAGCATGGTGACAGTTTGTTTCCAGCGTTTCCAAAAACTAAATGCGTATCCTGATCATCAAAACCTCTTCCCTTGGCGATATCATCCATGCTCTACCGGTGTTGGATTATCTCCGGCAGGTAGTGCCAGATGTTCACATTGATTGGGTGGTGGATGAGTCGTTTGCAGACTTGGTTTCGTATAATCCCCTGATTGAACGTGTGCTGACCGTCGCTTTTCGTCGCTGGAAAAAGAACCCCTTTGCGTTGCAGACCCATCAGGAAATTCTGCGGTTTGTGCATGAACTGCGGCAGCAACACTATGATCTGGTTTTTGATCTTCAAGGCAATAGTAAAAGCGGGCTGGTCTGTCGGTTGGCCCGTGCAGAGCGCAAGATCGGCTTCAGTCGGGAGCATCTGCAGGAAAGGCTGAACCTGCTGTTTACAACAGAACAGGTCTCTTTCAAGGAGACGGATCGCAATGCGGTGCAGCGCTATCTGCGGGTGGTCAGCAGTCCGTTTGCGGTGTCAACTGACAACTGGCAGCCCCGGAGTGATATTGCCACTTCCGCTGCAGATGAGGCGATTGCTGATGCGGCACTGAGCCGATCTGGCAGTCCGCAGATCTTGCTGCATACCGGTACCACCTGGCAGACCAAGCTCTGGTATGAGGAGGGCTGGCTCCAGTTGGGGCAGGAACTGCTTGGACGATACCCGGCTGCAACGGTGCTGCTTTCATGGGGTAATCGTGAGGAGCAGCAACGGGCTGAGTACCTGGTGACGTTGGTAGGGGAGCAGGCAGTCGTGCTGCCATCTTTGTCTCTCAAACAGTTTGCTGCGGTCCTGAAACGTTGTGATCTGGTGATCGGTGGGGATACCGGGCCAGTGCACCTGGCAGCGGCGGTCGGCACGCCGACGGTATCCTTCTACCGCTGCACTGATGGGGAGAGAAATGGCCCGTTTGGGCCGCAGCATGCGGTCGTCCAGTCTCCGCTCCCCTGTGCTGTTTGCATGCGAAAACAGTGTGATCAGGATGAAGCATGCCGTCGCAGCATCACGCCAATGGCACTGGCCGAGGCAGCGCAACGCTTGCTGGATCAGAAGGAGAGTGCTGCAGCATGAAGCCTCTTTCCATCCTGCAGATCATTACCCAACGTCGTTTTTCCGGCGCAGAACGGGTCTGTCTGTCCTTGTGTGCTGATTTGCAGCAGCGCGGGCATCGGGTGCTGATGCTCTGCAAGCCGGACGGCGGGCTGCCGGATGAGGCCCGTAATTTGGGTTTGGAGGTACAGACACCGGCCATTTCCGGCAAGCTGAATCTGGCAGCGCCGTTCAGGATTGCCCGGATTGCACGAGCATTTGGGGCTGATGTCATTCATACCCACCTTTCCACTGCCAGCCTCTGGGGCGGTCTGGCTGGTCGTCTGGCCGATATCCCCACCCTGGGGCATGTGCATGCTCTGAATACCTGGTTCTACTACAGATTCAGCACCCTGGCGGCCACCTGTTCCGGTGGGGTGAAGCAGCATGTGGTGGCGCAGGGGGCTGATTCCGCCAGGGTCAGGGTGGTTTACAACGGCATCCCTGCCAGCCGTCTGGAGGGTGTTCTGTCGGTGCATGAGGCACGCCGTATGCTTGGCCTTACACCGGACCAGCCGGTGGTGGCCTGCGTGGCACATCTTTCTCCCAAAAAGGGGCAGACCTTCCTGCTGCAGGCAGTGGCATTGCTGCGGGAGCGTATTCCCAATCTGGTCTGCCTGCTGGCCGGTGAGGGGGAGATGCGGGATCAGTTGCAGAGCACGGCGGTTGAGCTGGGTATTGTTGATCAGGTTCGCCTGCTGGGATTCCGCTCCGATGTCATGTCCGTTATGCAGGCTGCGGACGTGGTGGTGCTGCCGTCCATAGCCAAAGAAGGATTGGGGCTGGTGTTGGTGGAGGCGGCGTTGCTGGAAAAGCCGACTATTGGCAGCAACGCTCCGGGGATTGATGAGGCGGTGCAGGATGGGGTGACCGGCCTGCTGGTGCCACCTGGGGATGCTGAGGTGCTTGCAGAGCAGTTGGGCAGGCTGTTGGATGATGCAGTACTGCGCAGGCAGCTGGGGCAGGCTGGACGTGAACGGGCGCTGCGGATGTTCAGCCAGGAGTCCATGGTGGATGGTTTTGAGGCGTTGTATCAGGAGCTGACGGCGCGATGACGGCTGATTTCTCACGTACTGCCCTGCTGATCGGTGATGAAGGTCGGCAGCAGCTGGCTGCGCCGCGGGTGTTGGTGGCCGGTCTGGGCGGGGTGGGCAGTTATGCGGTTGAGGCGTTGGCCCGGGCCGGAGTAGGCAATCTGACCCTGGTGGATCATGATACGGTTCACCCCAGTAACCTCAACCGGCAGCTGCATGCCCTGACCAGCACCATCGGGCAACCCAAGGCGGGGGTGATGGCAGAGCGGCTGCTGCAGATCAACCCCTGCCTGCAGGTGACGCCGTTGCAGGAGTTGATCACCCCTGACAATGTTTCAAACCTGCTGGAGCCCGGCTATGATCTGGTGCTGGATGCCATTGATGATTTCAGGGCAAAAACGGCATTGCTGCAGAACTGTGTTGAACGCCGGATTCCGGTCATCTCCAGCATGGGAGCGGCCGGCAAGCTGGATCCGACCCGCATCAGGATTGCTGATATCGCTGAGAGCCAGGGGTGCCGTCTGGCCCGCAAGCTGCGCAAGGAGCTGCGCCGCAGCGGTATTGCAACAGGTGTTGCCGTGGTTTATTCAGATGAGCCCTGCTGTCTGGAACGTCTGGGAGAGCCGGAAGCAGCAGGTGAGCGCCGTCCCTTGGGCAGCATTTCATATCTTCCGGCAACCTTCGGGCTGTTTATGGCGGCCGAAGCGGTGAGGTTGCTTTTGAATCTGCAAAAGTTTCACGCAACGGCGCAACGACGC
>DKFG01000289.1:13781-14162 GCA_002452325.1 Geobacter sp. UBA6802
GCGTGAGTAACTGCCGTTTTCAGGTCTAACGTTTTACCCCGCTGAAACCTCGGCGCCGATGGCCCGGATCGCTTCATAGATCACGCTATCGTATTTGTCCTGGGTGATTGCCAGGGCAACGGTTGGTATCCGCAAGAGCGACTTGACAAAGCCGAAGCGCAGGTCCCGCGGTAGCATGGCGATGTAGGCCACCAGGTTTGCCTCCTGAGTGTCGCTTAGCTGAGGGGCCAGCTGCAGGGCGGTGGTCAGGCTGTTGATGGTGGCAGCCTGCAGGTCATCCCGCTGTGCCCCGGCCTTTTCCGCAACCAGATCATCCCAGCCATCAAGTACCTCTGCCGCAGTCAGCGGACGCCCTTCCCGATCAGCCAGCCAGCGCATAAA
>DKFG01000163.1 GCA_002452325.1 Geobacter sp. UBA6802
CCTTGCCGCCCCCCATCTGCATCTGCCGCATAAAGAAGATCCAGATGCCGACCAGAAGCAGGAGCGGAAACCAGGAGATAAAGATGGAAAACCAGGAAAAGCGCTCTTCCTCAGGTTTTGCCTGAATAGTGATCTTCTTCTCCAACAGTTTTTTAGTCAGGTCGGCGTCAAAGGTGGGTTTGTAGGAGCGGAAGGTCTTTTCCTTACCTTCCTTGTCCAGGTATTTACCGGAAAGGTCATTTCCCTGAATGACAATGGATTTGATCTTGTCTTCATCAAGCATGAGCATCAGCTCACTGAAGCTTAGGCGATCTTCTACGACACGGGGTTTCTGGAACATGTTGAAGAGCATGATCATCATCAGGCTGATGATCAGCCACAGGGCGAGATTCTTGGAAAACTGGTTCAAGTCGGTAACCTCCACAGGTACGATAACAGTCTTGGGGCTCTGCTGAAACGCAGCCAAACTAGCATACAATGCAGGAGAGCGACAAGGTTTTTGAGCTGGCCTGCTGGAGGTGTCAGATGAAAAGTGGCAGTTTTTCAGTACCGTTGAGTTGGACCAGCAGACTCTTTGAGTTTGTGCCGCTTACGGGGGCATGGCGCGTGCGTCTGATGCCGACCAGCCAGAGCGGTTGACTGCCCTGGCAGACCAGGGGTAGACAGGTTCTCAGATGGCGGGGGATTTTCAGGTCGGTCAGAATGTCCTGAATCCGTCTGCTCCCCTGCAAACCCAGCAGCTCCAGTCGTTCACCTGGCTCATAGTGGCGCACAACCCAGGGAAAGGGGGCCTGTTGCGGATCAACAGCGCAGCTTGTGGGGGGGAGCTGCCGCCAGTCTGTCGGCGTATCAGTGGCGGTGATCGTGAGGGACAGGCCGTTGCCGAGATCAAAAACGCCCGGTCCTGGCAGCTGCATAGGCTGTAAGGGTAACGGATGCAGTACCGTCTGTTGGGCCAGCAACAGCTGGTTGCCGGTGAGTATGGCTTCGATACGGTCAGGCAGGTTGAGGCCGGCTCCGGTCTGGTTACGCTGCTGCAGGTCATCCAACAGGAGGAAGTGGCGAAGCTCATACCGTTGCAGGCTGCCGCGTACAGACTGCAGTGCCCGGCGGTAGAGTCGCAGTCGAAGCGCACGGGGGTGGGAAGCAAGCCCCTGCAGGTTCAGGGCGATCCACCCGGCCCCACGTTGAGCGAGTTGGTTGAACACCGATTCTGTGCAGTGGTCAAGCAGGTTCTCGTCTTCACCCAGCAGATGGGCGGTAGCTGCCAGTTGCTGGGCAATGGAAGGGTTATATCCGGCCAGCAGCGGCAGCAACTGATGACGGATTCGGTTGCGCAGAAAAGACTGGTCGCTGTTGCTGCTGTCTTCACGGAAGGGGAGCTGACGCTCGCTACAATATCGTCGCAACTCCTGGCGGCTGATGTTTAAGAGCGGACGGATGATACCGCCTGCAGTACGCGGGGCCATGGAGGCCAGCCCGGTAGTACCGGAACCTCGCAGCAGACGGATCAGGAAGGTCTCGGCCTGATCATCACGGTGATGGCCCACCGCAATGGCGTCGGCCTGACAGTTGTCGCGCAGACGCTGGAAAAAGTCGTACCGTGCCGTGCGTCCCGCATCTTCAAGTGAGCTGCGGAGCTGCTGGGCAAGGGCACGTACATCACAACGTTCTGTCTCGCAGGAGAGGCCGTATTTCGCAGCCAACTCCTGTACAAAATGCTCATCCCCATCACTTTCTTCTCCCCGCAGCCCGTGGTTCAGATGCGCCACTACCAGCTGCAGGGGAAAGTCAGGCAGGGTTGCCAGCAGATCCAACAGTGCCACCGAGTCGGCCCCCCCGGATACGGCAATGATAACGCGGTCTCCCGGGCGACAAAGGTCAAACTGACGGATTGCGGCAGTAACCTCACGATGCAGAGGGCTGGCTGGGTTCAGAGCCATGTGCGGTGTTTCAAGGAGCAGAGCATCAGATTGCCAGAATATCAGCCATCTGCATCAGATCCTGGTTGAGTCTTTTCTGGCCACCATTAATCACCATCTCCAGCAGCGTGCTGGTCAGTGCGTTGGCTGACAACCCCACCATCACTCCTTTGGTGCCGGAAAGCAGCAGTTCTACCGATTTTTTACCAAAGCGGCTTCCCAACAACCGGTCGAACACCGTTGGTGCGCCGCCGCGCTGGTAGTGCCCCAGCACCGTTACCCTGGTTTCAAATCCAATGGCGTCCTTGATCCCTTCGGCAATGGTGGCGGCATGGCCGGCGCCTTCAGCCATGATGATCAGGGCGTTGGTGCGGCCTTCTTCGTAGCGTTGGCGCAGCTGATGACACATCTCGGACAGGTCAAGCTCTACTTCAGGGATAATGGCAAACTCGGCGCCGGTGGCAATGGCGGCGGTGGAGGCCAGGTAGCCGGAGTTACGTCCCATCACTTCGACAATAAAGGCCCGGTCGTGTGATGAGGCCGTGTCCTTGATGCAGTCCACGGCATAGAGGATGTTGTTGAGGGCCGTATCCACTCCCAGAGACATGTCGGTGTACGGTATGTCGTTATCGATACTGCCGGGGATGCCGATCACCGGAAACCCCATCCGTTCAAGGGCCAGTGCCCCGGTCAGGGAGCCGTCACCACCGATCACGATCAGCCCTTCCACCTTCTCTTTCATCAGGTTATCGAGTGCCCGTTTGCGGCCCTCTTCAGTACGAAATTCAGCGCAACGGGCCGACTGTAAAAAGGTGCCGCCCCGCTGCAGCACCCCGGAGACAGCCAGCGAATCAAGCACGATGTAGTCGTTTTTTAACAGCCCGGCATACCCTTTGCGGTAACCGATCATCTCAACTTCGTTGGCTTTGGCAGTACGGGCTGCGGCGCGGATGGCGGCATTCATGCCGGAACAGTCGCCGCCGCTGGTCAGAATGGCAAGTCGTTTCATGGGGGTTCTCCTCAAGAGATAGGGCATTGGAAGCAATTAGATGATTTTGCGACATGAACGATAGCGCGGTTATGAGTGGTGTGCAAGCAGGTCGTGTTGATTTTTCATTGCCGTAGCAAAAGATCGTTGCGGTTTGATGGCATCGGTGCGTTGTTTTGTAACAAAACCAACGGTCAGGC
>DKFG01000063.1 GCA_002452325.1 Geobacter sp. UBA6802
TGATCAAGTTTTCCAACCTGGAAGGGTTGTTCAGCAAGCTGGGGGTCAGTTCATCAACGATCAAGACCGGTACCTATAAAGATGCCGGAGCGCCTGACCGTCAGCTGTCAGCCGAGGACCGGGCCATGTTTCAGTCATTGATCAACAGTACCCACGAGCAGTTTGTCCGGGCCGTTGCCGAAGGTCGCAAACTGCCGATCGACGAAGTCCGTAAAATAGCTGATGGCCGGGTACTTTCGGGTGAACAGGCCAAGGAGGTTAAGCTGGTAGACCGCTTGGGTAACCTGCAGGATGCCATTGAGGAGGCCGGTCGGTTGGCCGGTATCAGCGGCGAGCCGAAGGTGCTGCTACCCCCCAAGAAAAAGGTCAACTACCTTGAGCTGCTGGCCGGCGGTGCTGAAGAACATTTCAACGGCGCCATCAACCGTGCGGTCGGTCGTGGGCTGCAGGTGGTGTACGAGTAACCGTTGTTACATCCCTGTGAATTCCCTCGGTGCTATTTGCGTTTCTGCAGTCGCTGGTGCGCCTCAAGCAGGATCCGTTCCGTGGTTTCCCAGTTGATGCAGGCGTCGGTAATGGAGACACCATACTTGAGCTGGGAGTGGTCCGCTGGTACTTTCTGGTTGCCCTCCTCCAGATTACTTTCAATCATCAGGCCGGAAATTGACTGATTGCCTGCTAGCACCTGGCTGATGATCTGCTCCAGCACTTCCGGTTGACGCTTGAAATCCTTGTTGGAGTTACCGTGGCTGCAGTCCACCATGATGGTGGGCAGCTGCCCGTTCTTTTTCAGAATTTCTTCAGTGTGGAGAATGTCTTCAGGCAGATAATTGGGCTTGCGTGAGCCGCCGCGCAGTACGATATGCACGTCAGGGTTGCCGGTGGTTTGGATGATTGAGGCCTTGCCGTCCCGGTTGATGCCCAGGAAGCTGTGAGGTGCCCGGGCTGATATCATGGCGTCAATGGCGATCTGCAGGTTACCGTCGGTGCCGTTCTTGAAGCCGATCGGAAATGACAGGCCGCTGGCCAGTTCCCGGTGAGNNGATTCGGTGGTCCGGGCGCCGATGGCCCCCCAGGAGATCAGGTCGGCCACATACTCGGGGGTGATCGGATCCAACATCTCGTTGGCAACCGGCACCTCAAGGGAGGTCAGCTTGCAAAGTAGGCCACGGGCAATGCCCAGCCCTTTGGAGATGTTGTGGGAACCATCCATGTCAGGATCGTTGATCAGACCTTTCCAGCCCACTGTGGTACGGGGCTTTTCAAAGTAGACCCGCATCACCAGCATCAGCTGATCATCAACACGGCGCGCCAGGGAGGAGAGACGTCGGGCGTACTCTACGGCTGCCTCAGGATCGTGGATGGAGCATGGGCCGACAACCACCATCAGTCGGCGGTCGCGACGCTGAAGGATTTCTTTGATCTTCTCGCGACTGCGGGAGACAAATTCACGGGTTGTGTCAGACATGGGGAACACCTGCCGCAAGTCGGCCGGTGCGATGATCGGGGTGATGCCCGATACCTTCAGGTTGTTGGTCTTGATCATTTGGAACACCTCGAACGGTGGTAAAATCGATTAAAATTATCTTTTTACTGGATCGGAGTTGAGCTTGTCAAATTCAAACCTGTTTCATACCACCAAACAGGCGGTCTTTCTGGATCGGGACGGTACCATTAATGTAGAGAAAGACTATCTCTATCGACCTGAAGAGTTTGAATTTATACCGGGTGCTGTTGAGGCGATCAGGCGTTTGAACCGAGCCGGTTATCTGGTGGTGGTGGTCACCAACCAGTCCGGAGTTGCCCGGGGCTACTATACAGATCAAGAGGTGCATCGTCTGCACCGGCATATTGATCAACTGCTTTCTCAGGCCGATGCCCGGATTGATGCCTGGTATCACTGCCCTCATCATCCCTCTGGTCTACCCCCTTATAATCAGCTCTGCAGCTGTCGGAAGCCGCGGGCCGGCATGCTGGAGCAGGCTGCGGCTGATTTGGAGATTGATCTGTCCCGTTCCTGGATAGTGGGGGACAAGCTGGTTGATGTTGAAGCCGGGATTGCAGCCGGTTGCAGGCCGGTGTTGGTGCTGACCGGATACGGTGTCGACGAGTGTTCTTTGCTACCGGACACGGTGCCGCGCTGCCAGGACTTGGCAGCAGCTGCAGAGCTGATTGCTGCTGTTTGACAGGGGATAGGCTCTGTGCTACTTCTGTCAGTTTGGTACCCTGATTCAAGCATCTGAAAGGAGCATCTCTCATGCCCCCCATTACCAAAGGTATCGTACTTGCCGGTGGTGCCGGCAGCCGACTCTATCCTCTGACCCTGGTGGCCAGCAAACAGCTGCAGCCGGTCTACGACAAACCAATGATCTACTACCCCCTGGCCACATTGATGGCTGCCGGGATCAAAGATATCCTGCTGATTTCAACGCCTCATGATATTCCCCGCTTCGAGGCTCTGCTGGGTGACGGTTCCCGTTGGGGTATCACCTTGACCTATGCGGTTCAACCGGAGCCAAAAGGGATTGCCCAGGCGTTTCTGATTGGCGAGCAGTTCATTGCCAACCAGCCGGTCTGTCTGATTCTGGGAGACAATATCTTCTACGGCAAGATGCATCTGGATCGTCTGGTATCCGGTTTTGAAGGCGGCGCCCGGGTCTTTGGCTACTATGTCCACGACCCTGAGCGCTATGGGGTGGTGGAGTTTGACTCCGACGGCAAGGTGCTCTCAATTGAGGAGAAGCCTGCTGCGCCAAAGTCGAACTATGCGGTGCCGGGGCTCTATCTGTACGACGGTCAGGTCTGTCAGGTGGCCCGGTCGATCGCTCCGTCGGCGCGGGGCGAACTGGAGATCACCGATGTCAATCTGGAGTACCTCCAACGCGGACAGCTGCACGTTGAACGGCTGGGACGCGGCATTGCCTGGCTTGATACCGGTACGCACAAGTCGCTGCTTGAGGCCAGTAACTTTATTGAGACCCTTGAGGCCCGCCAGGGACTCAAGATCGCCTGTCTGGAGGAAATTGCGCTGCGTCGCGGTTTCATCAGTTATGCCGCCATGGCGCAAGTGATTGAGGCCACACCCAACTCCAGCTACCGCGACTATCTGCAGCGGGTCCTGCAAGAAGCCCGTTGCGGATTGCTCTAAGCCAGCCGGTATCCGCATGACGGTGTGATCTATGTTTGATTTTTTCAGAAAATACTCCCTGCCGATTCTGGTAGGGGTTGCGCTGCTCTCGGCATTGATGGTCTATTCATTGAACCTGCCCGAATCAAGGCATGCCAACCGGCTTGAGCGGGGGGTGGGTGATGCCCTTGCCCCGGTTCAGCAGCAGGTTGAGCGTAGCGGCTCGTTTCTGTGGCGGCTCTGGTACGATTATATCGCTCTGGTGCAGGTGAAGCAGGAAAATGATCGGCTCAAGGCCGATATCAAACAGCTGAACAGTGCCCTGGTAACGGCTTCTGAGGCGATACAGGAAAACGATCGTCTGGTGCGTCTGCTTGACCTGCGTAAAACCGTGAAGGAGCCGACCGTGACTGCCAGTGTGATCGGTGAGGATGTGACCCCCTGGTTTCGCACCCTGACCATAGACCGCGGCAGTGCGGACGGCATTCTTGAGGGTATGCCGGTGCTGGCTGCCGACGGTATTGTCGGCCAGACCATCAAGGTGGCTACAAACTCAAGCAGGGTTCTGCTGCTGACCGACCATGCCAGCTCAATTTCCGCCATGATCCAGCGTTCCCGCGCCCGCGGCGTTGCCAAGGGACGGGGTGACAACCTCTGTTCGCTTGAGTTTACCATGCGGGGCGAGGATGTGCAGGTTGGCGATCAGGTGATTAGTTCCGGCATCGGTGGTGTGTTTGCCAAGGGGCTGCCGATCGGCGAAGTGACCATGGTCAAAAAGGGGGAATATGGCATCTTCCAGACCGTTACGATTCGTCCTGCAGTCAGCACTGCGCACCTTGAGGAGGTGCTGGTGGTACTTCGTGCCCCTCAGAATTAAGGACAGGCTGTTATGACCGGTTTTTTGAAGGGAACAGCCCTGGTTCTGGGGGTTGTGCTGCTGCAGACATCGGTGCTGCCGCAATACCTGCTGTCACTCTACAAGCCTGACCTGCTGTTGATACTGATGGTCTTTCTTGCATTGCGCGCTCCGGTCAGTACCAGTCTTCCGGCTGCCTATGGCCTGGGGTTGTTGAAGGATTGTCTGAGCGGGCTCTATCTCGGTTTGAACGCCTTTTCATTCCTGCTGGTGTATCTGGTCCTGAAGACCCTTTCCGACCGTCTCTACGTCCAGAATGCGTTGCTGCTGGTCCTGACGGTCTCCCTTTCCACGTTTGCCACCATGCTGATCAACGCCCTGCTGCTGTCGATCTTCTCAGAGGCTGCAGGGATTTTCTCGTCATTGATGGCAGCCCTGATTCCCCACCTGCTGGTTAACGCCTTTGTGGCATCTCTGGTGGCAGCCCTGCCTGAATTCGGCCGGCCCAGGACCGCAAAATGATCAAAGTGCAGCGTTACGTCAGAGAAGTCGCCCAGCCTCGGCAGCGTACCATTCCGTTGGCCATTGTGGTGACGGTGCTGTTTTTCCTGCTTTTGTTGCGCCTCTGGTACCTGCAGATCATCAGGGTTGACGACTACCGGGCCATGTCGGAAAATAACCGGCTGCGTTTTCTGCCCGTTGCTGCCTCTCGCGGTGCCCTGATGGATCGTAACGGCACCGTCATGGTCAATAATCGCCCCTCCTTCAGCCTGTCGATCATTCCCCAGGAGGTCAAGGACGTCGAGGGGATGCTGGATAAGCTGGCATCGCTCCTGAAGCTGGATAAGGCCGAATTGCAGGAGCGCTGGGAGAAGTCAAAAGGGCGCGCCCGCTATTACCCGGTCGTGATTGCGGTCAACATCAGCCGCGAACAGGTCGAAATTGTCGAAGAAAACAAGTTGTGGCTGCCCGGTGTGGAGGTCAGTGTCAAGCCGGTTCGCGAGTACGCCTTTCAAAATTCGGGTGCGCATCTGTTGGGCTATATTGGCGAAATATCTGATAAAGAGTTGGATTTGCCGGCCTACGGCGACTACAATCCGGGCGACTATATCGGTAAGAACGGCATAGAAAAGGCATGGGAGAGTGAGCTGCACGGCAGTGACGGAGGCCGTCAGCTTGAAGTGGACTCACGGGGGCGCGTCCTGCGGGTGCTGAGCGAGAGCAGCCCCACGGTGGGAAACAGCCTGGTCCTGACGGTTGACAGCCGCCTGCAGCGTACAGCAGAGCAGGCGTTCGGAGGGCAGGCCGGCGCTGCGGTGGTGATGAATGTNNAAGTGCTGGCCTTTGTCAGTAGCCCGACCTTTGACCCGTCGCTCTTTGCCGGGCGTATTCCGGCTGATATCTGGAAGGGGTATCTGGAAGATAAACGGCATCCCCTGGAAAACAAGGCCCTGTCCGGCCAGTATCCGCCCGGTTCCACCTTTAAGATGCTGACCGCCCTGGCAGGCCTTGAAGCGGGGGTGGTTAATGAAAATACAAGCGTATACTGTGACGGTGCCTATGAAATGGGGGGCAGCAAATTCCGCTGTTGGAGCAAGTCCGGCCATGGCAGCGTGAACCTGCGTAAATCACTGAAAGAATCCTGCGACGTCTACTACTATCAGC
>DKFG01000157.1:0-438 GCA_002452325.1 Geobacter sp. UBA6802
CGTCATCGTAAAAGTAGAGGTAGATTATGATTCCATAGAACATCGATATTGTTGGCATAAATCGCTCCTTTTCGCTCAGTATTGGCAAGCGATGATGACGATTTTGGGGGTGGTGGTCACTTAGTTTAATCTTGGAAAGTTATTAAACTTCTGCAGGCTCTACTACTCGTGCTACCTCTGCACCGCATGTCTTACAGGTACCTTGCAAAACGAGAGATGTTCCGGCCATCTTGCCTTCTCTGAATTGCATCGCAATTCCGGTCTTGCATTTTGAACACCAGACATTGCCTAAAATTGCTTTCCTTGCTGCCTCCGGTACTTGCTCCCATCGTCTTTTTGCCTCAGGGGGTAGGGTAGGCATCTGGATAACAGTTGCTTTCTTTGTGAAGTTTTTCATAAGCATTTCCCTTTGTTGCCTAACGTTTACGAGATAACCGG
>DKFG01000157.1:469-16424 GCA_002452325.1 Geobacter sp. UBA6802
TCCGAGTTGATTGAGCCGTTAGGGTTGTGCCGGTTCTATGGATGGTGTTTCGGCACGTTTTGCTGCATTTTTCGCCTCTTGGTATGCCATTACAGCTTGATTTCTTATTGCAATTGCTTTTGCAAGGGCAATATCTGTTTTTTCGTCTGTAACAGTATTCTCTGTGCCGATATAAACACTTTTGGTGGTTAGCTTTTTGCCAAACCGTGGGATGCTAACACCAAAATTGTACTGAACTAGTGTGGGGCGTCTACGGTCTATGCGACTTAAAGGGCCAGAGATTCCTGTAGGTAAGTCTGATTGTTTAAACTTGCAGTTATTGCTGCGTAGTCCGGTTGGGGCGTTTATAGAATGAATGCGTTTAATTAATTCATGAGTTGCCTCGGAAAGGGACTCTGAAGCCCCACTTCCGTCTGAAGTGCTGTCGCTGAAAAATGCAGTTTCACCGTAACGGACTTGCCAGCCATGCGTAGCTGAATTTGTTTCAGTTGGGAATATGTCGATTCTGACGATATGTTCTGGTACCTGAAATGTAACACCTGTGAATATTGAAGAGTCACGATATTTCATATACATGCCCTCAATGTAAAAAACCTAACTCGTTAATCACCACCCCAGGGTGGCATATACTATTATATGCCGGTATCCAATAGTATATGCCGGACTGTATAGAGCATTAGTTGTTTTTCTGCTTTAACTGGGCATCTAACAGTATATGCTTTCCAATCTTCTCTCCTGTACAGCAGATGAGCCTACGTTGCCGGTCTACTCGTTTACTGGGACAACTGCGGATGCACATTATTGGGTTAAAATTTCGGACGTCCGAAATTTTAAACTAACCTTCTGATATGTATAGCTTTGTCAGAAAAACAGGTCCAAATTTTTCAAGCCATTTTTCTTGCCAATTATGCACGTACCACACAACGGTAAAGAACGTTTTCGCAATAGTTTTAAAACCTTACTACCGACCCACATCAAAATATTTTGCTTCCGGGTGGTGGAACACCAGGGCAGAGATCGAAGCCTCAGGATCCATCATATCCCCTTCGGTCAGGTTAATATTGATCTGTTCCGGTTTTAGCAGGGTAAACAGTTTTTTCTGATCATCCAGGTTGGGGCAGGCCGGATAACCAAAGGAGACCCGGATACCCTGATACTCGGCATTGAAAAGCTGCTTCATGGTCAGGGCCTGATCATCCACAATTCCCCAGGAGGTGCGGATCCGTTTGTGCAGGTATTCTGCAGTGGCCTCAGCCATTTCAAGGGCCAGTGCCTGCAGCAGGTGAGAGTTGAGGTAATCTCCTTCAGCCTTCCATTTTTCAGACAGTTCCCGTATGCCCTGGCCACAGGTGACCGCAAACAGGGCAACATTGTCTTTCTCGCCGCCAGCCAAAGGCCGGACAAAGTCTGCCACACAGAGCTGTTCACCGCTCTTCTGGCGGGGCAGGCTGAAACGGGTTGCCTCGCTGCCGTCAGTGTTGAACAGGATCAGGTCATTGCCGTCTCCGTTGGTCTGATAAAAGCGATAGATAGCCTGGGGCTTGATCAGCCCTTCTTGCAGCACCCGCTCCAGCATCGCCTCAACGGTCAGGTGCAGCTTGGTCGCCTTTTCATCCTGGCCAGCCAGCAGTTTATCCACTGATCCGGTTAGCCCCAGATGCTTGGTGTAGAGCATCTGGCGGTTCAGGTAGGGGATGATCTGGCCCACCGGGATATCCCGCAGGATATGCTGTTCAAGGTCCGGTGCTGGCAGGATAGGGGCGTTGATGCTGATGGTTGATTCTTTTGATCCGGTTGCAACTTTTGGCTGGCCTGCTGCCTTGGCGGCTGCGATTTTGGCGCTGGCCTCCTGTTGACGGGCCAGGTCAAGCATCAACTGCTGACGCAGCGTTGGATCAACCAGTTGGTTTGCCAGTTCCAGGCCGGCCATGGCATCCTTGGCATACAGGACCGGGCCGTTATATTCAGGTGTAATCCGGTTGTCGGCAAAGGCGCGGGACAGGGCAGCGCCACCCACCAGCAACGGCGCATCTATACCGGCTGCCTTCAGGTCTGCGGCAGTGACAATCATCTGCAGGGCGCTCTTGACCAGCAGGCCGGACAGGCCGATGAAGTCTGGATTTTCCCGCTTGGCAGCAGCAATTAACTCTTCCGGCCCCACCTTGATCCCCAGGTTGACCACCTCAAAACCGTTGTTGGAGAGGATGATCTCCACCAGGTTTTTACCGATGTCATGGACATCCCCCTTGACCGTGGCCAGCAGCATCTTGCCTTTACTGGAGGTCTCATCCTTGGACAGGTGCGGCTCCAGATGGGAGACCGCTGTCTTCATCGCCTCGGCAGACTGCAGTACTTCTGCCACAATCAGCTGGTTGTCGTTGAACAGCCGCCCGACTTCAGCCATGCCAGCCATCAAGGGTCCGTTGATGATCTCCAGTGGTTTGTCACCACGAGCCAGGGCTGCATCCAGATCAGCAGTCAGGCCATCCTTACTGCCTTCAATGATATAGAGCCCTAGACGCTGATCAAGTGGCAGTTCCGCTGCCGGGGCATGGGAAACCGGCTTTTTGTCACGGAACGCAGCAGCAAAGGCAGCCACCGGATCATCACCGCGCTCGCGCTGAGCGGAGTCGAAGCGCCAGAAGATCAGGTCTTCAGCCAGTGTGCGCTCTGCTTCAGGGATGGAGGCGTACCGCTCCAGCTTTTCGGTATTAACAATGGCATAGCCCAGACCTGCCTTGACGCAGTGGTACAGGAATACCGCGTTCAGCACCTCCCGTCCTGCAGCAGGCAGGCCGAAGGAGACGTTGGAGATACCCAGAATGGTGCTGCACTGGGGGAAGGTTTCAGTGATCAGACGGACCCCTTCAATGGTCTCCACTGCAGAGCCGATGTAGTTGTCATCACCACTACCCACTGGAAAAACCAGCGGGTCAAAGATCAGGTCTTCCGGCCGCAGGCCATACTTGTTAACCAGCAGATCGTATGAACGCTGGGCTACCTCCAGCTTGCGTTGGCGGGTTACCGCCATGCCGTTTTTGGGGTCTTCATCAATGCAGCCCACCACCACGGCGCCGCCGTAACGTTTAAGCAGTGTTGCAACCTTGGCAAAGCGCTCTTCACCATCTTCAAGGTTGATGGAGTTGATCACGCACTTGCCCTGCAGCCGCTGCAGTGCCAGTTCAGTGACCGCAGCATCGGTGGAGTCGATCATGATCGGCGCCCGTACCTTTTTGGGCAGATAGAGCAGCATCTGCTCCATGTCTGCTGCCTCATCCCGATCAGGGTTGGCCACACAGATATCAATCACTTGGGCACCGGTCTTGACCTGAGCCCGTGCAATCTCTGAGGCCTCTTCAAACTGACCGGCCACAATCATATTCTTGAACTTGCGGGAACCGATCACGTTAGTCCGCTCACCCACCAGAATCGGGCGGTTATCCTCTTCAATAAACAGCGGTTCAATGCCGGATACCATCCTGCGCCGGGCTGTAACCGGTTTACGGGGCGGCCTGCCTGCTGCCATTTTTGCAATGGCAGCAATATGGGCAGGTGAGGTGCCGCAGCAGCCGCCAATGATATTCAGCCAGCCTTGATCAACAAAGCGGGACAGCTTCTGGGCCAGAGAGTCGGGAGACTCTGCATAATGGCCGTTTTCATCCGGCAGACCGGCATTGGGATAGACCGAGATATGACAGGTGGCCAGCTCTGACAGGGCCCGCAGGTGGTCGGTCATGAACTCAGGTCCGGTGGCGCAGTTCAGGCCGATGCTGGTCAGGCCCAGGTTTTCTTCCAGGTGAGTCAGGGAGGCGTACAGTGCCTCTACGTTTTGGCCAGCCAGCATGGTGCCGGTGGGTTCAATGGTGCCGGACACCATTATAGGCACCCGCTGCCCGGTCTGCTCAAAGGCCAGCCTGATACCTTCGGCACCGGCCTTCAGGTTGAGGGTATCCTGGGCAGTCTCCAGCAGCAGCAGATCCACGCCACCAGCCAACAGACCGATGGTCTGATCCCTGAAGGCTGTAACCAGTTGTTCAAAGGTTACCCCGCCGGTCACGGAGATGGTGCGGGTGGTGGGGCCCATGGAACCGGCCACAAAACGGGGTTTATCAGGCGTGCTGAAAGCATCACAGGCACGGCGGGCAACAACTGCAGAGGCCTTGTTCAGCTCAAACACCTTGTCTGTCAGGCCATACTCAGCCAGCACGATGTCAGTTGAGCCAAAGGAGCAGGTCTCTACAATATCTGCGCCAGCCTCAAGATAGGCCTTATGTACATCCTCAATCACATCAGGACGTGTTAAGACCAGCATTTCATTGCAGCCTTCATACGCTTCACCGCCAAAATCAGCAGCGGTCAGGTTACGGGCCTGCAACTGGGTGCCCATGGCGCCGTCAAGGATCAAGATACGTTGGGAAAGGGCGTGGAGTACGGGATTTGTGGTCATGCTAAGAGTCCTTCAGTCAGTTCAAGTATGGCTTCGGCCTTGTTAAAGGTATAGAGGTGTACGCCCTGCACACCGGCAGCCAGCAGCTCTTCAGCCTGTTTACGGGCGTATGCAACCCCCACCTTGCGCACTTCTGCTGCGCCGCCGCGCTGGTCAGCTGCTTCCAGAGCAGCCATAAAATCAGGCGGGATATAGGCGCCGGAGAGCTGTTTGATCCGCTCAATCATCTTCAGGTTCAGTACCGGCAGGATTCCGGGGATGATCAGTTTGCTGATGCCCCGTTCTTGGGCTCGTTTCACAAAATCAAAATAGAGCTGATTATCAAAAAAGAGCTGGGTCACGGCAAAGTCACCACCCAGATCCATCTTCAGCTTCAGGTAGCCCAGGTCTGCTTCAGGAGAGATCGCTT
Source organism: Geobacter sp. UBA6802 (assembly GCA_002452325.1). Classification (GTDB taxonomy): domain Bacteria; phylum Desulfobacterota; class Desulfuromonadia; order Geobacterales; family Pseudopelobacteraceae; genus Trichlorobacter. Next base: position 5,326 of record DKFG01000157.1, read on the forward strand.
CAGGATGGGACTCCGGGTAGGCTGCCACACCAATGCCCATCTCCGGGTGGCCTTGACGCACAAAACTGACCAGGTCTGAGGCAAAGTGGTAGGGGCTTTCCGTGATCTCGCTGGTAGGGGTGTCCTGCGGTGGATCGCCGCGTAGCGCCAAAATGTTCTGGATATCTGCTGCTGCCAGATCGTCCAGAAAGCGGTTCAGGCGGCCAGCCTGGGCGCCCACACAGGTCAGGTGTGCCATGGTCTCCAGCCCCAGCTCCCGCTGCATGGTGGTAACGATTTCCAGGGTGGCGTTCTGGTTACTACCACCGGCACCGTAGGTAACCGAGGCAAACAGCGGATTGAGATCCGCCAGACGTTCTACTACCTTAAAAAACGCAGGCCAGTCCTGACGCTCCTTGGGCGGAAAATACTCCACCGAGATAAAACGGTCACCGGTTGCGAGTTTGTCGGCTATCTTCATGGTACGATTTCCTTGGGTCGTCTGGAATTTAAGCAAGATACTATAGCAGGCAGAGGCATACTCTGCCACAAAAACTGTTGTTAAAGCCAGCTTTGTATTGACGGAATGCCTCAAAAACACTATAGAAAACGATTCTATGAGCCATAAAAAACTCTACATTGATACGGTTGGCTGTCAGATGAATGTCAACGATTCAGAGCGGATTGTGACCATGCTGCAGCCATTGGGATATGCCCAGACAAGCCGCAGGCATGAGGCCGCTCTGATTCTGTTCAACACCTGCACCGTGCGGGCCGGTGCTGAAGAGTGCCTGATCCAGAATATTGCCAACCTTAAAAATCTTAAAAAGAAACGGCCCGGTGTGCTGATCGGGGTTGCCGGTTGTGTGGCCCAGCAGATGGGTGAGGAGCTGCTGCAGAAATTCCCCTGGGTGGATCTGGTGTTTGGCACCCACAATCTGCATCTGATGCCGGAGATGGTACGGGATGCCGAGCAGGGCAGACGCCGGGCAGAGACCCAATTTCTGGACAGCAGCGAGCGGCTGGACCTGTTTCCACCCATTGAAGGGCGCAGCCGGGTCTCGGCCTTTGTGACCGTGATGCAGGGTTGCGATAATTTCTGCTCCTACTGCATTGTTCCCTATGTACGTGGTCGGGAGATCAGCCGACGTTTTGATGAAGTGCTGATTGAGGTACGTGAACTGGCCGACCAAGGGGTCAAAGAGGTGGTGCTGCTGGGGCAGAACGTCAACTCCTACGGCCTCAAGGGGGATCCGCAGCCTGCCTTCAGTCGGTTGGTACGGGCGGTGGCTGAAATAGACGGCATTGAGCGACTCAGGTTTGTGACCTCCCATCCCAAGGATATGTCCGATGACCTGATTGCCTGTTTTGCTGATCTGCCCAAACTGTGCGGATCCCTGCATCTTCCGGCCCAGGCCGGTAACAATCGGATTCTGAAGGCGATGAACCGGGGCTATAGTCGTGAACACTATCTGGAGACCATTGCAAAGCTGCACCGGGCCAGACCGGAGATCAAGATTACCGGTGACATGATTGTCGGTTTTCCCGGCGAGACCGAGGCCGAGTTTGAGGAGACCCTCTCACTGATGGAGGCGGTCAACTACTTTGATCTGTTTTCCTTTGTCTATTCGCCCCGACCGGGCACCAAGGCTGCCGATCTTGAGGATGACCTTACAAAGGAGGTCAAGCTGGCCCGGCTTGATCGGTTGCAGAAGCTACAGGCTGTGCATTCGCGCATCCATAATGAGGCATACGTCGGTTCGACCCAGCAGGTGCTGGTGGAGGGACTGGCCAAGCGTCATGGGCAGGTCAGTGGCCGCTGCGACAGCGGTCGGATTGTGAACCTGGCAGGTTCACCGACTCTGATCGGTAAACTGGTGGATGTGAAGATTCTGGAAGGCTATGCCAACTCACTGTTGGGTGAGCTGATAAACTGATTTCAGATTAATTACTGAAAAACAAGCGTAGATCAGACAGGTAGAGAGAATATCGATAGCCAGCATCATAACCCTCCTCATTTTCATGCCTATATAACGAAATCATACAGATGATGGCGGAACATGATAACTATGTAAAAACAGCTCCTTCAAAAGGATACCCTGCGTATGCAAGTTCCTAACAATGCTGCAGCAACATGGAAGTACGGTCTACAATCCCCAAAAGGGACGCTTGGAAACCATTAGCCTGGAGTTTACAACGGACAATACCACAGTAGCTTTGGAATACTGTTAAGGCCGGGCTGAAATGCCCGAGATATTTCTATCACGCTGTAAAGTCACTATCCTGTTTCTGCCCTCCCGTTTTGCCCGATACAAGGCGCTGTCAGCCTCTTTGACCAATTCTTCAAGTTTTTTTCCGGGGGGTAGTGAGGAAGCGCCGATACTGACGGTTAACAGACCGCAATCTTCATATGGTGGAAAAACAATGCTTTCAACCCTCCTTCTGATGCGGTCTGCAATTTGTATGGCTTCGTCATGTAGCGTGCCGCGCAACATGATCAGAAATTCTTCGCCACCCCAGCGGCAGAGGAGATCACAACGCCGCAGGGCACTACCGGCAACCTGTGCGAATTTTTTCAGCACTTCATCACCGGCAGAGTGTCCGTAGGTGTCGTTGACCTGTTTAAAATGATCTATGTCTGCCATCAGTATCGCCAGTGGAATGTCGTTTTCTGCATATTTTTCTACCTCCATTTTGGCAATGGTGTGGCCTGTATTACGATTCAGAACACCGGTGAGCTGATCATAGTTTGCCCGTTCTCGCAGTGTTTCAAAGTACGACCTGATGGGTCTAACCACAATATGAGCCGCCAACATGATCGGAAATGCCAGCCGGGTATCATCAAGACCCAACACAACCTTTCTGCTGCCAAAGGGATCAAAATGTAGCAGATCAACCAGCTTGCCTTCACGTAAGCCCATAGTACGCAGTCGTTTGGTGTCGTTGCAGTCGCTGTTGATTGCCACAATTTCTGCAGTTTCTCCCCTGTACAGCTCATCAACGTGTAGTAACGCCATGTTGATCCTCCTGTTTGGCCCAAACAGCGCAGCAACCACTTCACAGGGTTAACCCTGCTGAGGTAACGGTTGTAATGGTGGAATTGTGAGGTATATGGCTGGCTATACGTAGATTGAGTATGGCTGGCTTTTGGAGCAGGGTTGTTTCTTGTCAGGCTGCCTGCCGCATATCCCGTTGGTTGATCCAGTCTTCTAGAACAATGCGTAACATATCTGAAACTCGTTGTGCCTTACCTTGAGTATAAGTTGCGAGTAGCTGTTTTTCTTCATCGTTGATCCTGACCGAGACAATATGACGTAATCTTTGTGCTTGTGGTTTTCGATAGGGAGGCATGAATTTGTCCTTCTATTTAATAGTATTGATATTTAATATCATTATTGTGTTGAAGTCAATAATAATTTGATCGCTAATCATGTTACATTGTTACTCCTGATAGTGGTGCAGGTGGGTATAGGCAGCCAGATAGCAACAGATGCAGAGTAGGGATAAAACGATCAGTGCGTACAGTGTGCCTGATGAGAAGGTGTGGCTGCGCAGCAGCAGGTTGGCCTGACTGAGGGGGAGCAGGCCAAGTGAATTGCGGAGTGCGGCAGGCATATTATCCAATGGAAAAAATGTACCTGAGAAGAATGCCATCGGCATAATGATGAAATTAGTTATTACCGCAATATCTTCAAGGTCTTTAATCAGCAGTCCCGCCAGTAGCCCGGCCAGGGCAAAGAAGGACATGGTTAGCAACAGTCCGGCCAGGGCCGGTAGGGACAACGGAAGGCTGCTGCTGCCGAAAAGCAGCAAAGCCGCTGCTGCTACAATCGTGCAGGCGATCATCCCCCGAATGATACCGGCATACAGGTAGCCGTTGACAATGCTGAAGCGGCTTACCGGTGAAATCAGAATCGGCTGCATGGTACGGGAGAAGAGGCGGCCCATACCGACAGAGGCAGCAGAGAGATTGAAAGAGTTGTTCATGGCGGTCATGGCCAGCAGGCCCGGCACCAGGAAGTTGACGTAGGTGGTGCCGTTAAGATGTACCTTGCTGCCCAGTCCCCAGCCAAAGGCAAAGAGGTAGAGCAGCGGAAACAGCAGGGTGGAGAACAGATACCCCAGTCTCAGTGTTTTTTTGCGAAGCAGCAGCATTTCTCGATGAAGGATCGGGTTTATGGATACCATCGTTACAGTTCCTGCCCGGTCAGGGCGATAAAGGCGTCTTCAAGATTGGCTGGCCTGATCAGCGCGCCGGGCAGGAGTGCAGCAACCATTTCAGCCTGCTCTCTGTCCGGGCAGAGAGTGCGTTTAATGCCATTACTGTCCGGTGCTTCAACCATGAATGAGCCGGCTGAAATCTGCAGGTTGCCGGGTGTGTCGGTCATACGCAGTCTGCCGTTGCTCAGCAGTCCGATCCGGTTGCAGAGTACCGCTGCTTCGTCCATATAATGGGTGGTCAGGACTATGGTGACGCCCTCATTACGCAGTGTTGCAATGCTGTCCCAGATGCCTCTTCTGATCTGCGGGTCAAGACCGATGGTCGGTTCATCAAGAAACAGTATCTGTGGTTGTGAGAGCAGGGCCCGGGCGATCAGCAGACGACGCTGCATGCCGCCTGAGAGCTTGTCTGCTTGGGTCATCCGTTCGGCTGCAAGACCGAAAAGGTCAAGACATGCATCAACCCTCTGACGGCGCTTATCAAGTTGATACAGTCCTGCGTAGACCATAAGGTTGTCCTGCACGGTCAACTCCAGGTCCAGATTCCGCTCTTGGGGAACTACGCCGATCAGGCGGCGTACCGCATCACGTTTTATCCGCAGGTCGTGTCCGGCTATTTCTATGGTGCCGCTGTCCGGTTTGCACAGGGTGGTCAGCATCCTGATGGTGGTGGTCTTTCCGGCGCCGTTGGGGCCAAGCAGACCGAAGATCTCTCCCGGCTGAACCTCAAGCCCCAGGTTGTCAACCGCACATTTGCTGCCATAGCGTTTTACCAGGTTCTGTACCTTGATCATCGGTTCAGGCTATCCTTCACAAGCATTGCTAAAGGTCATCCGGGCCCGTTCAAGATCTGCTGCATCCGGATGTTTCATCCCTTCTTCCAGCCGTGCCTTCCGCTCCGGGGTCATGGCGTGCCGCTCTGCCGCGCCGGGCATGTTTTGCATCATTTCAAGCAGCTTGGGATCAACCTTGCCCATGCAGAGAAAGGTGCAGGTAACGGTATTGCCGTTATCTTCCATGGTTTTTACTGCGTGCTCCATACACTGCCGGGCATGGTCTGAATCAGGCCAGGCGCCCAGGGTACCGAACAGCCCCACCCGTTTGTTGCGTACCGTGCTCATATAGCATTTTGCCAGTTCATCGGGCAGCCCTTTGTCAACCCAGAAGCCTATGGCCAGATAGTCGAACGTTTCAGGGGCCGGGGCCTCTTCTACCGGACAGAGCTGAGCATCAGGCGGAAAAACGCTGTGTATTGCCTTCGCCACCATTTGGGTGTTGCCGGTTCTGCTTGAATAGGTAACCAGTGTTTTCATCAGACAGCCTCCTCATAACGGGAACGAAGATTATTATATTTTTCCAGCACCTCCGGCAGCAGTTCCTTGTCGGCGCCGCGTCCTACATACAGGGAGAACATCGGTTGTCCTTTTGTGCTGTAGAACTGGATGCTGTGGCTTACCTTGCCGAAGTGCGGTTTGGACAGGAACCAGATAGAGCCGAGTTGTTTGATCATCAGGTGACCTCCCAGGGGGATTCCTTCCTGGTGCAGGTTGTACATGCCGTGGCCGTGGCTGCCGGTGGGTAGCTTGCCCATGTACTCAACCACTGCGCCGGGTGTGACGGCAATAAAGGTGGCTTTTTCCCAGCAGCATGCCGTCTGCCAGATAGTCTCGAAATCTTCCACCGGCGCTGCGGTGCGCATCTCCTCCGGCAGATAATAGATTGTTTCAGCCTCGCTGATCCCCAGTTGACCGGCCAGTGTGCCAAGCATCTGGTTGGGATTTGCGCTGATCATCTGTTGCAGGCGTTCCTTGATTTCAGTTGTTGGGTTGTTCATGGTTCAGCTCCTTTGTGTTGTCTGTTTTCAGTCCGGTACTGCACAGTTCCATCCGGCAGGTGCAGACCCGTTCAAGCAGTTCAAGGTCATGGCTGATGACCAGGACACAGGCTCCACGGCGGGCAAAGCGGGTAATGGTTTCGGCAATAACCGCCATATTGGCGCCATCCAGGCCGCTGGTCGGCTCATCCAGTATCAGTATATCAGGCTGTCTGATCACGGCGCAGGCGATCACCAGCCGCTGTTTTTCACCACCGGAAAGGGACTGGGGGTGTCGGTCGGCCAGATGGGCAATGTTGAATTCCTGCATGATTGCAGCAACGGCAACAGTATCAGCCCGATCAGCATGGTGGTGGGTGACCGCCTCAAGTTCCTTGCGGACGGTATGCATATGGAGCTGGTGATCAGTATTCTGCAGCACGATACTTGAACGATGCATCAGCTCTTTGGGAGTGACCGGTTTACCATCAATACTGATATTCCCGCATTTCATCGGCAACAAGCCGGTAATCAGCCGGGCAAAGGTGGTCTTGCCGACTCCGTTAGTGCCGATAATGCCAATCACCATCCCTTTAGGCAGGGCAACAGAGAAATCGGTAAAGAGCGGTGCTTTGCCCTGATAGGCAAAGGTCAGGCCAGAGATGGAGATGGCCCCGGAATGGCTGGTTACGCAGGCAAGTTGGCCTCGCCGGTCATGCACACTGGTGTTGCGCAGTCCGTAACGTTCACGCAATGCATCATCATCAAGTTCAGCAAAGGGGATCTGTTTGACGATCCTGCCGTTTTCCATCACCAGCACCTGATCAATCAGATCCCGCAGCCAGTACAGGCGATGATCAACAATCAGCAGGGTAACACCGCTCTTTTTCAGATCAGCCAGCATCAAGGCCAGCTCTCTGGTCGCCTCGGGGTCAAGGTTTGCTGATGGTTCATCAAGTATCAGCAGCTTGGGGCCAAGGGACATGATCCCGGCCAGCGCGATTTTCTGCTTTTGCCCTTCAGACAGCTCGTGGATGCTTGATTCAAGCAGTTCCAGCAGCCCGAACTGTTGTGCTGCCGCCATGATCCGCTCTTTAATCAGATTTGGCGGTGTGTTGCGCCATTCATGGGCAAAGGCCAGTTCATCGGTAACATTCAGCGCAAAAAACTGTTGTTCCGGGTCCTGAAACAGGGTGCCAAGATCATGGCCAATGGCATGGATCGGCCGATCTGCGTTATCTGTTCCGGCCACCACTACTTGCCCTTTCAGATCGCCTTGAAAATAGTGGGGAGCCAGCCCGTTTGCCAGTCTGATCAGGGTTGATTTTCCACAGCCTGAGCTGCCGGTACAGAGTAGTGCCTGACCTGCTTCGGCATGCAGCGAGATCTGTTCAACTGCCTGTTTGTCTGAAAAGGGGTAGCTATAGGTTACGTCAGTAAATCTCAGCACAAATGATCTCCGATGGGGGTGCGCTCTAAAATGGAATCAGTAATTACATGCCCATGAAGGTGGTAACCTTGCTGTAGGCATTGATGACCAGTGACAGGATAAAGCAGGCGCATGAGGCAGCCAGAGTACCGTAATCAAACCGGCTGAACCGCTGCTCCCTGAAGCGGGAGATTCTATCGCCATATCCGACTCCCTTTAATTCTGCTGCAATACCCAGGTCATCCGAGGTTCGCAATGCACGAAACAGCATCGGCACAAAGAACAGTCTGATGGTGCGGCGCGGGGAAAACAGCAGCGCCCAGGGATTGAGCGGATATCCTTTGATCCTGATCGCTTCGGCAATCTGCCGCATATCCTCCACCAGCGATGGCAGGAATCTAACCATCACCGCAGCCGGAATATACAGCCAGTAGGGCAGATGCAGCGAACGCAGGGTGGTCAGTATTCCCTGGATTCTGGTGGACAGGGCCATGGCCAGCAGGGTGTTAACCAGCACCAGTGAGCGTAAAAACGGTATCAGCATGTTAGCCATGCCTGAGGCGCCCATCTTCGGCATGAACAGGTGCATCAGGTTCATAAAGCCGACTGCAGTGATCCAGAGTAGCAGAATAACGATCCAGGCAATAATCATCACCCGCCACCGTCTGGTCAGCATCAGATAACCGGCGCTTGCCAGGGACAACAACGCCAGGGCAGGGACACTTTTCAACAGGATCACGACTAGTGAGGCAGCCGCACTGATCAGCATCTTGGTACGCACATCCATCTGGTGCAGGGGCGTTTCCGGTCCGTTACTGGTGAATGATACCTGCATGGCGCAGCTCCTTGACAAAATAGCGGCCGGTAAACAGGCCGATCAGTGACCCCACATACCCGACAGCCACAATCACCGCCCCCATGATGATCATCTTGGGTTGCTCCCGCAGCATGAACCAGGAAACCCCCAGCGACATCAGCTTTGACAGTGCATCATAGATGGCAACGCCGATCATGATTGCTGCCGGGGAACGGTAGCCTCCCAGCAGCTTGATCAAGGCCTCGGCAATCAGTCCGGCCAGGATGGAGGCCGGTATCAGCACCAGACTGCCTCCCAGCAACATGGCCGAAACCAGCGCGCTGACCCCCAGAAAGAGGGTCAACGTGCCGAATTTACGTAGCTTGTACAGCAGCACCACCAACAGCGTGGTAAACAACAGGTTCTTCATGATCAGGGTCAGCGGGTTCATACCGCCCCCCACCAGAGCCACCAGTATGCTGGACACCTTGATCACGGCGGCAAAGATGCCGATCACCACCAGTTCCCGCACGTTCCAGTAGGGGCTGTTCTGTTTTGATTCCGTCATGGTCTGCCCCTAAAAAGCCACGTTAAGGCTGACAACAGCACTACGGCCCGCCATCGGGATACTCTCGGTTGAGGTGCTGTAACGCTTGTCCAGGAGGTTGTTAAGATTCAGGGCCAGGGTATGTTGACGGTTTTTACCAAATGTCAGACCGGTCCCCAGGTTCAAGGTCATCCATCCTGGGGTGCGATCTACAACATTGGACGATGACTCATACTCGGCAGCATCGGCAAAGCGGCTGTAAACGTCCACATAGTAGCCCCAATTACCGCTCATGTTTTTTTCATGCTGCAGGCCCACCTTACCCTGTACGGCAGGCCGGTCAGTTTTCCAGGTTTTCAGCGTGGCAGACTCAAACCGGCGTTGCAGGTAACTGATGGAAGCGTAGGGAGTCAGACCGATACTCTCAACATTGTAGCTGAGAGAGCTGTCAACCCCGTAGCTGTAGGCTTTATCTACGTTACCGAAAATGCTGGCGCTGGCTATGGTGGGATGCTTCATGGTGGTAATCAGGTTTTTGGTTTCGCTGCCAAACAGAGCGGTATCCAGGTTGAATCCTTTGTATTTATAACGGATGCCAAACTCAATATTCATGGATTCTTCAGGCTTGAGGTCCTGGTTGCCGTAGGTGGGGGTGGAGCTGCCGTGGACAGTTCCCATGTAGAGCTGCTGCAGAGTGGCGTTGCGATATCCCTGGGCGAAGAGCAGGCGCAGGCTGGTATTTTTCAGGCCATTCCAGGTCAGGCCCACTGAACCGACCAGGTTGTTGTCACTGTTTGAACCGGTTTTAAGCAGCGGATCAGTTGCCGAGGTGAGTGCGGTTGAGACCCAGGTCTGACGAAGGCCGGCGGTCAGGATGAAGTCTTTGGCAAAGTTCCATTCATCCTGGGCGTACAGGGCGTAGACATCGCTTTCTGCCTTGTCCTTGTAAAGAGTGGTTGTCCAGACACCTGGTGCAGGCAGTACCCGTCTGCGGCGCGTTTCGTTGGCCGTCAGCCAGTCCTTGTTGAAGTCGAATCCGGTTATCACATAATGGTCGTTGAACAACAGCCAGTCGGCCTGAAGTTGGACGCCGAGCGTATCCAGATCGTTTTTGGTCTGGTTACGGGTTTGGATAGTCATGGCAGGCATTGGCTTAATGTCCATGTCCATAATGAAGTCTTTGAGGGTGTTCTGGTAGAAGGCATTGGCCGTGACCTTGACCAGGGGCGCCGGCAGCTTGCGCAGATCAAGAGAAACAGCGTACTTTTCCCGGGACCAGTCCGGAAGATCTTGATAGAAGTAGGGCATGGTGCTGCTGGTAGTGCCTGGCGGTGTAAACACACTTAACTTGTTTCTAAACTTTTCATAGGTGAAGGCAGCAGTGGCATTATCCCACTGGTAGTCAAGGTAAGCCTTGCCGTTCATCTCCCTGAAAGCGGTGTTGTCCAGGGTTCCACCAGGTGCTTTGCGGTCCTGCTGATCGGAAAAGCTGCCGTACAGACGATAACCGACACGATCTATCTTGCCGAAGAGCGATATATTCTCTTTGAGGCCGTTTGTTGATGAGTCAAAGGTGATGCCGGCCTCAATCTGAACCGGTTTGCTGCCTGCTTTTTTGGTAATAATGTTAACCACACCGCCAATGGCTTCTGAACCGTAGAGTACTGAAGCAGGTCCCTTGATCACCTCCACCCGCTCCACAATGGCCGGGTCAATCATGTATATGGAACCGTCCATAGATTTCTGCTCTGAAATCTTCTGTCCATCGATCATGATGAGTACCCTGGCGCCGCTCTCCCCCCGTATCGAGATTCGCTTGGCACCGGCCATGGAACCATCCGAAACTACAACGCCAGGAATATCACGCAGGGTGTCGGCAATTGTTGCTACAGCCTTGCGTTGAATCTCTTCGGTAGTTACGTTTTCCACCGAATAGGGCACCTCCTCAATCGGGCGTGCTACTTTTGTTGCAGTAACCTTGACATCATCGGTGGTCATCTTCTGGGCTGTTTCCTGGGCCTGCACCAGCAATGGGCAGAACAAAAGGCTGGTCATCAATACGGCTGGTACGGTTTTTTGCATACTTTTTAACTCCTTTTTGTGATCGTTTTACTCATCGGATTCAGGCCAGTTGATAGACCACCGGCACACGCATTTGGGCCGCAACCGGCGGTCGGGGAAATGGAGCTGCATCCAGAATGGCGCTGATCGCCTGTTCGTCCAGCAGGGCATAGCCGCTGCTGGAAACAATCTGTGGATGGGAAATGGTGCCGTCCTTTCTGATGATAAAAGTGACCATGACGGTTCCTTCCTG
>DKFG01000312.1:0-1743 GCA_002452325.1 Geobacter sp. UBA6802
AACCCAGCCACAACGGCGGGGACGACCGGTTGTGGCACCAAACTCGCCACCAATCTGACGCAATTTTTCGCCGGTTTCCTCCAACAACTCCGTAGGGAACGGCCCACTACCGACCCGGGTCACATAGGCCTTGGAAATACCAACAACCTCGTGGATCTCACGGGGCGAAACACCGGTACCGGTTGCCGCACCACCAGCGCAGGTAGAAGAAGAGGTAACAAACGGATAGGTGCCATGATCAACATCAAGCAGTGTGCCCTGTGCCCCTTCAAACAACAGCTTCTTACCGGCAGCAACTGACTTTGACAACACCAGCGAAGTATCAGCCATATACTTCTTCAGGATCTCGGCAAAGTCCTGGTAGGTACGATAAATTTCATTATAGTTCAGCGGCTCTTCACCAAGCCGCTCCAGGATGGCATTTTTTTCTTCCAGGTTTTCACGCAGCTTACGACTGAAAGCCACCGGATCAATCAGATCCATCAACCTGACACCGCGACGGCCGATCTTGTCCTCGTAGCATGGACCGATACCACGACCGGTGGTGCCGATCTTCTTATCACCGCTCTTGGCCTCACGGGCAATATCAATCGCCTTGTGGTACGGCATGATAATATGCAGCGACTCCGACAGCAGCAGCGTCGCATCATCTTCAAGGCGTCCGGCACCTTTAAGCCGGTTCACCTCCATGATGAACACCTCCGGGTCAAGCACCACACCGTTACCGATCACACAACGCTTGCCGGCATGCAGTACACCGGACGGAATCAGATGCAGCACCACTTTTTCGTCACCCACCACCAGCGTGTGCCCGGCGTTGTTGCCCCCCTGGTAGCGCACGATCTCATCCGCATACTCGGTATAGATATCAACAANNCCTTACCCTTGCCTTCGTCGCCCCATTGGGCCCCAACCACCACTACATTTGCCATAAATAACTCCCGAATCGTTTCAGCTCTTGGCCGGATACCGCTGCCAGAGCTCGTCTTTAGTAAGAATCTCTTCAGATGTGCCGTCTGCCTGCAGTAAAGCATAGCTGCCGGGCTTCTCGCCGATTATCAGCAGCGCCAGGATGCCGGACTGCTGTGCATAGTTCATTGAATCGTCAAGATCACGGGTGATGATATCCCGAGCCACGCGATACCCCCGCTTTCTTAGTTCACGGGAGACCTGCAGCGCCTCGCAACGGTCATCAGCGCTATTAAATACCAGCAGGTCCCGAGCATCTGGTGTTGTCTGCCCCTGCAGTTCAAGGGCCTGCAGCAGATTGAACAGATTACAGGTAAAGCCGGTGGCATGGGCCTGAAAACCGTAACGGGCTGTCAGATTATCATAACGGCCACCACTGAACAGCGCCTCGCCAAAGCCGGGCACAAAGCCTTCAAAGGTAAGCCCGGTGTGGTAATCCAGCCCCCTGGTTTCACCCAGATCAACGGTCAGACAATCACGAATGCCGTGCAGCTCAAGGATGGCAACCACCTCGCTGATGTTGGCGAGGGCCGCAACAGAACGGGGATTTGTCACCACGCCGACAGCCTCATCCAGCACGGCAACGCCTCCAAACAACCGTGGCAGCGCCAGCAGCTCCTGCTGTGATGCTGCACTGACCGGAAAGCGCTGCAACAGCTTCGCCACCGCAGAGACATCCTTCAGTGCCACCGCCTCACTGATCAGACGCAACGGTTCGCCAGACAGCACCGATGCCTCAAAAACCCCCTGGCAGAAGGCCACCTGGCCCAGATC
>DKFG01000312.1:1748-5813 GCA_002452325.1 Geobacter sp. UBA6802
TGGCCACCATCTCGGCATCGGCCTCAGGCGACTCCAGACCGATCAACTCCACTCCGGCCTGCATGATTTCGCGGTTACGCCCGCTCTGCAGCTCGGCATGACGTAGCACCCGACCACTGTAACTGATCCGGTGCGGCAACGGCTGCCCCTTCAGGCGGGTGGCAACGATGCGGGCTATCTGAGGGGTAATGTCCGGCGGTATCGCCAGCAGCCGACCGGTCTGCCAGTCGTCAAAGCGGAAGGTTCGGGTCCGCAACCCCTCACCCATCCCCATTGCCAGCACATCTTCAAACTCAAGCGCCGGCGTTATCAGACGCTGAAACCCCCAACGAGCTGCAATCTCCAGCACCTGCTGCTCAAGCAATGCCAAACCGGCAGCCCTGGCAGGCAGGTAATCAGCCACCCCACGGGGCAGGCTGGTATCAATGATCAGTTCTTTCAATACGTTCTCACACAAAGGTTAAATACACAAAAAGCCGGAGGAGTATGCCACATCCCCCGGCTGGTGTCAAAATAAAGGCGGCATAGTTTCCCATGCCGCCTCTTTAGATTCTGCAGACAGAGTCCTACTCCACCTTCTTGATCTGCAGCGCCGTTGCTCCCTTGGTACGCATCAGCACATCTTCACGCTGGGTCAGCTGCAGCAACAGCAGTTCGCTCCTGGCCTCGTCAAACCAGAAATCAGGCATGTAGTTCTGGGTATCCTTGGTACGCCATACCTCTTCTAGCGCTGCGCCGTTCCAGTAGAGGCTGTAGACCGCACCACGCTTGTACATACGTGCGTTGCCCAGCACAAAGAAGCCGTCGTTTTTTCCAACCAGCACTTCCTGTTCGGACGTCACCTGAATAGGCTGATTGCGAAAGTACCAACGATATTTATCACCGTACGTCTGGAACCGGCTTAAATCTTCAACCTGATAAAACAATTCTGAACCACCAAAAGCATCATTACTGCGCCACAACTCTTTCAGTTCTTTATCGTACACCACAAGGTAGTTCTCATCATGGTACACAACCGTAAGTAACTCACCACTACTATGCCTGAACTGATTAAAGCTAAAGACGTTCCCAAAGCGAGGCATTGGTATCTTATTTTTTTTAATTATTTTTTTACCTTTACGGACTACCTCGTACACATCACCGTAAAACTGGTCTGCACCACTGCCCTGCTCTTGTGCATACAGCTTCATCTGACCACCAGCAAGAGCTATAGCACGGAAAAAGTAAGGGATGTTGTCAGCGACCTTAACCAGTTTATTGTTTTTAAGCTCCCATATCTGTGAGGCAACCTCTCCATTTGCCAGAACAGTTACATACAGTTCTGGCTTACTGTCATCATCAGTGTCCACATAATCAAGCCCGAAAATCTTCTGATTTGCGGAGACACTGAAACCGGTCAACGGCCTGTTTTCTCCTTCGCGGATCAGCTGAACCGCTCGATCCTGCGCCATAAACAGTAGCCGCTTGCCGTTGGCATCTAGGCCGCCGAACGCCAGCAGATTGAACACCCCGTCCAACCGCTTAATCTCACCCTGTTTGGGCGCTCCGCGATAAAAAGCCTGCGGCTTAATGATATCGCCCTGGGGAACCCGCTGGATGTTGGCCCCTTCAGCTACTGTTGCTGACCTTAAAATATCAGTAGAACCTGGTTTAGGTGCTGCCACCGTCGGCAGGGCTACTACCACCGGTGCCATTCTGGGGATGCTGCTGGATACCAGTTTGCCCTCAATATCTGCACCCAACTTTTGGGCCAAGTTACCTACGGCTGAAAACAATGCCTCCTGTCCCCCTTCACCCTGCACAAAGGTGCGGGAAACGGTCTGACCGTTGGCTGATTTGGCAATGGCATCGATATTATACTGCTTGCCGATGCTAATATAGGTGCCGCTCACCAGCAATTCAGCCTCGGCTGCCGTGGCAACCGACAACAGCTTGTCACTGGTTAGACGCGAAGCAAGCAGGGATTGCAGGGCAGCCTTGATATCATCTTTACCCTGTACCCCAACGGCATTAAACTCGCCAACATAGACCCGTAGCGGATCGGCACCAAAGGCTGATACAGCTGTCATTAACAGCATCAGCAGCACTAACAGATATCGCTTCATAGTTCCTCCAGTATACCTAAAAACAGCAGTTTAACAACATAGAGGCACAGTGGCACTGAGAAATCAAAGACTTGAAACCCAAACGAGCTATTCCATTTTTGGGAATCAACTAAGCGACCTTGAGTACGTAACTCATAGATTTTGCTCTGTGAACTCTGTGTCTCCGTGTTGCAACTGCTTTTTAGGGTAGATCATTGTATACGCAAAAGCCGGAGGAGTATGCCACATCCCCCGGCCGGTGTCAAAAACGATTAGGCTGCGGTACTCAAACAACTTTTTTCAGCGTACTCCGCTTGGGTGCTGCCCGATGCATCTCGCTGTTGTTGCGGTGCTCGACCAATTCTGTCCGCACTTCGGCTATCTCACGGCTCAGACGTTCTTCAATCTGATCTACCCGTTTTGAAAGTCCCATTACCTTGGCATCAACTATATCAATTTTATCGGTCAGGCGTTCTTCAACGCGGTCAATTTTTGCGTCCAGCGTGCTGAAACACTCCAACATCTGTTGAAACTTATCGTTCATCGCCTCTAAAATCAGATCGGTATATTCCTTTGTCACGTCAACCTCCTGACTGTTACTCTGTGTGCTGAACTATGCCACATCCCCTGATTTGCCTCAACTGAAAAAGGCGGCACCGTTTTCGGTGCCGCCTTATCATGTTCAACGTTGTGTTACGTCAAATGGCTTAGAAGCTGTAGTGTGCGCCCAGACGGGTTGTCCAAGGCATCGTAGGATCAGCAGGTGCCCCAGCAGCATCTACAGCAACCTTCTTATAGGCACCTCCAAGTATAACTGTAGCGGCCTGTGCCTTCAGGGTCAAGTTCTTGTACAGCTTGTAACCGGCCTCAAGGTTGATCTCAGTACCCATGAAATCTCCACCATTGGGTTTAGCTACATAAGTACCAGGCTTTAACTCGTTTGAAGCAGGAACCCATGCAAAACCAACATTACCGTTCAGATACATTTTGTCAGTCAACTTGGCATCGTAGCCAACATGTGCAAGTGCAATGTTGGTGATCGGCTTACGGAAGTAGTTATCGGTAGAGGTACCGCCCATGGAGGTGTTCCGCACCAACAGCATCATACCGGACTGATTGTATGAGTTCTGAACAGCACCGGTACCGTAAGGAGCCGTAGCACTAGAAGCACTCAGCGTCTGCCATCCACCATTATGACCGCCGGTCTTATTGTTACCGGAGGTAAACAGAACGCCGGTACGCATATTGCCGGATCCCAGCTTCATCTTGGCCAGCACATTGGCTGCCCAACCATGATAGCTTGTCCTTACACCAAGAGTATTCTTATAGCCAGCCTGCATAGCTGCAAATGCCGACAAATCCAGCCCTCCCATCTTTGTTTGGCCAAACAAGCCAAACGTATTAATTTTCTTTGCAGTGTTGGCAACAGAATTATCGGCATTTAAATAGTATGCGAGACCCAACTTGGTATCTTTGTTCAAAGCAAAGGTATTCTCTACAGCATACAGATCTGCTGCCAAGTCACCTTTGAATTCAGCTGTAGCAGCCGTATCTTGAAAACGGCTGTAACCAAGACCAAGCGTGTAGGAGCCAGCCTTATAGGTTGCAAGCGCCATTGGCAGGTCAGCATCAACATACAGACCACCGATCAGGTCTTTATAAGCCAGCTGGCCGAGCTTCATATTTAGTGATTTGCCCATATTAAAATCAAGATACGCGTGCTTTACAACAAGGTTGCTACCATCAGTATCAATGTCACCACCGGAAGCAGCATCGCCCCACTTGGTGTTCATCTCAAAGTGTGTTACCAATTTCAGGTCATCGCTGGCCTTTGCAGTGTACTGAATACGGGTACGCTGCTCAGTGTAGTTATCAGTTTTATAGGTCTTCTTTGCAGTCTGCAATCCGGCATTATCAAAGTTACCATAAAACGTCTTGACAGCCATCATGCCGTGAAACTCGTTCTCAAAGGCCATGGCGG
>DKFG01000091.1:0-2301 GCA_002452325.1 Geobacter sp. UBA6802
ACCCCGGATTCCTTTTCCGACGGCGGTTGCTACGCTACAATTGAAAAGGCGGTTGAGCGGGCCCTGCAACTGGAAGCTGAAGGGGCTGACCTGCTTGACATCGGCGGAGAAAGCACCCGGCCCGGGGCACCGCTTATTTCTGCGGAGCACGAGCTCTCACGGGTACTGCCGGTGATTGAGGCGCTTGCCAACAGGCTCACCATCCCGATCTCGATCGATACCTGGAAAAGCAGCGTGGCTGAGGCCTGTCTGTCTGCCGGGGCAGAGATCATCAATGACATCAGCGGCCTGAACTTTGACCCTGATCTGGCAGCGGTGGTTGCCCGGCATCAGGCCGGTCTGGTTGTGATGCACACCCGGGGCACTCCCCAGCAGATGCAGCAGGATACCGGCTACGCGGACCTGCTGGGTGAGGTGGCGGCCAGCCTGTTGCAGTCGGCTGCAACTGCCCGTGCTGCCGGCATCACCCAGGCACAGATCTGCCTGGACCCCGGCATCGGCTTTGCCAAGGATCTGCACGGCAATCTGGAACTGCTGCGCCGGCTGCCTGAGCTGGCAAAGCTTGGCTACCCGTTGCTGGTGGGAACCTCACGCAAGGCCTTTATCGGCAGGGTTCTGCAGCGGGAGGTTGCTGCCGACCGGCTGTTCGGCACTGCCGCCACCGTAGCCCATGCCGTAACATCCGGCGCCCGGATAGTGCGGGTGCATGATGTGCAGGCCATGAGAGATGTTGCCCTGATGGCCCATGCCATCAACACCCGCTAACCCTGTACCCCCGAGACAACCAATGAGCTGCCCCATCGACCTTAACGGCATCAGTGACAGCATTATCCTGGCCGCACTGATCTATCTCTTTTCCCTGCTGATCCGGCGTGACGTTGCCCTGCGCCTGCTGGGGGTGATGGGGGTTCTGGTCGTCTTCTCACTGATCGCCCGCCTGATACAGGTTGCCCCGCTGATCCGCGTCATTGACGTGATTATTCTCTCCATGCCGGTTGTCCTGGCGATCATTTTCCAGAACGACCTGCGCCGCGCCCTGCTGATGCTGGGCAAGCGCCAGCAGCAGACAGCGGATCAACCGGCGGAGGACGGGGCGGTGGATGAGGTGCTGCGGGCACTGGCCGACCTGGCCAGCCGCCAGATCGGCGCCCTGATTGTGGTGGTCAGACAGCAGCCGATTGAACACCTGATCCAGGTCGGTACCGATATCGATGCCAAGGTAACCAGCGAACTACTCAACTCCATCTTCCTGCCCTACTCCCCCATCCATGATGGTGCCGTACTGCTGCAGCGCGGCAAGATAACCCGGGCCGGTTGCCTGCTACCCCTCTCGCACAATCCTGATATCGCCAAGAGCTTCGGCACCCGCCATCGGGCCGCTTTGGGGCTTTCAGAACTGTCCGATGCACTGGTGCTGGTGGTTTCCGAGGAGACCGGCAAGATTTCAGCGGTGCAGGATGGCGCTATTCACTACGATATTGATCAGACTGAGCTGAGAAAAATGCTTAAAAAGGCTATGGAGAGCTCAACAGACCGAACACGCCAAGGAGCATGACATGAAAAAACTGTTTGGAACCGATGGGGTTCGCGGAGTGGCCAACATCCATCCCATGACCACTGAAACCGCCATGCAGCTGGGGCGAGCAGCAGCCTACATCTTCAAATGCACTCACGGCAAGCGCCATAAAATCGTTATCGGCAAAGACACGCGCATCTCCGGCTATATGCTGGAGAGCGCGCTGGTAGCCGGTATCTGTTCCATGGGGGTTGATGTCTTACTGGTGGGTCCGCTGCCCACCCCCGGCATTGCCAATATCACTAAGTCGATGCGCGCTGATGCCGGGGTGGTAATCTCCGCCTCCCATAATCTGTTCCAAGACAATGGCATCAAGTTCTTCTCGGCAGACGGCTACAAATTACCAGATGAGATCGAGCTCAAGATTGAAAAGCTGCTTGACTCAAAAAAAATCGACGCACTACGCCCCACTGCTGATGAAGTGGGTAAGGCCTTCCGGATTGATGATGCTGCCGGCCGCTATATTGTTTTTCTCAAGAACACCTTCCCCCAGAATCTTGATCTGACCGGACTAAAAATCGTGCTGGACTGCGGTAACGGCGCTGCCTACAAGGTGGCTCCGGCTGTTTTTTCAGAACTGGGGGCAGAGGTGATCGCCCTGGGAGTGAAACCCAACGGCACTAACATCAATGCCGGCTGCGGATCGCTGCACCCGGAGGTGATCAGTGAGGCGGTCAAGCAGCATCGTGCTGATATCGGCATTGCCCTTGACGGCGATGCCGACC
>DKFG01000091.1:2376-2578 GCA_002452325.1 Geobacter sp. UBA6802
TCATGAGCAACATGGGGCTGGATATTGCACTGCGTCGGGCTGGCGGCTCTATCATCAAGACTGCCGTGGGGGATCGCTATGTAGTGGAAGAGATGCGCAAAGGGGGGTATACTCTTGGCGGCGAGCAGTCAGGCCACCTGATCTTCCTGGAACACAACACCACCGGCGACGGTGTGCTGGCCGCCCTGCAGCTGCTGGCGGT
>DKFG01000091.1:2621-3132 GCA_002452325.1 Geobacter sp. UBA6802
CGTAAAGATATCATGACCCTGCCCAGCGTGGCTAAAGCAATCCGCGATGTGGAACAGAAGCTGGGTGACGAAGGACGGGTACTGATCCGGTATTCCGGTACCGAACCGCTACTGAGGATCATGCTTGAGGGCCAGGACAAATACGAGATCACCACTTGGGCCAACGAGATTGCCGATCTGGTCAAACAACAGCTTGGGGAGAAGTAACGAACATGGCAAAACTTGGTTTAAATGTTGATCATATTGCCACCGTACGCCAGGCACGGGGCGGCAGCGAGCCTGATCCGGTTACGGCGGCAGCTATCGGTGAACTGGCCGGGGCTGAAGGTATTACGATTCACCTGCGGGAGGACCGGCGTCATATCCAGGATCGTGACCTGGAGATCCTGCGCAGGACCGTCCAGACCAAGCTGAACCTTGAAATGGCTGCAACGGAGGAAATGGTGGGTATCGCCTGCCGGATCAGACCGGAGCAATGCACCCTGGTACCGGAAAAACGGCAGGAGCTGAC
>DKFG01000060.1 GCA_002452325.1 Geobacter sp. UBA6802
TCTTGATGCCGGGGGCCGGGGCAAATTCATACATGGTGATGACCGGGCCGGGACAGATCTCCTTAACCTCACCGTCAATACCGAAGTCCAGCAGTTTCTTTTCCAGCAATCGGGCGTTCATCTCCAGCGCCTCGCGGTCTATCCGCCGTTCCGTGGCAGGCGGCGGATCCAGCAGCGACAACGGCGGGGTAACGAACTCCCCCTCTTGCTTGATAAACTCAAACGATTCCTGTACCAGCGTATCTTTAGCCTTTTCCTTCTTCTTTTCTTTCTTGAAGAAGTTGGGGCGGGGCGGGCTTGGCGGCGTAGCCTCCTTGATCATCGGACCGGCTGAAGGGGCTGGTTTGCCACCGGTACGGGCCTGTTCACGTTGCCGCTCTTCACGATTGTAGGCTGCCCGCTGTGAGCGGGCAGCCCATTTGGTACGCAACGTTTCCAGCCACCAGGAGGCAAATAGTACAAAAGAGAAACCGGAGAGGATCATAATTGAGGCGGCCAAAAGCGGCAGCAGGACTAAGAGGGCGCCAAAGGTATTGAGGTTGCTTTTGAGAAACTGGGCCGTACCCCCGCCGATCAGACCACCTGTCGCTACCTGTTGGCCGAACAGCAGGGTTGATTCAAGATTGAAGGCAAACAGCGAGGCCAGGGAAAACAGCAGACCACAGAAGGCAGCCACCTTGTAGAACCTGAGGCGCGGCTCCTTGAAGCGCAACAGGTTGTAGGCGATATAAAGCAGTGCCGTCGGCAAAAGGTATGCAGCCAGACCAAACAGCATCAAACAGAGGTCGGCCATCTGGGCGCCCAGGCGCCCCCCCAGATTGCGTACCCCCCCTTCGGTCGACCAGCTGTTCAGAGACTGATCAGCTGCACTGAAGGTGAGGAAGGCCAGCAACAGAAAGAGACCCACCGCGCCGATGCCGATCCCCTGCAGCTCTTTTTTCAACTTCTCCTTACGAACGTCATCCACTGGAATGGTCACTGTACCTGGTAATCAACCACAAATTCCGGAGGGTGCATAATCGCCTTTTTAACAGAGCAGAGTTCAGCAGCCTTGACAATCGCCTTCCGGTACCGTTCCGGAAACTCCGGGGGCAGATTGACCGTCAGGGCCACCTTGGCGAGGCGACGCTTTCCCTGTTCATCTTCTGCAAAAGAGATCTCCTGGGTCAACGAGACCTTGTCGGCAGGAATCCGGCGTGCATTGCAAAACTCGAGGACATAAATACCGGCGCAGGTGCCGATAGAGCCGAGAAAACAGGCAAACGGCTCAGGGTAGGCCCCTTCACCACCGTTTTCCACAGACTGATCGGTCTTCATCTGCAGTCCGCCAGGGAACGATGCGGTAACCTTCTTACCCCCTTCAAACCCGATTTCAATCAACACTGCTAGTCCCTCCCCGTTTGTGCAGGCTCTGCTGAACTACGTTTTCTCAGGCTGCCATCAACCTTCATCATAGAAGTCATCGTCTCAAACTGGCTGATGTACAACTCAACTTCACCGGTTTCACGTCGCAGCAGATCAAGACGACGCTTTTCCAGTGCACGCCTGATCCCTTCGATGGTCTTGAACTTGACCTGCGGCTTGGCACTCATGTTGGCCCTGGCCTCGTCAAAATCAGGATACTGCAGGTTCAGCAACGGCGTGTACGAGATACTCCGCTGCCGGAAATTGGGGTATTCCCAGATGATGGCTCCTTTGGCATCAACAATCTGCGCGGTCATGATCAGAAAGTTATAGTCGGTCTCCAAGGTATCAAGCAGGTTCGAGGAGCTGATCTTGTCAGGGCGGGTCACCCCGCTGACCACCACCAACATCACCGCGTCCAGACTATTCTTGCGGATCAGTGCACCCAGCGCCTCTTCCTTCCAGAAATATTTGTTATATTGCACTGCCGCATCATCACGACGCTCACGCCGGAAAAGCAGCTCCGAGAAGGCGGCCTTCGGGTCCAGATCAAGCATGGTTACCGCGTAAAAACTGTTGGTATTCTTTACCAGCCGCAGCAGATCACGCTCAAAGGATCGGTTCATGCTGACCATCAGGTTAAGCAACTCCTCACGCTGAGGGAAACGGATGTCGGATTCTGCATCCACAATCATCGGCACCATGCCGACCACCCGCACCTTGTTTGCCACCACCTCTTGAGGCAGGTTGTAATAGTTGTGAGCACAGCCCCCCAGCAGGGGCAGCGCAAGCAGGCTGATCAGCAACAACAGCTGTCTCATGATTCCTCCCGAATCTATGCTCATGACGTTTATCAGGCAGTGTTAAACGAGCTTTTACAGACCCTGTGTATACCAGATGGCGGTGGTATTTTCCAGACCTATCCGGTCTTGTAGGCAAACCGTGACATTTGCGTTGACTCTGTCAGGGGCAATGACGTATGTATACCCCAAAACCTGCTTATCAAGAGTGGTGGAGGGATAAGGCCCGATGAAACCACAGCAACCGGCCCTGCGACAAACAGGGCGCCAGGTGCTAAATCCTGCCGCAANNCCGACGAAGCCACAGCAACCGGTCCTCTGTAGGGGCGTCAGGTGCTAAATCCTGCCGAAAGGCGAAGATGAGCGAGGCGCTTCTGAGTCCATCCAAAGCCCCTGCTCATGACAGGGGCTTTTTCATGTCAATCGGTGTTGTTCAGGAACAGTCCATAACCTTTGAAACGGGTATACGGCTTGAGAGCGGTCGCATCCTGGCGCCGGTTACGCTGGTGTATGAGCTGTACGGCACCCTGAATGCGGACGGCTCCAACGCAATTCTGGTTGAGCATGCCTGGACCGGTGATGCCCACCTGGCCGGTAAGCGGACAGCCGAAGACACCAGGCCGGGCTGGTGGGATGCCATTGTCGGCCCCGGCAGACTGTTGGATACCGACCGCTACTGCGTGATCTGCTCCAACGTGATCGGCTCCTGCTACGGCTCCACCGGACCTGCCTCCATTAACCCCCGCACTGGTAAACGTTACAACCTCTCTTTTCCGGTCATCACCGTACGGGACATGGTACGCGCCCAGGAACTGCTGATTACACAGCTGGGGATCAAGAAACTGCTTTGTGTAATGGGGGGCAGCATGGGCGGCATGCAGGCCCTGGAGTGGGCAACCCAGTACCCCGATCGAGTCTCCTCCGTGATTGCCCTTGCAACCACTCCACGCCCCTCACCCCAGGCTATTTCATTGAACGCCGTGGCCCGTTGGGCTATCTTTAACGATCCCGCATGGAAAAAGGGGGAGTACAAGCACAACCCCAAGG
>DKFG01000013.1:0-345 GCA_002452325.1 Geobacter sp. UBA6802
ATGCTGCAGGCCTCCTGGAGTTGCGCCGAACCGGCACTCTGGCTGAACCACGACACTATTGCCACCCTGGCTGCCGCCCCTGCAGGCAGCGACCTGCTGGACTAATTTTCCTGTAAGCGACCCACGTCGTTGTACAGCACTCTGTTTGTTGAAACGCGCTTCGACTCCGCTCNNTGAGCGGAGTCGAAGGGAACTGAACTCAGAAGGAATAATCATGAAACTGACCCGTTCTATCCTGTTGTGTATCCCGGCCCTGTTGCTGCTTCTGCAGGGGTGCGCCAGCGCCCCCAAGGCGGACTCGACCCCTGAAGAGCTGTATGCCCAGGGGGAGGTTGCCTTCCAGAA
>DKFG01000013.1:527-7129 GCA_002452325.1 Geobacter sp. UBA6802
GATCACCGGCATTGACACCGACCAGACCCCCACCAAAAACGCCCTTACCCTGTTTGAGAGCTTTGTGCGCCAGTACCCCAACTCCCAATATGTGTCCCGGGTTCAGGAAAAAATTGTTGATTGCCGGGGCAAGCTGGCCCAGTACGAGATCTATGTCGNNTTCTACTACCGCACCGATGCCTATCCTGCCGCTATCGGTCGTTTTGAGCGGGTACTGATTGACTTTCCCGACTACACCGGCCACGACGAAACCCTGTACTACCTGGGCAGAGCGGCCCTGAAGATACGGGACCGTGAGAAGGCCCAGACCTCACTGTCGCGACTGGTACGGGAATACCCGGCCAGCAAGCACCTGGGAGACGCCCGCTCCCAGCTGAGCAAGCTGTGATCACCCCCCTGGCCTGGATAGTCGGGGCCTACCTGCTGGGCTCCATCCCCACCGGCCTTCTGCTGGGCAAGCTCTACGGCATTGACGTACGCAAGGAGGGCAGCGGCAACATCGGCGCCANNGGATACTGACCCTGATCGGCGATTGCCTGAAAGGGCTCCTGCCGGTACTTGTCGCCTGGAAGCTGGGCATGGGGGAGCCGCTGCAGGCATGGATCGGGCTGGCCGCCTTCTGCGGCCACGTCTTCTCCATCTTCCTGCTGTTCAAGGGGGGCAAGGGNNGTTGCCACCGCCCTGGGGGTCTACCTGGCACTGGCGCCGCTGGCGGTGCTGGCAGCGCTGGGAATCTTCATCCTGCTGGTAGCTATCTGGCGCTACATCTCCCTCGGCTCCATCGCAGCGGCAGCAGCCATGCCGCTGATCATCTGGTTCAGACCCCACAGCAGTCAGCTGCTGATCGCCACAGCAACCATTTCAGCCATCGTCATCGTTAAACACCACACCAATATCAGCCGCCTGGTTGCCGGAACCGAGAGTAAGTTCAAGGCCTGAAGCCAGGCTGCTCCAACGGGGACGGCAGTACCGGAACGGCTGAATCTGAAGGGAACGCTCTTAACTATGCAGATGTTAGCTCTCACGCTGTCCGGCCTCCTGCTGGCGCTTTCGCTGGCCGGATGCGCATCCGTCACCCTCGTCTCGTCTCAGACAGCAACCGGAATAACGCCCAAACCGTATACTGCGCTGCTGGTTGTGGGTCTGTCAGAGGCATCTGAAACACGTCAGACCTTTGAAGAGATTTTTGCCAACGAGCTACGCAAGCGAGGTATCCGGGCCGTCCCCAGTTACACCGTGCCTGCCCTGAAAGAGCGTGCCTCACGGGAGGCCCTTGCCGAAGCGGTACGCCTGCACCACGCGGATGCCGTTTTAATGACCCGCTTTCTTTCCGTCAAAAACAAACGAGACACAAAGACCGGTTATGTCATGACTGACCGCGGTGTGGATGTTGTCGATTACTACGATTACTACGGTAATTATTGGGAAGGGGTCGGCAACTACGCCAGTTTTGATGCAAAACCGGTTGATGAGATCATCTCATCGGTCACAAGCGTTGAGATCACGCTCTTTGACGCAGCAACCGGCGCCCGGATCTGGTCGGGGATATCTGAAGAATCCCATGCAGAACGCCTGATCAGCACCACACAAGAGCTGGCAGGCCTGGTACTCAACGCACTTGCTCAACAAGGTTTCATCTCCCCAAAGTAATCAGATCGGAGCATTCCATGCCTGCTAAATCTCTGTCGCTGCTGTGCCTCTGTCTGTCGGCAACCCTGCTGTTGCTGGGGGGATGTTCCACGGTACAGATCCAGGAAAGCTGGCGCAGCACTGCTGCCGCTGCCGCTGCCCCGCACAAAAAACTGCTGATCGTAAACCTGAATCTTGATCAGCAGGTTCGCAGCATGTCTGAAAACATTATTGCCGGCGAAATGCGCGACAACGGTATTGATGCCGTTGCCGGCCACACCTATGTAGCGATCAGGGAGCAGTACAGCCGGGAAGAGCTGCAGACGGCGGTCAGAAAATCCGGTTGCGACGGGATCCTGACCATCCGGGGCATCACCACCGGAAATCAGCAACTGCACCAGCAGGGCCAGGGCACGGTGCTGTACAGTCAAGGGCTTTTGCCCTCATCATGGGATGATCGGCAGACCGCCACCCTGCAGGTCAACCTTTATCATGCGGAAAACGGACAGCTGCTCTGGGCTGCAACCGTCAAGGCCTCTGATGACGACAACAAATTCATCGAAAGCCGCGACATGGGCTACCTGCTGGTGAAACGTCTGAGGCAGGACGGCATGGTACAGCCCTGACCTCTTCCAGGGCTACAGCGTCAGTTCATTTGGCACCTGCTGTTCCTCGCTGGACTCAAGCAGCTCCCGAAACTGGCTCACCAGCCGATAGGTGATCCCCCACAGCACCATCTTCCCCGGCATCCCCAGGTCCACCGCCGGGGCCTGCAGCTTCCGCTCACCAAAACGGACCGTGGCGACAATCTGACGCCGGGGGGCCTGCAGCGCATCCAGATCGTACCAGAAGGCATCATGCACCTCTTCAGAGAGAACCGGCTGCACCGGTTCATGAAGACCGTACACAAAACAGGAAACCCGCACCGGCAGATTAGCTCCAACAATATCGGACAACCTGCCAAGACAGGAGGCGTTTATGAGGTCAATCCCCACCTCTTCCATGGTCTCCCGCTCAGCAGTGTGACGCAGGCTGGCATCAACCGGATCAAAACGGCCACCGGGAAATCCGATGTTGCCGGACCAGGGATCATCGGGATGATGAGCCCGCTCAATAAAAAAAAGCTCCGGCCCGCTGCCGTTTATACGCAGCAGCAGGGCCACGGCAGCAGGCCGCCGGTCATCTGAGGGACAGGCCGTTGGCAGCCGGACCCGACCTAATCGCTGAGCAACAAAATGATACCAGTCATGGGCGTGCATAACCGCCACTGTACACCCAGGCAGCCACTGCCCGCAAGTAGCTGTCATACCCGCTTGTGAATCCTGTCAAAGCAGGTATACTTGCGCCCTGTGCAGCCAATTCTACCCGATGAGAATACCATGTCTATCCGCGCACAACTGTTTCTCCTGGTGCTGATTCCCTTGCTCTGCTTGGTCGGCGCTGCAGGCGGGATGTTCTACAGCCATCGACTGGATGTATCAACCAACAAGGGGGTTGCACAGATACAGCCACTGACTGCAGAGATACAGGATTTTATCCTGTTTCTCGAAGAGCCTCCCAGGGGTTCCGGCAGAATTGCCCAGTACCACCTGCAGGCCGCCCGCAACCGGATCAGCAGCCTGAGCGTCAGCTTCCAGGCTGTCCTGAATACATCGGCAGAGCACCATCTGTTCGAGCAGCTGCAGGCAGTTCCCGCACAGTTATCACAACAGATTGAACCCTCTTTCCGTGGCAGTGCCGGCCTCTCAGACCGCAGTGCCGCCCTGCTTACCAGACAGCTGAAACAAACCCTGCCCCAGATCGAGCAGCTGCGTACCCTGTATACCCAGACTCAACAGCAGGGAAAACAGCGGATCAGCGAGCTGAACCTGGTGCTGCTTGCAGTTGCGGCTTTCTGGCCGTTCTTGATCGCACTGATGCTCTACCGCACCCTGTCTCGACCCGTCAACCGGCTGCAGCAGGCAGTGGCGGCCGTTACCCGTGGTGATCTGTCGCACCGGATGGCGACCGATGCTGCAGGAGAACTGGGACGCCTGAGTACAGCCTTCAACAAGATGGTTGAATCACGCATGAAGGTAGAACAGACCGCCAGGATTTCAGAAGAACAGATCAAAGAACAGTTTGAAAGTCTGCAGATGCTGGTGGTCTGTCTCGATACGAACGGCGCCGTCAGCTATGCGAACGAATTTCTGCTGCGTACCATTGATCGTAAACGGTCCGAGGTGATCGGCAAAAACTGGTTCGACCTCTGCAGCCCCGAGCCTGACTCGGTCAAGCAGCTTTTCAGACAGATGATTGAGCTGGGAGAGAGCAGCCCCCATTATCGCAATCAGATCATCACCAGGACCGGCAACCGTCGGCTGGCGGCCTGGAACACCACCCTCAAGCGAGATAGCGACGGCACCGTGAGCGGTACCACCAGCATCGGCAGCGACATAACCGAGCAGGATGCAGCCGAACAGGCCCTGACCCAAAGCTGCCGGAACCTGCGCACCCTCGTGGACGGCTACCCTGAGTCGTTGTCTCTGATTGACCGCAGCGGCACCGTGCTGACGGCAAACAGCACTTTTGCCCGGCGGGCCAATAAAAATCAGGTGCAGGTCATTGGCTACACCCTGACCGAGCTGTTCGGCCCGGAGGTTGCCAAAGGACGTCTGGCGCGGATCGAACAGACCTTTGCCGACGGTTCCCCGCAGCTCTTCAGCGACACCCGTGGGCTTTGGAGGTTTGAGCACCACGTACATCCGGTCCGGCGTCTTGACGGCAGCGTGGAGAGTGTCGCGGTGTTGTCGGTTGACATTACGGAAAAAAGCCGGGCTGACGATGAGTTACAACGGGTCAACCAACAGCTGCGCGAAGCCGGTGAAGTGCTTGAGCAACGGCTGGCCGAACAGACTGCTGCATTGACCGGTCTGCACCAGGAGCTGCAACAGGCACGTGATACAGCCGATGCCGCCAATCACTCAAAATCAGAGTTCCTGGCCAACATGAGCCATGAGATCCGCACACCGCTGAATGCCATTCTGGGGCTGCTGCACCTGATTCTGCAGACTGAACTCTCACCCAAACAACGTGAATATCTGCATACGATCAACGGCTCTGCGCAGTCGCTGTTGGGGATCATCAACGACATTCTGGATGTATCGCGGATTGAAGCCGGCAGCCTGCAGATGGAGCAGATCGATTTTTCTCTGGATGAGGTGATACGTCGCGCCGTCACCCTGTTGGCCATGAAGGCACGCAGCAAGGGGATCGCCCTTGAATACCACCCGATGCCGGACCTGCCTGACACCCTGGTGGGGGATCCCCTGCGGTTGGAGCAGGTGCTGGTAAACCTGCTGGGCAATGCGGTCAAGTTTACCGAACAGGGTACCGTCACCCTGTCCATCGCCGTCGGGGCACAATCGGAATCCAACGGAACGATGCAGCTTCAGTTCACGGTCAGCGACACCGGCATCGGCATGGATCAGGCAACCATGACACGGCTGTTCAAGCCGTTCTCACAGGGGGATGCCTCCACCACCCGCACCCATGGCGGCACCGGTTTGGGTCTGACCATCTGTCGCAGCCTGGTGGAGATGATGGGGGGCACGATTACCGTCACCAGCAATCCCGGTGCCGGCAGCAGTTTCTGCTTTACCGGCCAGTTCGGCATCAGCACTACCCCTAGCTCCGCCAAAAAACGCTCACAGGATCGCAGCCAACTGGTCCGGCAGTACCGTAGCCTGCACGGCCTGCAACTGCTGGTGGTTGAGGATCATCCGGTCAACCGGTTGATAGCCCAGGAACTGCTGGAAGCGATAGGCATCAGGGTAGACACGGTCACCAACGGCCAGGAGGCAGTGGCGTTCATGCAGAACCACGGTGAATCGGTGGACCTGATCCTGATGGACATCCAGATGCCTCAGATGGACGGTTATGAAGCAACACGGGAGATTCGCCGCCGTTTCAGCCGCGACCGGTTGCCGATCATCGCCATGACCGCCCATGCCCTGGCTGAAGAGCGGGAACGCTGTCTGGCATCCGGCATGAACGAGCACCTGCCCAAGCCGATTGCCGTTGACCAGCTATACGGCCTGGTTGCACGGCTAACCAATCGTCCGCCACTCGCACGGGAAGCAGAGAATACCATTGAAACCGCCTCTGATGACGCAGCTTCCCTGCAGCTGGCCGGCATCAACCTTACGCAGGCCCTGCTGCGGCTGAACGGCAACACCGCCCTGCTGCTGCGGCTGGTACAGATTTTCGGCCAGGAACAACAAGAGGCAGCCGCCGAGATCAGGCGACTGCTGGCAGAAAAAGACACCTCCGCCGCAGCACGCATGGTGCATGGGCTGAAAGGTGTTGCCGGCAACCTTGCGGCTGATCGACTGCATCTGGCTGCCGCCAACCTTGAGACTGCCCTCAAAAAGCAGGATATTTCCGCGGCCAGGGCACTTTTACCGCTGTTTGAGACTGCCTTGCAGGAGATACTGACCACAGCGGGAACCCTGCCTGCGGCACCGGAGCAGGGCTCGGTACAGCAGACCGCAACACAAGAAGAGGTAGGGCAACTGTTGAGCGAACTGCAGCATCTGCTTGAAATACACTCACTTGAAGTAGCTGAACCGATGAACCGCCTGCGCAGTCTGGCGGCAACAGGAGATATCGGCGCCGATGTTGACGCGCTGTACGATGCGGTTCAGCGTCTTGACTATCAGCAGGGGTTAATGCTACTGCATACCCTGGCTGAGAAGACAGGTACCGGTAAGGAGCCGCGATGACGTCGCCCGATCGAGATGGAAGGTTGATGATTCTGCTGGTGGATGATGCCCCCACCAATATCCAGATGTTAAACGAGACCCTCAAGGACGGCTATCACCTCTTTTTTGCCACCAACGGCCGTGACGCCCTGCGGATCGCTGCAGAATCCCTGCCTGATCTGATCCTGCTCGACGTCATCATGCCGGACATGGACGGCTACGAGGTCTGCC
>DKFG01000013.1:7189-7463 GCA_002452325.1 Geobacter sp. UBA6802
GACTACATCACCAAGCCGTTTAACCCCACCATCGTCCGCCTGCGGATCCGCAACCAGATTGAGCTCAAGCGTCAGCGGGATCTGCTTGCCCGCCTGTCGCACCTGGACGGCCTGACCGGCATTCCTAACCGCCGAGCCCTTGACGAAGCTATGGATCGGGAGTGGCGGCGAGGGAGCAGGTCGCTCAAACCGCTGTCAATGCTGATGATGGATATCGACTATTTTAAGGCCTACAATGACAGCTGCGGCCACCTGGCGGGTGACGACTGCCTGC
>DKFG01000119.1 GCA_002452325.1 Geobacter sp. UBA6802
CCATCTTTGATCCGGATATCTTCCGCTCGTTTCTGGCCGACAGTATTGACAGCGAGACCGTAGACGATCTGCTCTGGACCCTCTATGCCGTTTCAAAACAGCGCCACGGTACGGTCATCCTGATCCATGCCGGTACCCCGCGCCATCTGGCCACCCTTAAAAAAGGATCGGTCGGCGGTGATGACCCGGTGGGCCGTCTGTTGATCAGCCAGGTCAGGGGGCAGACCATTGCCCAGCTCAAGCAGTCCGGTATTCTGTTGCGTATCCTTTCGTCCGATGGTTTAACGGTGTTGGATAGCAAAGGTAAGCTGCTGGAGACCGGTTTTATTATCGATACCTCCCATGCCCGTGAAATGGTCACCGGCGGCGGTCGCACCACTGCTGCCATTGCCGCCTCGTTCTTCGGCAAGGTGATCAAGGTATCGCAGGACGGGCCGATTGAGTGCTATCAGGATGGCAGGTTGGTGTACCGGTTTGGATAAAGACCTACAGATCTTTTGAAACACAGAGACACGGAGAACACAGAGTAAAACCTGAAAAAACGATGAATCAAGATTGCTTCCTTTTGATGTTCTCTGCGCCCTCTGTGCCTCTGTGTTTAATTGCTTTTCGGCAGTAAGGAGTTGAGGAGTATGGACGTTGTTGATGATGGCCGCTGTTTTATCTGCGGCAAGGATAACCCGATCGGGTTGAAGGCGGTTTTTCAGATAGAACCGGAGCTGCGCCGGGCAGAGACCACGGTGCAGATTGCAGAGCATTTTCAGGGTTGGCAGGGGATTACCCACGGCGGCATTATCTCGGCATTGCTGGACGAGATCTGTGCCCAGGCCTGCATGGGTACCGGGCTGCAGGTGGTGACCAGTGAGTTGAAGCTGCGCTACCGTGCGCCGGTTCCTACCGGATCAACCATCAGGGTGATTGGTGAGGTGACCGGTGAACGCCGCCGCCTGGTGGATGTCAGGGGGTGGGCAGAGCTTGACGGTCAGGTGGTGGCCGAGGCTGAGGTCATCATGTTCAAGTTGGGGTAATAAACAGATCATCATCATTGGTTGCAATCCCCAGTGCCTTGAACAGGTGTTCTGCCAGGGTAGTGGGGTCAAACTTGGCAACAAAGTCGTCAGCACCGGCCTCTTCTGCCTTCAGGCGGTTGGTGGGGTTGCTCATGGAACTGTGCAGGATTATTTTGGTGTTGTTGTAGGAAGGCAGATCCCGTACGGTACGGGTAAAGGTGAAGCCGTCCATGCCCGGCATCTCGATATCGCAGATAATCAGATCACAGCTGGGGGGCTCTCCCTGGCCCTCGTGCTGTTTAATTGCGTTCAGGGCCTGTATGGCCGAGGTATGGGATTCATGTTCAAACCCCAGCTTGGTCAGGGTCTGCTGCATCATGGTCAGGGCCGTGCGTGAATCATCAATCAGCATGATCCGTCTGCCTTGGGTCTGCAACCCCTGGCTGGTCAACTCATCACGCATCTCAATGCCGTAGCCGATTATCTCACTTAGAATTCCCTCAATAT
The DNA here is from genome assembly GCA_002452325.1 of Geobacter sp. UBA6802. Taxonomy (GTDB): domain Bacteria; phylum Desulfobacterota; class Desulfuromonadia; order Geobacterales; family Pseudopelobacteraceae; genus Trichlorobacter. The sequence goes on from DKFG01000119.1 coordinate 1,518, forward strand.
CCAGCAACAGGATTGTCTCGCCGCTGTCGCTGTAGCCCACCGCCACCAGTGATTTGGCCTGCACACCGTCCGGCTTGTGGATTTCGTCCCATCCCCTGGTCAAAAGCGTTTCCGGCATGGCAATCACAAAGGCGTTCAGCTGGCGGCTGTATTCGCAGATAATCAGGTAGGCCAGTTGCTGGTCAAAGGGTACCGGTTCCATACCCAGGGCCTCCGAAAGGTCAATCACCACAATCGGCTTGCCGCGAAAATCCACCGCTCCTTTGACCGCCTGATGGCTGTGGGGCATCCGGTCAAAACGGCGTGGACTTTCAAGGATCTCGATGATCTTGAATACGTTGATGCCGTACAGCTGACCGTCACTCAGGCGAAAGGTCAGCATCTCCATCTGGTTTGAACGGGACAGGCTGGTCCGTTTCAGGGCCTCATCAAGGGATGTGCTCATGGTCTGGTTCCTTCCGGTGTGTGGGGGTGGTCGGCTTCTTTGATACAGGTGCCCTGGAGCTGTCCTTGTACCATCTGTACGATCTCTACCACAACTTCCTGATTCCGCAAGTCGGCTGATGCCGGATAGGCAACTTCAAGGTAATTGCGGGCAATACCGTGCATCAGACCGGTTGCCCTGTGGTGGCGCTGTCCCAGCACCTGCAGCGTTGTGCCTATAAAACGCCGGTTAAACGTCTGCCGTTTGGCTGCGGCAATGGTCCTCAACTGTTCTGCCCGGTTCTTGATTACGCTTGCCTGCAGGTGCCCCGGCATGGCAGCGGCTTTGGTGCCCGGTCGGGAAGAGTAGGGGAAGACATGCAGGTCTGCCAGGGGCAGTGATTCAATGAAGCGGCAGGTTTCTGCATGTTCAGCCTCAGTCTCACCGGGAAACCCGGCAATCAGGTCAGCCGCAATAAAGGCATCCGGCAGCAGCCGGGCTGCCTGCTCAATCCGGTTGTAGAAAAAAGCAGTATCGTAGGGACGCCCCATCCTGGCCAGCACGCGGTCACAACCGCTTTGCAGCGGAATATGCAGATGCGGGCAGATTGATGACACGTTGCAGAACAGTGCCAGCAGGTCATCGGTCAGCTCGTTCGGCTCAATCGATCCCAGCCGCAGCCGGGGAACGATCCTCTCGTCTGTCAGCCGTTGCACCAGTTCAAGCAGGCTGCAGGGAGGTGAAAGATCCAGACCGTAGGCCCCCAGGTGGATGCCGGTCAGCACCAGTTCCTGAAAACCGCGCCCGGCCAGCTCACGGGCAGCCTGCAGCACCTCGTCCAACGCTACCGATCGGCTGGGTCCCCGGGCGGTTGGGACAATGCAGTAACTGCAGCCGGTGTTGCAGCCGTTCTGTACCTGCAGAAAGGCCCTGGTATGCTCGGCAAAGCTGGTCAGCCGCAGGGGGCGGTTGCTGTGCAGATCGGTCAGGTCGCTGATCTGGTGCCTGCCCTGCTGCAGGTGGTGGAGCAGTTCCAGTTTTTCCTGATTGCCCAGCACCTGATCCACCTCAGCCAGGCTGATCAGGGCCTGCGGGTCAACCTGGGCTGAACAGCCGGTGGCCACCACCTGTGCCAGGGGGGCACAGCGGCGTGCACGGCGGATCAACCGCCTGGTCTCTGCATCACTGCGGGCCGTAACCGTGCAGCTGTTGATCAGGTATAGCTCTGCGGGTGCTCCAAAGGGCACTTGCTGCCAGCCTTCTGCCTGCAGCTGCTCGATCATGGCAGCGGTCTCAAACTGGTTGACCTTGC
>DKFG01000228.1:0-140 GCA_002452325.1 Geobacter sp. UBA6802
ATGCCCTGGTCTGGAAGATCGCCCAATCACCGCTGGTGACGCAGATTTACTGCGCCCCGGGTAACCCTGGTACGGCGCAGCTAGCGGTGAACGTGCCGATCAAGGTTGAGGAGATTGACAAGCTGCTGGGCTTTGCCAAG
>DKFG01000228.1:209-3556 GCA_002452325.1 Geobacter sp. UBA6802
TTGAGGCCAGCAAGGCCTTTTCCAAAGATCTGATGAAAAAATACAACATTCCTACCGCCGCTTACGGGGTGTTTACCGATGTTCCGTCTGCGGAGGCGTTCATCCGTCAGACCGGTGCGCCGATTGTGGTCAAAGCCGATGGCCTAGCTGCCGGAAAAGGGGTAATCATCGCCCAGACCGAAGCTGAGGCGGTGGCGGCTGTGCAGGAGATGCTCTCCGGGAATGCCTTTGGGGAAGCCGGTTCGCGGGTGGTGATCGAGGAGTTTCTGACTGGTGAGGAGGCCTCGTTTCTGGCCATTACCGACGGGAAAAACGTCATTCCGTTGGCCTCGGCCCAGGATCATAAGGCGATCTTTGATGGTGACAAGGGCCCCAATACCGGCGGCATGGGGGCCTATTCCCCAGCGCCGGTGGTGACACCGGAGATTCACCGCAAGGCCATGGAACAGGTGGTGCAGCGGGCGGTGGATGGTATGGCTGCCGAGGGGTGTCCTTATCAGGGTATTCTCTATGCCGGCCTGATGGTTAAAGATGGCGAGGTCAAGACCCTGGAGTTCAATGCCCGCTTTGGTGACCCTGAGTGTCAGCCGCTGTTGATGCGGATGAAGTCTGACCTGGTGCCGCTTCTGCTGGCGGTTGCCGAGGGTGACCTGTCGGGCAGGCAGATCGAGTGGCATGACCAGGCAGCCATCTGCGTGGTGCTGGCTGCGGAGGGGTATCCCGGTGATTACCCAAAAGGGGATGCGATTACCGGAATTGAGGCAGCCGAGACATTGGAGCAGGTCAAGGTGTTCCACGCAGGCACTGCTGAAAAAGATGGTGCTGTGATCACCGCAGGAGGACGGGTGTTGGGGGTAACGGCCCTGGGTGAAGAGGTTGCTGCCGCCATAGCACAGGCCTACCGGGCGGTTGACCGGATCAGCTGGCGAGGTATGCAGTATCGCAGCGATATCGGCAGAAAAGCTCTTAACCGCTGAGCGTGGTTCTTTGGTACGCTTGATGCTTGACTTTACCGTTGGGATTATGGTTTAGTTCCGTAGCTTTGTATACAACACTACCAAGGAGGATGTACGATGAAAAAAGCACTGATTGCGATGTTTGCTGTTGTTGCCTTTGCCGGTTCTGCCTTTGCCGCTGCACAGGATAACTATGAGTACAAGGGTGGTTCCTTTGGCAAGGTTGCCTTTCCCCACAAGAAGCACGTAGCCTTGGGCTGTACCAAGTGCCACGAGGGTGGCATCAAGAAGATTGAAATGAACAAGTCTGTTGGCCATGACACCCTGTGCGTCAAGTGCCACAAGGCTATGGCAAAAGGCCCCCAGGGCTGCAAAGATTGCCACAAGAAGTAGCTTTCAGTCTGCGATCTGTATCAAAGGGGCAACGGACAACCGTTGTCCCTTTTTTTATAATCAAAAAGACTACCCATTTTAAGGCAAATGGGGTATAAACCTCAAAACAAGACAGAAATGGTCGTGAATGCTGATAGCCTCATGAACCTGCTGTCAATCAAGCGAGTGGAGTTATCTGTGAGTACCAATGAACGCGGCGTAGTACAACAGGTCTGGGATTTTTTCTGCTCTCTCAAGTTAACCCTCTTTTTGCTGATAACCCTGGCCATCACTTCCATCATCGGCACCATCATCCCCCAATACCCGAACATTGATGAACGTTACTGGGCCACCATCAGCGTTGGTCGACGGGCTCTCTATGAGAAGTTGGGCTTCTTTGACATGTACCACTCCTGGTGGTTCCTGGCGCTTCTGGCCCTGTTCAGTATCAACCTGATCGCCTGTTCCATCAAGCGTCTGCCCCATGTCTTCAAATTTGTCTCTGATCCGGTTACGGTGCTGCCTGAAACCCAGCAGAAAATCTTCATCTTCCGTGAGATCAAGCTGCAGGCTCCGCTGGAACAGTCCCGTGAGAAACTGGCCGCCTTTCTGGGGTCAAAGATTGCAACGCCGGTAGTGACCCAGACGGGGAATCAGTATCACCTCTTCAGTCAGAAAAACGCCTGGTGTCGTCTGGGCGTCTATGTGGTCCACTTCAGCATTCTGGTGATCTTTGCCGGCGCCATTATCGGCAACCTGTGGGGGTACAAGGCCTTTGTGGCGATTGTAGAAGGGGAAACCATCAACAAGGTCAAGGCCCGCAACGGTAGTGATATTCCGCTGGGATTCGAGGTCCGTTGTGACCAGTTTTCAGTCTCGTTTTATGAAGCGCCCGGTGGCGGTATCAGCCAGATGCCCAAAGAGTTCAAGAGTATCCTCACCCTGACCGAGAACGGCAAGGAGATTCCAGACTACAAACATGTGCGTCTGGTGGTAAATGAACCGCTCACCTTCAGGGGCATCACCTTTTATCAGTCAAGCTATGGCCCGGCTAACGACCCCAGCACCTTCTTTTTTTCGGTCAGAGTCAAATCAAGCGGTGCGGTCAGTCAGATTGCCCTGCGTCCCGGCACGGAAACCAGACTGCCGGATGGTCGTCTGGCCGCCATTGTTGACCTGACCGAGAACCCAGGTGAAGGCATGGCTGCGGTGCTTGGTGTGCGTACCGCCGGTGGAGAACCGAAGTTCTTCAAAGTATTTAAGAATAATCCCAGCCTTGACGAATTGCGGGGCGACAGCCTGATCTTTGCCTTTACCGGCACTGATGCCCGGATGTACACCGGCCTGCAGGTTAACAAGGATCCCGGGGTCTGGGTGGTCTGGATCGGCTGTATTATGATGTGCGTTGGTCTCTGCATCGCCTTCTTTATGTCCCACCGGCGGGTCTGGATCGTGGTGCAGCACGGCTATGCCCGGATCTATGGCCATGCCAGCAAGAATCAGCCGGCATTTCAGATGGAGTTTGAGGCCCTGGCCGAAGAACTCCAGCAGCAGAATATCTGAGTGGAGGATCGTACTACATGTTGAGCGCAAAGCTTTTTAACGCAACGACCATTTTTTACATGCTGTCCACCCTGGCTTTTTTTGGCTACCTGGCCGGGCGCAACAAGCAGGTGGGCCTTGCCGGTTCTGCACTGGCCTGGATCGGTTTCGCCATCCATACCGTGGCTACCGGCCTGCGCTGGAAAGAGTCCTACGACCTCCTGGGCACCGGCCATGCACCGCTTTCCAACCTGTACGAATCGGTGGTCTTCTTTGCCTGGAGCATTGTGCTGATCTTCGGCATCATCGATGCCAAGTATAAATACCGGGCTGTGGGTGCCTTTGTGATGCCGTTTGCCCTGCTCTGCATGACCTGGGGCCAGCTCTTTCTGCCCACCGACATCAACCCGCTGATGCCGGCCCTGCAGAGCAACTGGCTGCTCTACCACGTGCTGACCTGCTTCCTGGGCTACGCCG
>DKFG01000270.1:0-5507 GCA_002452325.1 Geobacter sp. UBA6802
ACAGGATACAGAGGGGTGCCTGCTGCGCGGCGCCCCTCTGCCGTTTTAGGCTGATGACCGATCGCCATCCACTCCTGCGCTGGTTACTGATCGCCCTGGGGCTCTTGGCCACCGGTCTGGGTGTGGTGGGTATCTTTGTACCGCTCTTGCCCACCACCCCCCTGCTGCTTCTGGCTGCCGCCTGTTTTGCCCGCAGTTCAGAGCGGTTCCACACCTGGCTTGTGGAACACCGGCACCTGGGACCAATGGTACGGGGCTACCTGGATGGCTCAGGCATACCGCTCAGGGCCAAACGCACCGCCATTACACTGGTCTGGCTGACCCTGCCTCCCTCAGCCCTGCTGCTGGTTCCGCCGCTCTGGGCCAAGCTGTTGCTGATCCTGCTGGCCATCGGCATCACCTGCTATCTGCTGCGCCTGCCAACACAACAGGAGAGCCCATGAACAAAAAAATACTGAAATTCCTGATCCTGATCGGTGGCGGTGCCCTTGCCGGTGGAATCTTCGGCTGGATGTCACAATGTGCCGGAGGCGGCAGCTGAGCCATGATGAGCAACCCCTGGTCAGGGGCCTTGTATGGAGCAGCAGCAGGATTCTTTCTAGCCCTGGTACCGGGCGAAACCGACACGAAACACCCTGAGGACACGCCATGATGGAACGTCTGCAAAAAATTATTTCCGCTGCCGGGATAACCTCCCGTCGCGCCTCGGAAGAGATGATCCTGGCCGGACGGGTCACCGTCAACGGCCAGGTGGTGACTGAACTGGGCAGCAAGGCAGATCCGACAAAAGATCTGATCGCCCTGGATGGCCAGCCGGTTAAACCTGCTGAAACGTTCTATTATGTGCTGCTGCACAAGCCTGCCGGCTATGTCACCTCACTCAAGGACCCTCAAGGAAGACAGCTGGTAACCGAGCTGGTCAAGGATATTGGCGAACGGCTCTTTCCGGTGGGGCGGCTGGACTACAACTCAGAAGGACTGCTGCTGTTGACCAATGACGGTGCCTGGGCCAACCGACTGATGCATCCCCGCCATCAGGTGGACAAGGAATACCATGTGCGGGTCAGGGGCAAGATTGATCCGCAGCAGATCAAGAAACTGGCTGATGGCGTGGAATTGGAGGATGGCCCCACCGGTGCCACCACGGTGCGCTTGCTGAAAAACGACCAGAGCAATGACTGGCTGTCTGTCACCATCCGCGAAGGGCGTAATCGTCAGGTGCGCCGCATGTGTGCTGCTGTGGGTCTGTTTGTCGTGCGACTGCGCCGCATCCGCTACGGCAACCTGACCCTGGGGGGCCTGCAGCCGGGCGAATACCGGCTGTTAACCAAGCAAGAGGCACAGGCCCTGGACGCCCCGGCGCCAGAAAAGAATCGCCATAAACCAGCACCCAAAGAGGCTGCAACACCTGCCAACACACCGCAACCGACAACCCTGTCCAAACGGCCACCGCGCAGAAAGATAATTGAACGTTAGCAGAACAAAACTCATGATGCCCTCGAAACATATAACACCGGTTTGACGGCACCTGACATCTATGGTACGTTCAACACTTACAGACTGTTATTCATCTGCCTGCACCTCAGTTACCTAAGGAGGTACACCATGCCCCAAGCCATAACCGCCGTCTATGAAAACGGGGTTTTTATCCCCCAAATGCCTGTCGACTTGCCCCAACATACAGCCGTCATCATCTCTCTCCCAACTGTCTCACGTTCGAAAACGGGCCAACGTTTTTCAGCATTACTACAAGAACCACTTACGGCAGAACAGATTGTAATTCCTTCACGTGACGAGCTTCATGAGCGTTAAGGCATTCATTGATACCAACATTTTTGTGTATGCGGCAATCCAAACGCCCGACTCTATTGCAAAGCGGGAAGCTGCCGTTGCGCTTTTAAATAGCCCGACACGATATGTGGTCAGCACACAAGTGCTCAATGAATTTACAGCAGTCCTGCTGAAAAAGAAGTTTAGCGACGAGCTTGTCAGAGCAAGAGTTGCGTCCATTGCCAACGAATGCAGCATTGCCGTTGTAGAGATGAAAACTATCTGGCTTGGCTGGGATCTGCGCCAACGCTACAACCTTTCCTTGTGGGATAGCCTGATAGTTGCTTCGGCTATAATTGCAAAATGTTCAATTCTCTACACTGAAGACATGCAAAACGGCCTGATTATTGATAACAGCCTGCATATTGTAAATCCGCTTTAGCCACAGCACTACCACTAACACCCTGGTAACTCCTCCACTTTTAGCAACCTTTCTTGAACAATACAAAAAACCGGGGAAGCCATAGCAGCCACCCCGGTTTTCAAAATACCTGTAAAAAATCCAGTTACGGAATAACCGGCCAACCTGCTGCCGTAAAAATAGCATTTACTGCGGTCTTGTTAAAACTATATCCGCTTTCCAGTGAGGCAACATTGGCCGGGTAGTGCCAGCCGCCATACACCTTACCGTTGTACACGGCAAAGAACATATACCCGATGCCTGCCGGACGGCCGTCAGCCATCAGCAACTGCACCCCGTTCACGGTCTTGAGCTCGCTGGTAGAGGCGGCAATCAGTTGCGGTGTTTGTTGCTGCATGGTGGCCTTGTCGTACAGGTAGAAGGTGCCCTTGTTGTTGGTAAGCGGTCCAAAGCGGAATGCCACATTATCAATGCTCCACCAGCTGCCGTTCAGGTGATTGAACCGGCTGATCAAGCTGGACAGGGTAGTAATCTGATCGGTGCATGCGCCGCTCTGATCACGCTGCAGGCAGATCTCCATCCCGCCTGACAGACGATAGGTATCGGCCAGATAGGTAAAACTCACCCGATACGCCTCTGAACCGGCCGGGAAGCTGCCTGAAGGCTTTGTCCCCTCAAAGTTCGTCAAATAAGAGCCAAACGCCTTACCAGCAACATCATACTTCACCAGACTGGCCTTCATCCGCTGACCACCGCCGGAGGAGGTGTAGATGCCGGTGGCCTGATCCCAGGTGCCGTAATTGCCGGCTTCTTCCTGCCAGCCGGCGCTGGTCAGATACAGTTGTGGCAAGCTAGTTCGTGCCTGCCAACTGTTGTTGACCAGATTATACCCGCTGTTCGTAATCCGGCTGTTGCTGCTGGTGTAGACACTTTTCCAGTAATTGTTGGAGTAGACCAGCTGGTTGTTGATGTAGTTTGTTTGATAGCGCTCAATCCCGTAGGTGCCGCTAGTCATGATGGCAATCAGATCAGATACGGTTGCTTGCACGGTTGCGGCTGCCAGTTGCTGCTGCAGGGTTGTAGTATCGCCTGTAGGGATAACAACACCGCTGCTGTTCATTACCGTCTGTACTGCATTCTCCGGCAACACGCCGCTTACCAGGTTGGTTCGCACCTGTTGCTGCAGTGTGGCCAGGTTCTGCATCACCTGCTGCACCACCAGATTAACCACTGCCTGCATGGTGGCAGCGGGAACCGCTTGCTGGATATCCTTCTTGTTTTTGGCGATGGTATCGGCAACCACCTTGGCAATGCCGGAAACCAGCTTCTGCTCGGCGGTTGCAGTTGCACTGCCCGGCTTGAAATCATCGAACAGCCTGCCAGTTACCCCAAGCTGGTTGCGCAGGGTTTGCTCCGCAACCGCCGGGGTCAGACCGGTGTTCTCCACCTGATTCTGCACAATGGTGGTCAGCGGACTGACAAACTGGTAAAAACCGGCCGGTGAGGTCAGGATGTAGCTGTTTGCCACCGCACCACGCTGCTCATCAGTGTTACCGGCTGATACCTCTACCAATACCGGGTAGTTGGTCTGATCGCCGCTTGCAACGGTAAGGACATACGCCCCTCCTGCTGTGGTGTTTGCGGTTGGTTCATCAGCATCACACTTTTTATTAGCGTTTTTGTCCAGGCAGACCTTGGCCCCCACCAGATACCCATCAGCCACCACACCGCTGATTGATGTTGTTGCGGGTGGTACGGGCGCAGCCGGAGTACTGCTGCTGCTACCACCACCTCCACCGCACCCTGCCAGCGCAATCAGGGATACCATCCCCAGCACCGCTGCCAAACGCTTGATCTGTTGCTTCATACAGATTACCTCCTATACTTGAAATTCCCCCTAAGGGGTACAACGCTAAACGCAAAAAAGCCGCGCCCGGACTGACCGGAAACGCGGCATGCGCGACTGATTTATTGGGAAAAAGGCCGATTACGCCATTGACGCTGTGTGCTGTGTGCTGTGTGCTGTGACATCGGCTGTCTCACTTGGGTAGGCTTTGGATTCAAGACTTGTATACACCTGTCAAAACTGTGTCAATAAAAATCTGACAGCTGAGCCATGCCGATGGACGCCCCAGCGTTCAAGTCTTTTACGATGCCTGAATGTATGACGTAGCTCTGTGTACTACCTGCTTGCATTCCCGAATACGAGCCTATATTCTGGTCTCACAAGACTATCACTGCGCCAGGCAGCGCAGCAGACCGGTATCAAGCTTTTCAATCTCTGATCCGAGGCGATCCCCATGCCACCACGCACCCGCATCCGCGACATCCTTGCATCCCCTGCTAACGGCACCACCTGCACTATCGCCGGTTGGGTTCGCTCCGTACGGGCCTCTGGTGATCTGGCCTTTATCGTCTTGAACGACGGTTCAAATCTGGCCGGCATCCAGCTGGTGCTGGAACGGACGAATCTCCCTGACTTTGAACGCCTGGGCAAGCTCAACACCGGCGCCGCCCTCAAGGCAACCGGCGCGCTGGTCCCCTCCCCGGCTGCCGGACAGCAGTTTGAGCTGCGTGTAGCCGAACTGATAGTGGTTGGCGAATCCACGCCGGATTATCCACTGCAGAAAAAACGCCACAGCTTTGAGTACCTGCGCAGCATCGCCCATCTGCGGCCACGCACCAACACCTTTGGCGCGGTATTCCGTCTGCGTTCAAAACTGGCTCAAGCGATTCATCAGTTTTTTGCCGACCGCAACTTCCTCTACGTACATACCCCGATCATCACCTCCAGTGACTGCGAAGGGGCCGGTGAGCTGTTCCGGGTCACCACCCTGCCCCCCAACGGCGCTCCCCGCAATGAAGGGGGCAGCATTGACTTCAGCCATGACTTCTTCGCCCAGAAGACCGGCCTTACCGTCAGCGGTCAGCTGGAGGGTGAGCTGTTTGCCCAGGCCTTTGGTGATATCTACACCTTTGGCCCCACCTTCCGGGCCGAGAACTCCAACACTGCTCGCCATGCCTCTGAGTTCTGGATGATCGAGCCTGAGATGGCCTTTTCCGATCTGGCCGACGATGCCGATCTGGCTGAGGCATTTGTTCGTCACCTCTGCAGTTTTGCTCTGGAGCAGTGCAGCGAGGATATGCAGTTCTTTGACCAACAGATTGAGAGAGGGTTGCTTGAACGGGTACGGGCCGTTGCCGAGGCAGATTTTGTCAGGATGGACTACAGCGACGCCATCACCCACCTGCAGAAGGTGCCGGTCAGCTTTAATTTTCCGGTGGAATGGGGGCTTGATCTGCAGACCGAGCATGA
>DKFG01000270.1:5559-12037 GCA_002452325.1 Geobacter sp. UBA6802
TGGACCTGCTGGTTCCCAAGGTGGGTGAGATCATCGGCGGCAGTCAGCGTGAAGAACGGCTGGATCTGCTGGTGCAGCGGATGGATGAAATGGATATCCCCAGGGAACCGCTTTGGTGGTATCTGGACTCCCGCCGCTGGGGCAGCACCCCCCNNTCATGTACCTCTCCGGCATGGAGAATATCCGTGACGTAATCCCGTTCCCACGGACCCCGAGACACGCGGAGTTCTGAAACAGCTTCGCGGCGTAGTACCCTCTACATCACCAGGAGCACTACCAGGCAATGACCAACCCCGTAACCCCTGCAACATCGATACTCCTGCACCTGTTTCAGGGGCGCGAGTCGATCGATTTTTACCGGATCGCATCAAAAGCAAACCTGCTGGAGGGCATTCAGCTCTGCATGCGGGGCAGTATTGATACGGCTGTCTGGAATGCGGACAAAAGCGCCCTTTCTATCTACTTTTCCGGTGCGGCAACCACCACCCTGTCCAGCAACAGCCAGCGGATCCTGACCGGCTGCAGCTGTCGCCAATGGCGTCCCGGCCTGCAGTGCCCCCATGTAGTAGCGGGCTGGGCTCTACTCAAAGAGCTTGTGTCCCCTGGCAGCCTGTCTCAGATCCGTTTCAGCACCGATCTCCTGACACGGGCCGCCCTCTTCACCGGGATAGAGCTGCCACAGACCATTTCTCGGTTTGACACAGCTAAAAACAGGCCTGCGCTGTCAAGAAACGAGGCAATCCTGCGCAAGGTAGAAGCGCTGGTTGCCCGCCAGGAGCAACCAGCTGAACTGCAGCCGTCAAAGGCGTGGCGTCTGGGGTTTATGCAGCACAACCACAATCAGGTGAAGACCGGCATCTACCACGGCAAGAAAGAGGTCCAGCGCTGGTCATACCAACAGGCGCCGGTTGACATTCAGCGTTTTCTGATGACGCACTATTATGCTGAACCAACCCAACGGTACCTTGAAGCCTTTCTGACAACAACCAAGGGGCGCTACCCGATTGTCTTCATGTCTCCTCCCAGCAAGGAGACTGAACTTTCCTGGGATCCTGACCGCCAGCTCAGGGCAACGCTCTCTTTTGACCTTAGAGGTGATGAGGTACATCTGGTTAAGACCGTTGCTAATGGTGTTGAACTGCCGGAGCATGCCATTATCGCCGGAGAACAACTGGTTATCAATCTGCAGGATGGCCTGATTCAACCGTTGCTGAATACGGTTGCCTGGCGGGCCTTTGAGCAGTTTCAGGAGCAGCTGTACGAACTCGATCCGGATGCTCTCTATGGTGATGAGGACGATTATGATGATGACTACGACGACATTTACGATCCTGACGACGATGACGAGCTGATCAGCGACGTTGTCCGGCCGATCACCCACGGCATTGCCGTAAGTACCGAAGATTTCAACAGGGCCGAGCTCAAACTGTTGCCTGATATGCTCTACAGCGAAGAGTCCGTTCTCTGCTTCAAGCAGAACGATTCCAGGGCAAAACTTCGCCAGCCGTCACCAGCAACCTATCTGCTGAATATTATCGGAGACTCATTTGGCACAGACCTGCCGGTTCAGCTGGTTCCGCTGGGTAGATGCAACAAGCAGCTGTTTCAGTTTTCACCGGATCTGTTCTGGCTTCTCTGCTCTGCAAATCGCTCAACCCTGTCGGGCCCGCTCAGGGCCAAAAAAAGGGTGCATCACCTGATTGAAACCGCCTTCAGTCTGCTTGATGAAAAAACCGCAACCGGCCGTACCAAGCTGATTGCCAGCGCCTTGTCCGGCCCGGATTTTAACAAACGTACCATCAAGCGTGAGGCGAAACAGCTGCTGAATCGATTTAACCTGAACTGTAACCGGAAACTACTGCTGCTCAATGCACAGCCTGAAGGCTGGCAGATAATCGAAGACGATCTTGGCAGCCAGGCGCAGCTGGTCAGGATTGTCCTTGAGCTGTTCGGTCCGGACTGCCTTGCCCAGGGCGTACTGCCGGGATCAGCAGAACTGCCTGCCGCACAACTGATGCGAAATCTGCCTGTGCTGACACAGCGGCTGGAAGCAAGAGGTTTTTCTCTGTTGCTTGACCTGCAGCCGCTCAGCACCGGTTCCTGGCAGTTCTCCCTGGATGCCACCCACAGCAGCCTGGACTGGTTTGAGCTGCGGCCCGAGATCAGGGTCAACGGCGAACTGTTGACAGAGCAGGAGCTTCAGGAGCTGCTGGGCGGCAGCGGTATGCTGCGTAAAGACGGCAAACTGCTGCTGCTGGATGAGCTGTCAGCCCAGGTACTGGCCATGTTCAGCGGCGCAATGAGCAGCAAGAAAGGTAAAAAGGGAAAGCAGGAGCTGGTACGGGTGCCCCGCCTGCAGATCCTGGACTGGCTGCAGTTACGCAAACATGGTGTCGAGGTGAAGCTGTCGCCCCAGGATGCCGAGGTACTTGAAAGCCTGCTCAACTTCGATCAGATGCCGAAACCGGCCCTGCCGCAGGGTCTGACGGCTGATCTGCGCCACTATCAGCTGGATGCCTGGCACTGGCTGGCCTTTCTGTACCGGCACCGTTTCGGCGCCTGCCTGGCCGATGACATGGGGCTGGGCAAGACCCTGCAGGGGATCAGCCTGCTGGCCGGTATCATGGCCGGTACCATCACCTCGGCAGCACCGCCCGGATCTCCGCATCTGGTGGTGGCGCCGCCATCATTGCTGTTCAACTGGGAGGCGGAGATCGCCCGTTTTCTCCCCTCTGCAAAGGTGCTACTCTACGCCGGAACCGGACGCAGCACCGACCAGTTCAGCAACCATACCATCATCATCACCAGCTACGGCATTGTGCAGCGTGATCATGCCAAGCTGGAGCAGCTCCGCTTTGACGTGATCATCTTTGACGAGACCCAGGTAGTCAAAAACCTGCAGGCCGCTACCACCAACGCAGTCCGCAAGCTGAAAGGGGCCTTTACCCTGGCCCTGACCGGCACCCCGGTGGAAAACCACCTGGGGGAATATTACGCCATCATGGACCTCTGCCTGCCGGGGCTGTTAGGCAGTCACGACGAATTCAACCGCCAGATCAACAAAGAAGGCACCCCGGCCATCCAGCGTCTGGTTCAACGCACCAAACCGTTTGTACTGCGCCGCACCAAGCAGATGATCGCCAGCGAACTGCCCCCCAAGATCGAGACCGACATCCGGCTTGAATTGTCTCCTAAACAGAAAGCGTTGTATCAGCGCACGGTTGAGGAGGTAAAGGGGCAGGTGCAGGATGCCTATCAAAACCACGCTACAGCCCAGGCCCGTATCATAGCGCTAACCGCCATCCTGCGGCTGCGCCAGATCTGCCTGGCCCCGATACTGGCTGCGGCAACAGCATCAGACAGTTCACCCAAACTTGAGTTTCTGGCTGAACAGCTGTGCGAACTCAGAGATGAAGGACACAGTGTGCTGGTCTTTTCCCAGTTTACCGGGTATCTGGATATCATTGAAAAGGGGCTGAAACAGCAGGGGCTTTCCTTCCTGCGGCTGGACGGCTCCACCCCGGTGCCGCAACGCAAGAAGCTGGTGAACAGTTTTCAGGAAGCAACCGAACCGATGGTCTTTCTGATCAGCCTGAAGGCAGGCGGCAAGGGGCTGAACCTGACCCGCGCCACCTATGTCTACCATATGGACCCCTGGTGGAACCCGGCGGTGGAGAATCAGGCATCAGACCGCGCCCACCGGATCGGCCAGACCGAACAGGTCACCATCACCCGGCTGATCATGCGCCACACCATTGAAGAAAAGATGATGGAACTAAAGGCCCGCAAGCTGGAGCTTTACCAGGCACTGCTGGAAGACGGCACCGGCAGCGGCGGTTCCGGCCTGACGCGGGAAGATTTTGAGTTTTTGCTGGGGTAAGTTACCACAGCGAACCAGATTGTATTTACAAAATTGTACATAAAAAGCTAGAGTAGACCATGCTATTCGAGTGGGATGAAAACAAGAACCGGAAAAATAGAGCCAAGCATGGTATCAGTTTTGAGGTTGCCGCGACCGTATTCGATGACCCACACTGTGCCAGCAGGATTGAAAGTACCTACCACTGTGAAGAACGCTGGCAGAGCATCGGAAGAGTCGGTGACCTGTTATTGCTTTTTGTCTCCCACACCTATCAGGATGCTGATGACATTGTTGTACGTATAATATCAGCGCGGGAGGCGTTACCCCGTGAAAGGAGACAGTATGAAAACGGAACCTTCTGAAAAACTTGTCAGAATAAAAGGCATTCCCAAATTAACAGAAGAACAGCGTGAAGAGCTTCGCAAACTGGTTGCAACACCAGACCGGGAGATAGACACCTCCGACATACCGGAAATAACCGACTTTACCGGCTTTGAAGTCGGTAAATTTTACCGTCCGGTCAAACAGACCGTCACCGTTCGGCTTGATGCTGATCTGCTTAACTGGCTGAAGCAGGAAGGCAAGGGGTATCAGAGTCGGATGAATGCCATTCTGCGCAAGGAAATGCAACAGCAGCGGCAGAAGGCGGCGTAACGTAGTCATGTTCATCTTCTGTTCCGAAATCCACCTCTCGCTCCCCTCGTTCTCGCTCAAGGAGAAGCGGGGCATTGTCAAAAGCATCCTTGGCCGCGCCCGCAACCGCTTCAATGTCTCCTGTGCCGAGGTGGACCGCCAGGACAACTGTCAGGTGGCGGTACTGGGTTTTGTCACGGTCAGCCCGGACAAGACCATTGCCCGCAATACGCTGGACCGCCTGGAAGACTGGCTGTATGACGGCTGGCCCGATGTGGAAATCACCGGCAGCCAGATCGCTGAACTATAAAATTGACACTGTTCAGCGCCGACAGGTATACTCCGTTTTCCATTATGTATCACTACCGCTCAACATACCCTCCGCCTGCCGTCTGACGGTTAGTCATGCCCGAATCCTCTGGTCATACAACCACGCAGTCGACACAGACCTACCTCACCAAGTTGGGGGGTAATCTGCTAGACTCCATCGTACGACGTTTTTCAAACCCCGAGACGGCCCGGCGTAATCGCATCCTGTTACTGCTGCTCACCGCCGGCATCCTTACCCTGCTGCTGCTCCCCAGCCAGCACCTCACCACAGCACGCTACAAGCCGGGCGAGATCGCCACCTCTGATATCCGTGCCACTCAGGAATATCTGCTGGAAGACCAGGAGCTGACCCGGCAGCGACTGCGCGATGTTGAGATGACCGCCCCGATCGTCTACACTGCCAGCGATGATGTCGTGTCGTTACTGCTGCAGGCGTTTAAACGGGCAGCGGAAGCCATTCAGACTGCCCGTTCCGGCAACTCGAATATCAGCACCACCGAACTGCGTCCGCTTCTGGAGCCGGTACTGGATGTACAGCTGGCCGAGGCAGAACTGCGCACCCTGCTGCGTCTTGAGTACGATGACCAGCTGAAGGCCAGCCTCGAACGTCTCCTGAGAACCGTCTATCAGCACAAGATCGTGCTGGATGCCAAGGTGTTTCGCTCGGACGCCACCCGAGGCATCGAGGTGCAAAACCGCAGCGGCAAGACGATCGACAACGCCACCAGCTCAACCACCTTTATCGAGATCAGCGAGGCACGCCGGATGCTGCAGGCCAACCGGCTGGAGGGGATCGGCAGTGATGCCTCCCGTCAGCTGCTGGCGCTGCTGGCCAAGATGCTGAAACCCAACTTGTTCTTTGACCGCGAAGCAACCGAGGCCCGTAAGGCACTGGCGCTGAGAGAGGTCAAGCCGGTGCTGTACAAGATCCAAAAAGGGGAAATGATCGTTCGGATCGGCGAACGGGTCAGCCAGGAACAGGCCAAAAAGCTGGAGATGATCTATCAGGCCAGCCGCGGGGGCGGTACTATCTACACCACCCTCGGTATTTTTTCTCTGGTGCTGGTTCTGTTTCAATTTCCCTACCGCTTTGCCTGCAAAAACATTCGCAAGTTCAACCCCACCAACCGCGACCTGCTGGCCATAGCCCTACTGATCGTGGCAAGCCTGCTGATCTTCAAACTGGCCCTGCTGATCTCAACCAATATCGGGGCCGCCTTTCCCACGGTATCCCCGCAGGCCTACGCCTATCTGTTTCCCTTTGCAGCCGGGGCCATGACCGTCAGAGTGCTGCTCAACTCGGAAGTGGCCCTGGTCTACTGTGTCATGATGGCCCCGCTGCTGGGTCTGTTGTTCAATAGCAACCTTGCCGTGGTGGTCTACGCCATGCTCAGCATGGTGGTGGGTGCCCATGGTGTGCGCCAGTGTCAGGACCGCAGCACCATCTACACGGCCGGCGGCAAGGTGGCGGTGGTCAACCTGGCCATAGGGCTCTGCTTCCAGACCATCGACGGCTCACTCTTCAGCATGCAGACCGTATACGTGGCAGCATTTGCCCTGATCGGCGCCCTGCTCTCATCCATGCTGGTCTCTGCCTTTGTACCGCTGTTTGAATCCATGTTTCACTACACCACCAACATCAAGCTGCTGGAG
>DKFG01000270.1:12237-19118 GCA_002452325.1 Geobacter sp. UBA6802
GCCCTGATCCTGATCTCCCACATCAAAGAGGGGGAAACCCTGGCCCGCGAGCGGCATCTTGGCCAGCCGATCATCGATATCATCCGTCAGCACCACGGCACCGCCCTGATCAAGTTCTTCTATGAAAAGGCCAAGCTGCAGGCCGAGGCATCCGGGCAGCAGGTAGATCCCCAGGAGTTCCGCTACCCCGGCCCCAAACCGCAGACCCGCGAGGCCGGGCTGGTAATGCTGGCCGATGCAGTGGAGGCCGCCTCTCGCACCCTGATCAATCCGACACCGGACCGGATTCAGGGAATGGTACAGAAGCTGATCAACCGGATCTTTACCGACGGACAGCTTGACGAGTGCGAGCTGACCCTCAAAAACCTGCATGAGATCGCCAAGAGCTTCAATCGAATCCTGTGCGCCATCTTCCATCACCGGATCGACTATCCCGAACCGGTGCACAAAGGGGGCAATGGAGGTAAAAAGTCACATGCACATCCTGGTACAGAACAACCAACGAAGGCACAAGGCCCCGCTGCGCCCCATCAGGCAGGCAGCGGCGACAATATTAAGCGCCTTGGGATGTCCTGAAGAAACAGAGCTCTCCATCACCATTACGGGCGACCGGGCCATCCACCGCCTGAACCGGGACTACCTGGGCAAAGACCGCCCCACCAACGTGATCTCCTTTTCTCTGCAGGAGGGAGCGTTCAGTGAACTGGCCTGCCACGCCCTGGGGGATGTTGTGGTCTCGGCTGATACGGCAGCTCAGGAAGCAGCCGGTGCCGGTTGGTCACCCTACGAGCGGCTGATCTTCCTGCTGTTGCACGGTATCCTGCACCTGTGCGGATACGACCATGAGCGCAGCGGCGAAGCAGCGGCCCGGCGCATGGAACGCAAGCAGCAGGAGCTCTGGAAAGTACTGAAACAGAAGGGGTTGACCACTCTGCCCCTGATAACACCGTAAAGAGAGGTAACAAGAACGTGGATGAGAGTAACAGTCGCAGGCCGGCAGGTCTGTTCGGTATGGTCTCCCGCCTGGTAACCGGACGCAGAAAGGTCACCGAAGCAGAGATTCACGAACTGATTGAGGCTGGCGAGGTAGAAGGTATTGTTGACGAGCAGGAACGGGAGATGATCAACGCCATTCTGGAGCTGGACAGCACCGTGGTACGTGAAATCATGGTTCCCCGTACCGAGATGGCCTCCATCGGTGTCGAGGCAACGGTTCGCGAGGCGATTGACGCCATCATCGCTTGCGGCCACTCCCGCATCCCTGTCTTTGAAGGCACACTGGACAACATTGTGGGCTTGCTGTACGCCAAAGACCTGCTCAAGTGCTGGGGTCTTCAGGACACCCAGATCCATCTGCAGGACCTGATCCGCGAACCGTTTTTCACCCCCGAAACCAAGTCCCTGCAGCAGCTGCTGCAGGAATTCAAGAAAAAGAAGGTCCACCTGGCCATTGTGGTGGACGAGTACGGCGGCACCTCGGGACTGGTGACCATCGAAGACCTGCTGGAGCAGATCGTGGGTGATATCCAGGACGAGTACGATATGGAAGAAGAGCTGTACACCATGGCGCCGGACGGCAGCATCACCACCGATGCCCGACTGCCGATTGAGGATCTTGAGGAACAGCTGGAGCTTGAGATCGAGCGGGACAAGTTCGACACCGTTGGCGGTCTGGTGGTGCATCTGGCAGAGGGTATTCCCCTGGCAGGCACCGTCATTTCCGGGGCGGGCCTGCAGATAGAGATCCTTGAGGCAGACCCGCGCAAGGTCAAACGGGTCAGAATCACCCGTATCAGCGAGACCATGGAGCCGGCCGTACCGTGAATCCGCCGTGGTTTCACCTGCCATTTCTCTTCAGCTCAATCCGACCGCTACTGCTGGCAATAGCATCAGGCCTGCTGATCACGCTCTCATTCCCCAAGGCAGACCTGTCATTCCTGGCCTGGATCGCCCTGATCCCGCTTCTCGTCGCCCTGGAAGGGCAATCACCCCGCAACGCCTTTAAACTTGGCCTGCTGTGCGGCTCTGTTGCCTACGCCGGGCTGCTCTACTGGGTCATTATTGTCATGACCGAGTATGGACACCTGCCGCTGTTTGCCGGCATCCCGCTCTGGCTGTTGCTCTCCGGTTGGCTGGCGCTCTTCTGCGGCGCCGCTGCCTGGGCCTCGGCCCTGGGTGAACGGTTCGGCATCAAATCAGCTCTGATATTTCCTTTGGCCTGGGTTGCCGCCGACTACCTGCGCAGCTTCCTTTTAACCGGCTTTCCCTGGACCATGCTGGGGCATTCCCAGTACCGGCTGTTACCGTTGATCCAGCTGTCCGACATCACCGGCGTATTCGGCATCACCGCCCTGATTGTACTGGCAAATGTGGTGCTGTACCGCATCATCCGCGCCCTTGCAGGGGCTGAGGTTCCCTACCCGGCCAAGAGCGCCGTTATTCTGGTGCTGGCACTGACCGGCACACTGGGGTACGGCTTCATGCGGCTCAACACACCGCCCCCTCCCTCACCGCCGCTCAAGGTTGCCCTGATCCAGGGCAATATCGACCAGTCAGTCAAGTGGTCCCCTGCCTTTCGTGAGACCACCCTGGATATCTACACCAATCTCTCCCGACAGGCCGCGGCGCGACAGCAACCTGACCTGATCGTCTGGCCTGAAAGCGCGGCGCCGTTCTTCTTTCAGGAAAACAGCCCGGCATCGGACCGGATCCGCAACCTGGCTCGTGAGTTGAAGACCCACCTGCTGTTCGGCAGTCCGGCCATGGAGCTGCGCAATAACCGGCCGGCCAACCTGAACAGCGCCTTTCTGCTGGGGCCTGACGGCAACGAACTGGGCCGCAGCGACAAGGTGCATCTGGTGCCGTTCGGCGAATACGTGCCGCTGGCTCGACTGCTTCCCTTTGTCACCAAACTGGTCCACGGCATCGGTGATTTTGTACCAGGCAACGAGATCAGGCCGCTCAACGCCGGGGCCACGCCGCTGGGGGTACTGGTCTGTTATGAGGCTATCTTCCCGGAGCTTGCTCGGGCTTATGTGAATGTCGGCAGCAGGGTGCTGGTCAACATCACCAACGACGCCTGGTTTGGCCGCTCATCCGCACCATACCAGCACCTCTCCATCTCAGCCTTCCGTGCCGTAGAGACCCGCACCCCGCTGATTCGGGCAGCCAACACCGGCATCACCTCCATTATCGACCAGAACGGCCATATCAAGGGGATGACCTCACTCTTTAAGGAGGCGGTCATGCTAGGCGAGGTCCCTCCCGGAACAGCCGATTCACCGTACCTGAGCATCGGCGACCTGTTTGCCCAGGCCTGCCTGGGGCTTACGTTGCTGTTGCTGCTTTACTGCAGGAGACGCTCTGCAGGCTCGTCAAACAACCTTCCGGATCACAAAACCCCTTGACCTCTTCCCCCTGGACAGACCATAGTAAGCCCTCCTTATCACCATCGCAGGAGTCCCCATGTACCGTGAAGAAATTGCATCGCTTGATGACCTGAGCAGCCGTATCTCCTCCCTCCGGAGGTCACTTTGACCTTGACCGCAAGCGCGAGGAGCTGCAGGAACTGGATGCCCGTATCGCTGCACCAG
Organism: Geobacter sp. UBA6802; assembly: GCA_002452325.1. GTDB lineage: Bacteria > Desulfobacterota > Desulfuromonadia > Geobacterales > Pseudopelobacteraceae > Trichlorobacter. The sequence goes on from DKFG01000270.1 coordinate 15,831, forward strand.
GCTTCTGGGACGATCCGTCCGGCTCCCAGGAGATCCTTAAAAAACGTACGGTTCTGGAAAAACTGATTCAAGGCTGGGATGGACTTAACCGTCTGGCTGAAGATGTCAAGGTTATGATTGAACTGGGTGAAGAGGCTGAAGACGAGACCACCCTGGCCGAAGTACACGGCATGAATCAACAGCTGCAGGCGGCAGTGGAGGCGATCGAGTTCCAACGGATGCTGTCAGGAACCCATGATCGCAACGGCTGTTTTGTGTCGGTCAACTCCGGCGCAGGCGGCACTGAATCCCAGGACTGGGCCAACATGCTGATGCGGATGCTGTTGCGCTATTGTGAAAAAAAGGGCTGGAAGACGGTCATTACCGACTATCAGGACGGCGAGGAGGCAGGACTCAAATCAGCCACTTTCAGCGTTTCCGGTGAATATGCATACGGCCACCTGAAGGCCGAGGCCGGTGTACATCGCCTGGTACGGCTCTCTCCCTTTGACAGCAACAACCGGCGCCACACCTCCTTTGCCTCGGTCTTTGTCTTTCCCGAGATCGAGGAAGAGGATATCAATATCAAGATTGCCGACTCTGACCTGCGGGTAGACACCTATCGCTCCAGCGGCGCCGGGGGACAGCATGTCAACACCACCGATTCTGCCGTGCGAATTACCCACCTGCCCACCAACATCGTGGTGGCCTGCCAGTCTGAACGCAGCCAAATCCTCAACCGGGTCACTGCCCTGCGGGTGCTGCGGGCCAAGTTGTACGAAAAAGAGATGGAAGAGCGTAGTGCCAAGGCTTCCGAGATTGCCGGTGAGAAGAAGGAAATCGGCTGGGGCAGTCAGATCCGTTCCTACGTGCTGCACCCCTACAAGATGGTCAAGGATCTGCGCACCGGTGTGGAATCAGGCAACCCCGATTCCGTTCTGGATGGCGCCCTGGAAGACTTTGTAGTCCCGTTTCTGATGGGGGTCCGCCGGGATGTCAAGGATGAGGAGTAAGTTGATGGACAGAACCCTGCATTTCGTTTGTCTGTTCACCCTGCTGTTTAGTATGATCGCCACCCCCGGCTGTGCCGCCCCCAGAGCAGGCAAGGCGGATACGGTAACCCTCAAGAGCGGCAGCAGTGTCAAATACGCCAAGGGGGTACGCCGTCTCGGATTCGCCATCCAGATGGGCGCCTTTGCCGATGTCAAGAATGCGGAGCGTTTTACGGCGCGGCTGCAGGACAAGGGGATTGAGGCGTTCTACTACCGCAGGGACAACGGTATCTATGCCGTTCGTTTCGGCGACTTCCCCAGCCGGGAGAAGGCCCGCGCCGCTGCCAACCGACTGGTGGCGGACAAGCTGATTGACAGCTTTTACATCGCCCCGCCCAATGAGGTGGTCTTTACTGCGCCGCAGGAGCCAAGCCTGAGACAGGGCGGCCCGGAGCTGCGTAAACCGCCCCAGCCCTACCCGCCACCCCGTACCAATGAGCTGGGACTGCCGGTTGAAGAACCGACACCGGTTGCCAAACCACCGGTGACCCAGCCGGGTGAACGGGATATGGGCTATATTGCAGCCCGCACCGCAGAGCGCTTTATCGGTATCCCCTACCAATGGGGAGGCAACACTGTGGTGGACGGCCTGGACTGCAGCGGCTTTACCCGGGCGGTCTACAACCTGTGCGGCATCACCATCCCCCGTACCTCCCGCGAGCAGTACAAAGTCGGCAATCCGGTCACCAGGGCCGAGCTGCGTGACGGTGATCTGGTCTTCTTCGGCAATTCAGCGGCCAGCATCAACCATGTGGGGATCTATGTGGGGGACGGCAAGTTCGTCCACGCCCCCCGCCGTGGCGAAGAGATTCGCATCGCTGCCATTGATGAATCCTATTTCGAGCGCCGTTTTGTGGGCGCCAGACGCTACGTACAGTAACAAGGAGCAATAACCATGGCCATCATCAGACCCTTTGCAGCAGTACGCCCGCCGGTTCATCTGGCACCCCGTGTGGCTGCCCTCCCCTACGACGTTATGGATGTGGAAGAGGCCCGCAGCATGGCCGGGGATAATCAGGATTCGTTCCTGCATATCTCCCGCCCTGAGATTGACCTGCCCCCGACTGTCGACCCCCACGCCGATGAAGTCCATACCAGGGGCAGGCAGAATCTGCAGCAGTTTCTGGAACGCCGGGTACTCTTGCAGGACCCGGCCCCCTGTTACTACATCTACCGCCAGCGGATGGGCTCCATCGTCCAGACCGGCCTGGTGGCCTGCTCTGCTGTGGATGATTACCAGACCGGCGTGATCAAGAAGCATGAGCATACCCGGGCCGACAAGGAAGAGGACCGGGTCCGGCATATCGACACCCTGGATGCCAATGATGAGCCGGTCTTCTACATCTTCCGCAGCAATCAGGAGGTTGAGGAAATCCTGGCCAGCGCAGCCTACGAGCAACCGGACTACCACTTTACCACTGATGATGGCGTGTCTCACACCCTCTGGGTGGTGGGTGACCCGGCGCTGATTGATCATCTGACCGGCCTGTTTGAGAAGATCCCCACCCTGTATGTGGCCGACGGCCACCACCGCAGCGCAGCTGCAGCCAGGGTGCGCGACCTGCGCAAGGCCGCCAACCCCAACCATACCGGTACCGAGGAGTACAACTTCTTCCTGACCGTGATCTNNTCATGCCGTACAACCGGGTGGTCAAAGACTTGAACGGCATGGATCATACCGCCTTTCTTGAGCGGCTGACCGGATTGTTTGAACTGTCTCCCGCAACCGCAGCGGTTGTACCGGCTGCACGTCACCACTTCGGCATGTACCTGCAGGGGCAGTGGTATCAACTGCAGGCAAAAAGCGGATTGGCCGATGAAGGAAACACCGTGGGCCGCCTGGATGTTTCCATCCTGCAGAATCACCTGCTCAACCCGTTGCTGGGAATAGAGAACCCCCGCACCGACAAACGGATCAGTTTTGTGGGGGGCATACGGGGTGTGGATGAGCTGGTTCGGCTGGTGGATGGCGGCGAGTATGCCGTGGCCTTCTCCATGCATCCCACCGGTATCAAAGAGCTGATGGAGCTGGCGGACGATGATCAGATCATGCCGCCCAAATCCANNGGTTTGAGCCGAAGCTGAGAAGCGGCTTGTTTGTGCATTTGTTGAACTAACGTCATACGCTGTCGGCTGTTCAGAGCAAACAGCATAGTCGCTTCCACAAGCTTCTTCAAACACAACACCATGCCCGACTACACCCTTCCACAACTCCTCAACCTCCAGCAGGTACAAAGCCTGCTGGAGGCCCACACAC
>DKFG01000004.1:0-1069 GCA_002452325.1 Geobacter sp. UBA6802
GATATCTGATGTCAAGTTTGTGATGAGCTCTATACTGATCACCACCTGAACACATTATTTTCACTTGGATTATCTTTCACTGGCGTGGTAATAAATTCACTTCAACCGGACCGGGGCACAGGGCTTTTGTGAATAACAAGCTGAAATTACATTGCAGTCTGGACTCAATGGGACTATTTGAACAAAAATCAGTCGGCATGGAGATCAGCCACGGCGGCATCGCCGCCGTATCGCTCATGCAGCGTGCTGAAACGGCACTGCTCCTGCGCGCAACCAGGCTCCCACTGCCGCAGGAATGCCTGTCCACCGACCTGAAATCCCCCCAGATTCTACTGCCGGCCGAATTTGTCCGGGTTGCTCGTGAGGCATGGGACAGCCTGCACCTCTCCTCCCGCCAGGTGGCGCTATCGTTGCCCGACAGTGCCGGACAACTGATGCTGACAACCCTTGACACCCCTTGGAAACGACGCGACGAGGCCGCTGAACTGCTACGCTGGCAGCTGGGTAAACGGCTTGGCATCGATCCTGACCAACTGCAGCTGGATTTTCAGCTGCTGGAACGCCGCGCAGATGGCTCAACGGACCTGCTGGTGGCCCTGATCCATCGTGCCGTGATCCTGCAGTACGAAGATCTGCTGCTGGAGGCGGGCCTCCAGCCGGTGCGGATCGGCTTCCACTCCCTGCACCTGCTGGGCCTGTTTGAGCGCTTTAAGACAGGGTCCGGACAGCTCATTAGCCTGTACGACAATGTGCTGTGCACCGCAGCCCAAAATGAGACACGGCTGACGTTTTGCAGAGTCAAGCCGCTTCCCAGCCAGACCGACCGGCTGCGTCTCGAACTCACCGCCTCCTTGGCGGCCAGCCGTCAAACCATGGGTGGCAGAACGGCCAGCGCCTGCTATAGCCTGGCGCCCCCCGGCGACAATGCGCTGAGCTGTGCACTGACTGCTATTAACGCTGCCCCCCCCCACCAACTGCCCCTGGAGGCTGTGGTGCAGTGCGATGCCAGCCTTTCGTTATCCGCCCTGCAGAGCTTTCAGCTGAGCGCTGCACTGGGCGCGGCAGTGGG
>DKFG01000004.1:1092-2813 GCA_002452325.1 Geobacter sp. UBA6802
TGCTGCTTGTTTCCCTGTTGATCGTGCTGCTTGCATTAAGCAGCATCGGGATCATGCGCCTACTTGCGTATCGCAGCGAGGCCACACGGCTGAACGCGGAGATTGCCGATTTTGAGCGACGTCTATCCGCTCACCCTGCCGGGGTGAGCCCGCAGGAGTTTGCCAGCTACAGCCAACGGGTGGGGTTTTTCAATCAGTTGCTGAATCAGCGCCGTGAATCACAATTGGCCCTGCTGGACGCTCTGGAGGCGGCACTGCCGGCAGGTGTTACCTATACCCGGATTGAGCCGACCCCCAAGGACCGGCAGGTCAGGCTTGAAGGGCAGGTGCGCAGTCTGACAATCCTGTCTGAGTTGCTGGAGCAACTTGGGGCTGCTCAAGGGTTTCGTAGCCCTACCCTGCTCAGCACCGAAGCGATGGCAAACAACGAGAATGCTGGTGCAAACGCCGGCCTGCATTTTGTGCTGACGGCCGGATGGGACAGTCCATGATCCGTTTGCTGCTGCAAATCATACATGAAAATCGCCTGTTGCTGGTTCTGGCCATGGTGCTGGCCACTGTCTGCGGCGCGCTCTGGTTTGGCACATTGCAGCAAGCACTGCTGGTGACGGAGCGGCACGCCATCTGGCAGGACAAACGCCGCCAGGCTGCCCAACATGACAAAACCAGGTTGGCTGAAACCTTTAAACGCACCCAGGAGCAGCTTGATGAACTGTGGAGCGGCATCCCGTTCCGCCATGAGTTTCCACGAGTGATCAGCGAGTTGTATGATGCCATGGCTCTGTACGGCGCAACCCCTGGCCCCCTACAGTACAAGCCGGTTACATCTGGCCTGGATGGGCTTATCGCCTATACGTTGAATTGCACCGCCAGTGGCGCTTATCCAGGCCTCAAGCGCCTGATTGCCGAACTGGAACGCCTAGATGGCGTCTCGACCGTCACCGCGACCTCATTCAGCAACCAAAAGGGCACCCCTGACTCGGTTGAACTGAAGCTGGAACTGACTGTTTACCTGCGGGAGGGGCAGCCATGAACCGGCGCAAACAGCTATTGGTCGTGCTGCTGGGGCTGCTTCTAGTTTCACTGGTCTACGCCTGGCAGCGGACGCCCCGTCAGCAGAGCGTACATTCAACACAAACGCCCTCCGCCACCCCACGACCACAAAAGAGTGCGGCAACTGCACCAACTGCAGCAGCAGCCTTCCGACCGCTGGCTTATCCTGAGGCAGAGCAGGCGCCGGTGGTGATCAGGCGCAACCTGTTCGCCCCCCTGCAGATGCTGGAGGCCAGAGCCGCCGCCAGTAAGGCTGCTGCCCTGCCCCCGCCGCCGCCTCCCCCACCGCCACCGCCTACTCCCCAGGAACTGGCGAGAGAGGAGTTGAACGGCTTCAAGCCGATCGGCCTGTTGAAAAAGCAGGGACGGCTAGTTGCATTTATCGACAAGGGTGGCCAGATCAGGCTGGTGCGGGTAGGCGATGCACTGATCAGCGGTTATCAGGTTACCAGCATCAGCGATGACCGCCTGCTGATGCGCTCAGCGGACGGGCACGAACTAGCGCTGAATATGCGCTGACAACCCGGACAGGGTAGATTACCAACACAAGAAAACTATCGGATAGGGATCGGTATGACCAGATTGGGCTACATAGCTTTTGCGGGACTTGCCTTGATCGCGCTGGCCGGCTGTTCGGCAGCCCGCAGCAACTTCAATGAAGGCCGGGA
>DKFG01000041.1:0-3842 GCA_002452325.1 Geobacter sp. UBA6802
AACCAGTAGGAGCCGAAGTTCATCATGGCCGCCATGACAAAGGCGATCATCATGCCCCCCTTGCCGCCGAGGGCGCCCCCCATCATCACCAGCAGTACCGTCAGCAATGAAAGCAATAGTGTGGTCTTGAAATGATTCATCATGGTTGTGCTCCTCCATTTGTAGCATACGTATTTCCGGTCGGGGCGGGCCTTTAAATACAAAAGACCTTTACCCACGGCGAACAGATCGAACCTGGATAAAGGTCTTGCCGGCGATTTCTCGTCCCACGTCCGAGCCGTGAAGGCTGTATTGACGATACGTGGGCCGGCCTTTTCCTGTGGCCGGTAGCTACTCCCCTTTAGGTGAAAAAATCATAATCAGCCCCCGACGCGTTGTCAAGGGGATTCGGTTGGTCTTGTTTCAGGCTGCCTTCTTCAATTCTTCCCGGATAACCTGGCGCACTACATCGGCAAGAGACGGCTCAGGGGAAAGCTGCTTACGCACAATTTCATTGAGAATTGTTTGGTACCCCTTGTGCTCGGCCTCACCCCTGGCCTTCAGCCACGCCACCAGATCACTGTCCAAATACGTGGTGATGCGCACCTTGCCCTGGGTAGCCTGTTGTTGCAGCTTGGCAAGGTGCGGCACGTCTTTGGCACGCTTGGCACTGCTCAGATCATATTCCTTACGCATACCTTTTTTCCTCTCGTCTAGTTGCCTTGCGGGCCGAGATGATCCGGATCGTTTCTTCATCAGGCAGGGCATAGCATACCGTCAATATCCGCAACAGATTACTCATACCCACCAGGATAAAGCGCTCCTCTCCTTCGGAGTCCGGGTCTTCGTCAACTAATGCCTCGGGGTCAAGCAGACAGCTTGCGGCCTCATCAAACGATACACCATGATGTTTTGTGATGTTCAAAGCAGCCTTTTTGTCATCCCACACAATCTGCATGGTGCACCCTGATAATACATATATTGTGCATACAAAACAAGCAAGAACCCGCCTCTTACACCAACAGCTCAAACTTGCCGCTGGCTGGCTGGTAGCTGTACAGGTTGCCCGATTCAATATCAAAATACCAGCCGTGCAGATCTAATGTATCGGCCTCCACCCGCTCCCTGATCCAGGGGAAGGTCAGCAGATTCTCCAGCGAAACCAGGATCGAGGCATGCTCACAGGCCTTGGCCTGCTGTTCCGGCGGCGCATCGGCAAAGGTTTCCAGCACCTGCTGTTTGGCCCGCTCGGCAATACCAACCCACCTGCTGATGTACTCGCCGTTTTTCTCGGCCGGAATCCCCTCCATCAGTGAGCGGATGCCGCCGCAGCAGGAATGGCCCAACACAATGATATGCTCCACCTCCAGGTGGCAGACCGCGTACTCCAGGGCAGCGCTCACCCCGTGGTAGGAATGGTCGTGCTCGCAGGGGGGGACCAGATTGGCCACATTGCGGACGATGAACAGATCACCCGGTTCAGAGCGGACCATCATTGAAGGATCAACCCGCGAATCACTGCAGCCGATCAGCACCACCCTGGGGCGTTGCCCCTGCTTCAGCCGGTCAAACAGCTCCCGGTCTTCACTGAAATAATCCTCCTGAAATCTGCGGAACCCATGAATAAACTTCTGCATCTCCTGCATCAGGCCACCTCTTTGTCTTCACCTTGCCGGGATCGAAATGTCATGCGCCATCCCTGGTGGGGAGGGCAGGGAGGGGAGAAAAACGGTACTGCCAGAGCGGTATATAGTACGCAATTTTGTGCGGGACTTCTACCTAAACAAGCCCCCTGTGTCAACAGATTTCGATGAGAACCATTGTCAGTTTGACAAGGGATTCCCCCGTGCTAGAATCAAGTTTAGATTGCTTCATACCGAGAGGACGGATAATGCGGCACAGCGTCTGCCATATCCTGCTTTGGCCCATCCTGGTTGGGAGCATGCTCATGCTGCCCGTGTGTTTGCATGCCGAGGACCGCACCCTCACTCTGGGGGTGTTGGCGATCCGTCCCAAGCCGGAGACCATTGCCCGCTGGCAGCCGTTGGCTGAGTACCTCACCAAGAGCCTGGACGGCTACCGGATTACCCTGCTTCCCCTTGACCGCAATGAACTGGACAAGGCACTTGAAAGCAATAAACTTGATCTGGTATTCACCACCTCATCCGGCTATCTCATGCTGCGGCACAAGCACCAACTGACCGGCGCCCTGGCCACCTTAAACGACCTGCACAACGGTCAGCCGGTCAACAGCCTGGGCGGCGTGATTTTTACCCGTAGCGATCGTCACGACATCAACCGCCTGACCGACCTCAAGGGAAAGACCATTGCCCTGTTCAGTATTGAAGGCAGCATGGCCTCCTATCCGGCGCCGGCCAGAGAGCTGCAAAAAGTCGGCATCAGGCTGCCTGGTGATGCGCGGCTGCTGGTGACCGGCACACCCCAGGATCTGGTGGTTCAGGCAGTACTGGACGGCAGGGCCGATGCCGGTTTTATCCGTACCGGCATGTTGGAACAGATGGCAGCAGGCGGTACGCTGCGTCTGGACCGTCTCAAGATCATCAACCGTCAGAACCTGACCCACTTTCCCTTTATTGTCTCAACTGCGCTCTATCCGGACTGGCCGATGGTGGCCCTGCCCCACCTGCCGCCCGAAGTAGGCCGCCGGACCGCTGCGGCCCTGCTGCAGCTTGAGCCGGAGCATCCGGCTGCCCGGGCAGCACAGATTCACGGCTTCACCATCCCGGCCGACTACCTGCCGGTGGAACAGCTGCTGCGGGAGCTGCGGCTGCCCCCCTTTGACCAGACCCCGCCGTTTACCCTGGATGATGTGCTGCGCCGCTATACTTGGCAGATCTTTGCCGGAATCATCGCCTTGGCTGCCATCATGTTACTGACCCTGCGGCTGGCCCTGACCAATCGCCAGCTTGCCCAGGCTCGCAGCGAGGCAGACAAGACCGCCAGTCACCTGCAGGCCCTGCTGCACACCATACCGGACCTGATCTGGCTCAAAGATGCCAACGGGGTCTACCTGGCCTGCAACCAGCGGTTTGAGAAACTGTATGGAGCTGCAGAGGCAGAGATCGTCGGCAAGAGCGATTATGACTTTGTGGACGAGAAGCAGGCTGATTTCTTCCGTGAAAAAGACCGGGCTGCCATGACAAAGGGCGGTCCCAGCAGCAATGAAGAGGAGCTTACCTTTGCCAGTGACGGTCATGCCGAACGGACTGAAACCATCAAATGCCCGGTCTATGACAAACAGGGCTCCCTGATCGGTGTGTTGGGGATCGGCCGCGACATCACCTCCCGCAAACAGGCTGAAGAGCAGCTGCAGCAGGCTACCCGGCAGGCCGTTGAACTGGCCCATCGGGCCGATGCTGCCAACCGGGCCAAGAGCGAGTTTCNNTCCGCACCCCGATGAACGGCGTGCTGGGCATGGCCCAGCTGCTGCGCTTTACCGGTCCAACCAAAGAGCAGTCCGAGTATCTGGACAACCTGGAGCTCTCCTGCAAGAATCTGCTGGCACTCTTAAACGATATCCTTGATCTTTCACGGATTGAGGCAGACAAACTGCAGCTGGAGCAGGTACCGTTCAGCCTGCAGCAGGTCGCGAACGAGGTGGTGGTCACCCAACAGGCCCGTATCAGCCAAAAAGGACTGCAGCTGCAGCTGCAGCTGCCGGAGCAGCTGCCGTCCCGTCTGAACGGCGATCCGCTGCGGATCAAACAGATCCTGCTCAACCTACTGGGTAATGCCGTCAAGTTTACCGAATCAGGCGGCATCACCATCCGGGCGGTCGTTCTGGAACAGCAGCCTGACCAGCTGCGGCTTTGCCTGCAGGTGCAGGACACCGGCATCGGCAT
>DKFG01000041.1:3863-13004 GCA_002452325.1 Geobacter sp. UBA6802
GCAAGTACGGCGGCAGCGGTCTGGGGCTGGCCATCTGCCGACGTCTGGTGGAGCTGATGGGGGGACAGATCCGGGCTGAATCTACACGTGGCAGCGGCTCCTGCTTTTTTGTTGAGCTGAGCCTGGGTATTGCTGAACCGTAACGGCACGTTATACACGAGGACGCAAACGCCATGGAAAAATATCGCACCATCTGGATGACGCTGCTGCAGTGGGGTCTGCTCTGGACCGTAATCATCGGCTGCTCCCTGGCCTGGAACCAACATCTGGTCAGCGAGCATATCACCAAGCACGCCCATGACGAGGCCACCACCGTTATCAACAAAGACCTGGCCTTCCGTCGCTGGGCCACCATGCACGGTGGGGTCTATGTGCCGCCCACGGAAACAACCCCGCCCAACCAGTGGCTGACCGTGCCCAAACGGGACGTGATCACCACGGACGGCGACCGGCTGACCCTGATGAACCCGGCCTACATGACCCGCCAGATCATGGGCATGTTCGCCGACCAGTACGGGATCAAGGGGCACATCACCAGCCTGATGGCCAAAAACCCGCTCAATGCCCCCGACCCCTGGGAGCGGGATGCCCTGCTCCGCCTGCAAAAGGGGGAACAGCATGTCAGCCAGCTGGCCGAGATCGACGGCGCGCCCTATTACCGGCTGATCCTGCCGATGCGGATGGAACAGGGCTGTCTGAAATGCCACGCAGACACCAAGATACCGATCGGGGGGCTGCGGGGCGGTATCAGCACTGCCGTGCCGATGGCGCCGCACTATCAGGCAGCAGCCAAAGGCATGGGGGGGGTGGGCCTGGCCCACGGCGCCATCTGGCTGGTGGGGATGGTGGGGATCACGGTCATCAGCCTGTACAAGCACCGCCAGCAAGAACGCGAACGTGCGACCGAAGAAGAGCTGCGGGCCCAGGAGGCTCTCTACGCCTCCCTTACCACTGCCTCGCCTGCCGGGGTATTTCAGACCGACCTGCAAGGCCACTGTTGCTATGTGAACGACCGCTGGAGCGCCATTACCGGCTTGACACGGGAAGCGGCCCTGGGCAGCGGCTGGACCGCAGCCCTGCACTCGGCTGACCGGCAATGGGTCTGCGATGCCTGGCAGCAGCTGGTGTCAAACAGTACGCCTTTCAACCTGGAGTACCGCTTTATCCAGCCGGACGGCCGCACGGTCTGGGTACTGGGGCAGGCAGCCCGGATTGTGGGCAACAACGGCATGGTCAGCGGTTATGTGGGCACCATTACCGAGATCAGCCGACTCAAGCAGGTTGAGGCGCAGCTGGCAGAGAGCGCCATGTTCCTGAATGAGAGCCAGGCCATTGCCCGGCTGGCCGGCTGGATGTCCAATCCCCAGACCAATATGCTGGAATGGACTGATGCCATGTACCGGATACTGGAGCATCCGGCAGACCAGCCCCTATCGCACGGAGGCTGCTTCCGCTACTTTGATCCGCAGGATCTGCCCCAGGTACAGCAGGCCCTGGAACATGCCTTTGCCACCGGTGAGCCGTTCCGGCTGACCTGCCGGATGATCACTGCTACCGGGCGGCGGTTCTGGGCTGATTTCCGCTGCATCGGCAGGCTGGAAGAGGGCGGAGAATCCCATATTGCTGGCATTCTACAGGACATCACCGAATACAAGCAGGTAGAGGAGCTGCTGACCAGCGCCAAGCAGACAGCCGAGGCCACCAGCCGGGCCAAGAGTGAGCTGCTGGCCACCCTGAGCCATGAGCTGCGTACCCCGCTGAACGGCGTGATGGGCGGCGCCCAGTTGCTGGAGATGACCGAGCTGACCAATGAGCAGGCCGAATATCTGCAGATGATCAGAAGCTCAGCCTCCAACGAGCTGGCCCTGGTGAATGATCTGCTTGATCTTGCCGGGCTGGAGGCCGCTGGCGTCAACCTGGTGGAAGAGCCGTTCAGCGTGCCGGACAGCGTTAATCTGGCGGTGACCCTGCACCGTGCGGTCCTGGAGGAGCGAGGGCTGGTGCTGACCGTTGAGCTGGCCGACAGCCTGCAGCAGCGGGTAAAAGGCGACCCACGCCGACTGACCCAGGTTATTGCCAACCTGCTGGGCAATGCGGTCAAATTCACCAACCAGGGAGAGATCCGCATTCAGGGTGATGCCGAGCCCGACCAGAGTGGTCGGTTGCGGCTGCGGCTCAGTATCTGCGACACCGGTATCGGCATTGCGCCCCAGGATCAAGAGCGGATCTTTGAGCCGTTTGTGCAGGCTGATATGTCCAATACCCGTCAGTATGGCGGCACCGGCCTGGGGCTCTCCATCTCCCGCAAGCTGGCCCAGCGGATGGGGGGCGCCTTGCTGGTCAGCAGTGCCCCCGGCCAGGGCAGCTGCTTTACGCTGGAGATACCGCTGCAGCCGGTTGAGAGCGAAACCATGCCGTCTGCTGCAGCCCAGGGCAGTCTGCTGCCGTCCTGGGACGGACCACATCTGAAAGTGGTGGTGGCAGAAGACAATGAGACCAACCTGAAGACCGCAGCCGGTCTGCTGACCAGGCTGGGGCTGACCCCGCTCTGTGCCGGGGACGGCAAGCAGGCTGTGGCCTACTGGCTGGCCGGTGGTGTGGATCTGATCCTAATGGATATCCAAATGCCGGTCATGGACGGCCATGAGGCGCTGCGGTTTATCCGCCAGCGCGAGCAGGGCAACGATGACCACCTGCCAGTCATCGCGGTTACGGCCCACGCCATGTTAGGCGACCGCGAGCGGCTGCTGGCCGAGGGGTTTGACGGCTACGTGGCCAAACCGTTCCAGCTGCAGGAGCTGATAGCCGAGCTGAGCCGGGTCACGTCCGGCCGCAACGGACGCTAGCCGATGATCTACCTGTCTCTGATCCAGAATGTGGCGCTGCTGGTGGCGCTCAGCTTTGTGCATGGCCTGCTGATACGTCGTCTCAGCAGACACGGCAACGGCTATGCGCTGGTGTCGGGCCTGCTGTTCGGTGGTGTGGCCCTGGTGGGAATGATGACGCCAATGCAGCTTGCGCCGGGCCTGATCTTTGACGGACGCTCCATCATTCTGTCGGCGGCCGGACTGTTTGGCGGCCCTCTGACCGCCGCAGTGGCTGCCCTGCCGGCTGCCGTCTACCGGGGCTGGCTGGGAGGGGTCGGCGCGCCGATGGGGGTGGCGGTTATCATTGGCAGCGCTGCCATCGGCACAGCTTGGTACTACCTGCGGCGCGACCGTTTATGGTCTGCAAATTGGTGGGGGTTGTACCTCTTTGGCCTGCTGGTGCATCTCTGGATGATCGGCTGCATGTTTCTACTGCCGGAGCCGACGCGGAGCACGGTGCAGGCCGTCGTCACTTTGCCGGTACTGGCCATCTACCCCCTGGCCTCACTGCTGGTCTGCCAGCTATTCCTGCTGATGGAGCGTCACATAGCGACAGAACAGGAACTGATCGCCAGTGAGGCCCGACTGCGGACCCTGATCAACACCATGCCGGATATCGTCTGCTTTAAGGATGCCGAGGGCAGGTGGCTGGTGGCCAATGACTTTGACATCATCCTGTTCGGCCTGCAGGGGATTGATTATAAGGGCAAGACCGATGCCGAGCTGGCGGAATACAGCCCCTTTTACCGGCAGGCGTTTCTGGCCTGCAAGGACAGCGACCGCCTGGCCTGGCTGCAGGGGAGCACCCTGCGCTGTGATGAGGAGATCCCCTGCCCGGACGGCAGCAGCAAGACCTTTGACATGATCAAGGTACCCACCTTTGATCAGCAGGGGCGTCCCACCGGCCTGATCGTGGTGGGTCGGGATGTAAGCGAACGGGTGCTGGCAGAGCGGCGCCAGGAGGATGCCCGCCGTTTTCTGCAGACCATCCTGGATGCCATCCCGGACAAGATCTTTATCAAGAATGCCGACGGCATCTATCTGGGCTGCAACCAGGCCTTTGCCGAAAAATATCTGGGACTGCCCAAGGATGAGATCATCGGTCGCCGCGACCATGAGATTGTGCCAGACCGTGATCAGGCCGTCCACTACCGCGAGACCGACCAGCAGGCCATGGCCGACGGCACCACGCTTCGACTGGAGGTGCCGATCACCCTGGCCAACGGTCAGCAGACGGTGGTTGAGGCACTGAAGACCCCGTTCTGCGATGCCAATCGGCAACCGCTGGGGGTGGTGGGGATTGCCCGGGACATCAGCGACCGCAAACAGATGGAAGCGGAGCTGGCCCGTGAGCGGGACTACCTGCAGACCCTGTTTGAGTACAACGGCACGGCCAACCTGATTGTGTCGCCGGAACGGATCATGCTGAAGGTCAACGTCCAGCTCTGCGAGATTTTCGGGTACACTGAAGCAGAGCTACAGGGGCAGTCGGTGCGGCTGCTGCACCTTGACCAGCAGCATTATGAGGCCTGGGCTCCCACCTTTCTGCAGGCCCGCGACGGCAGAACCCATCTGCAAGCCGAGTACCCGTTGCGCCGCAAAGACGGCTCCACCATCTGGGGTTTCCTGACCGGGGTCAGGATGCAGCTGCCCGATGGTACCACCGGCGTGGTCTGGAGTATCATCGACATCACAGAACGCAAGCAGGCCGAGGAGGTGCTGCTGGCTGCCAAAGATGCGGCAGAAAGCGCCAGCCGGGCCAAGAGCGAATTTCNNGAATTTCTGGCCAACATGAGCCATGAGATCCGCACCCCGATGAACGGCGTGATCGGCATGGCCCATCTGCTGCGCACCACAGAACTGACCCCGGAGCAGGAACGGTACCTGACCAACATTGAAAACTCTTCCAGCACTCTGGTGACCCTGATCAGCGATATTCTTGACCTCTCACGGATTGAGGCAGGCAGGATGGTGCTTGATAAGGCTGATTTCTCATTGCGCAGCTGTATCGAAGAGCTACTTGCCGGCCAGCAGTACGCCATCCACCAGAAGGGGCTCAGCATCACCACCGAGATCGACCCCAGGGTGCCGGAACTGGTGCGGGGTGACCAGCTGCGCACCCGCCAGATTCTGATGAACCTTTTGGGTAATGCCATCAAGTTTACTGACCAGGGCACTATCACGGTAACCGTGCAGGTAGACGACACTCCTGCAGAACTGCTGCAGGTACAGCTGACCATTGCCGATTCCGGCATCGGCATCAATGCAGCGGTCTTGGATGAGATCTTTGCCCCCTTTACCCAGGCCGACAGCTCCACTACCCGCAAGTACGGCGGCACCGGGCTGGGGCTGACCATCTGCCGTCGCCTGGCGGCCCTGATGGGTGGCCGCATCTGGGCCGAGAGCACCCCCGGCATCGGCAGCAGCTTCCATGTCAGTCTTCCCTATGCCCTACCGGAAAAGTCGCACCAGGAAGAGCTTGTCCAAAGGGCTGAACTACAGGCTGCAGCCAAACCGCTGACCCTGCTTTTGGCCGAGGACAATCAGGTCAATGCCGAGTTTGTTGTCAAGGTGCTGAGCCGGGCCGGACATCAGGTGAGCGTGGTTGAAAACGGGCAGCAAGCCCTGGAGTATCTGGAGATACAGCAGGTGGATTGCGTGCTGATGGATATCCAGATGCCGTTGATGGGGGGAGATGAGGCTACCCGGATCATCCGGCTGCAGGAGCAGGGGACCGGCGGCCACCTGCCGATCATCGCGCTGACGGCCCACGCCATGGACGATGAGCGTGAGCGCCTGCTGATGCAGGGATTTGACGCCCATATCAGCAAACCGGTCGACATCCCCCTGCTGCTGCAGCAGTTGCAGCAGTTGACGCAGAAAGGCAGCCCATGATGCCTGTGCTTCTGGAACGCATCCCGTTTTTGCCGATTCCGGTTGACATCACCTGGGAAAGAGATGGCAAGAGGATACCATGAGCTTCACCGATCACTTTGCAGCCGTTGCCGACAGCTATGCCGCCCACCGCCCGACATACCCTCCAGAGCTGTTCAGCTGGCTGGCAGCACAGTGCCGCGATCACCAACTGGCTTGGGATTGCGCCACCGGCACCGGTCAGGCCGCCGTTACCCTGGCAGATCACTTTCAGCAGGTCTGGGCCACCGATGCCAGCAGCTCCCAGCTGAAGGCAGCCACCCCCTGCCCTAACATCACCTACCATACCGCCCCTGCCAATGCCTCCGGTCTGCCTGACTGTTCCGCTGACCTGGTCACCGTGGCCCAGGCCCTGCACTGGTTTGATCTGGAACGGTTTTATGCCGAAGTGCAACGGGTACTCAAACCGGACGGCCTGGTGGCGGTCTGGACCTACGGGGTTTTTCGGGCCGAAGGCACCGATGGGGCGGCAGTGCAACAGCTGCTGGACCGGTTCTACCACGAAACCGTCGGCCCCTGCTGGCCACCGGAACGCCGCCATGTGGAAGACGGCTATGCAAACCTTGTCTTTCCCTTTGCCCCCCTGTCTCCCCCTGCCTTTGCCATGGCTGTGGACTGGACCCTGCAGGAGCTGATCGGCTACCTGTGCAGCTGGTCGGCAGTCAGCCGCTACCAGCAGCAGACCGGCCATGACCCGACGCTGCCCCTGGCCGAACAGCTGGCGCCACGATGGGGGGCGTTGCCCCGCCGGGTGGTCTGGCCCCTTTCTCTCAAGGTCGGCCGCGCCCTGGCCTGAAATGGCAGCTAACCACATAATTGTACACGAAATACCGCCGTAATCACTGTGGCACCTGCTTTTCCGAGTTTAATGATCACTTCCGTTGCAAAAGTGGAAAGCGGTGGTAGACTCCTCCTGCAGCACTACCTCTACCCCAGGAGCAACCATGAAGTTCCGCACCCGACTGACACTGGCCGTTGCCCTGCTGATCCTGCTCATTATCAGTGTCGAGCTGGTGATCAGCTATCTGGGGGGTACCAGGAACGACCAGCGGACAGCGGTTTCCAACCTGCAGACCACCAGTCGGCTGGTCGGCGCCACCATCGATCTACTGTTGGATCAGGCCTCCCGTGACCTTGCCATGATCTCCCGTTCGGCCTATCTGAATGAGAAGGGACGCAGCAGGGAATCCATCAACCAGCGCCTGAGCGATTTTCGCAACAGCTCACCGGTATTCAGCCATCTGGCCTTTTATGGGCCTGACGGCTCCCTGCAGGCCGCCGCCGATGGTGCTTTGGCCGCCCTGGTGGTTGAACAACCGCTCCTGCAGAAAGCCATGGCCGGATCGAGCGGCTTTATCATCAGCAGCGGCAGCGACACAGCAGCAGAACTGCGCTTCTTTGCACCGGTACGCTTCACGACCGAAGCCGCCCCCAAAGGGGTCGTGATCGGCTCGGTACTGCTTGACCGCCTGCAGGCTCTCCTGGTGCATTTCCAGACCTACCGCCTGAACGGACCGGACCGTCTGCGGGCCGCCCTGATCGATCAGAGCGGCAGGATGCTTTTTGCCAGTGAAGGGTATCAGCAATCGCCGGAGCTGCCGCAGGCGCTGCCAAACAGGCTTCAGCCGAATGCGGTTCTGGAGAACGGCAGCGAAGTGCAGGTACTCACCCACGTGGAGGGATTGAGCAATGGCGGCCAGGGGGAATGGCTGCTGCAAGTTATACTCCCCAAAGACCAGATCTATGCCGAGGCACGCAGTCGCCTGCAGCGCAAGCTGGTGGTCAACAGCGTCATGTGTGCGCTGGGTATCTTGTTGATCTACCTGCTGGCCAGCCGCCTGAGCCGACCGCTGGAGGATATCGCCAAGGCGGTCCAGCGCAGAGGTGAGGGGGATACGGACGCCTTGCTGCAACTGCCGGAACGCCATGATGAGTTTGCCCTGCTGCAGCAGACGCTGCAGGAGATGTCAGCCCGGCTGCATGAGCATACGGAACGGTTGACCCGGAGCGAAGAGCGCTTCCATGCCCTGTTTGACAACATGGGGGAAGGGGTTGCCCTGCACCGGCTCCTGTACAGTCAGAACGGCTTGCCGGACAACTACCTGCTGATTGAGGTCAACCAGAGCTATCAGACCATCCTGGGCATGTCCCGCGAGCAGGTGCTGGGGCGCCTGGCTACAGAGCTGTACCCCGGTGATGAGCCGCCCTTTCTTGAGCGATTTGCCGAGGTGGTGGCCACCGGTCGCTCCTGCTCTTTTGAGACCTACTTTGCCCCCCTTGACCGCCACTTCAGTATCTCGGCCTGCCGGATCGGTGCAGAAGGGTTTGCCACCATCTTCGCCGATATCACGGCCAAGAAGTGGCATGAAGATACGCTGCGCAGCACCATGACGCAGCTGAAGAGCGCCAATGAATCAAAGAGCCGCTTTCTGGCAGTGATGAGCCACGAGATCCGCACCCCCTTGAACGGCATCACCGGCATGGTACAACTGCTGCGGGATATGGAGATGCCGTCTCTGCAGCGTGAGTTTCTGGATAATATCGACAGCTCCGCCGAGAGTCTGCTGAATGTGATCAACGATATCCTGGACTTCTCCAAGATTGAGGCAGGCCGGATGGACCTGGAGGCGCTGCCGTTTGAACCATGCACGCTGCTGAACAACACCCTGCGGGTACTGCGACTGCGAGCCCAAGCCAAGGGGCTGCTGCTGAGTATGGTCTGTAATGAGCAGCCGGCACCGGTGCTGGTGGGCGACCCGCACCGCCTGACGCAGGTGCTGACCAACCTGGTCAATAACGCCATCAAGTTTACGGTGGGGGGCGAGATCACGGTCACCGCCGAGACCGTGACGCTGGATCAGGAGACGGTCCGGTTTACCGTTAGTGTCAGGGATCCCGGCATCGGCATGGATGAAGCCACCCAGAAGACCATCTTTGACCCGTTTACCCAGGCTGACAGCTCCACCACGCGTAAATACGGCGGCACCGGNNGCCTGGGGCTGGCCATCTGCAAGCAACTGATGGAGCTGATGCACGGCAGCATCAGTGTCAGCAGCAAGCCGGGGCAGGGCAGCACCTTCACCCTCTCGGCGCCGCTCAAGCGGGGCGTGTTGCCGGAGACACCGGAAGTACCGCCTGCCCCTGTTGCGGCCCTTGATCAGCCACTGCGGATTCTGGTGGCTGAAGATCAGCCGGTGAACCAGCGTTTTGTGTCGGAGATCCTGCGTAAACAGGGCCACAGCACGCTGCTGGCCAATAACGGTCAGGAGGCGGTGCAGCTGTGGCAGCAGGAGCAGGTGGATCTGGTGCTGATGGATATCCAGATGCCGGTTATGGATGG
>DKFG01000041.1:13057-17536 GCA_002452325.1 Geobacter sp. UBA6802
GACCGCGAACGGCTGCTGCACGCCGGTTTTGACGGTTACCTGCCCAAGCCGCTACAGGCGGCGGCACTGTTTGTGGAGATGGCCCGCGTGCTTGAGCAGATTGCCAGGGAGCGTACACGATGAGCGAGCTTGATGACCTGAGAATGCTCAGGAAACAGCTGCAGGAATCGGAGCAGCGCTATCATATCTTTACCGAGCTGAGTTCCGACTTTTGCCATGTCTGTACCCGCAGCGGTGACGGCCCCTACCGGGTGCAGTGGGTGGGCGGTGATTTTGAGCGGATAACCGGTTACAGCAGCGACGAACTCTTTGAGATCGGCTGCTGGCTGCCGCTGGTCCACCCGGACGACCGGGAGCGGGTCAAGACAGGTCTGCTGCGGATACAGGCCGGTGACGAGATCCGAAACGAGTTCCGCCTGATCCGCAAGGATCAGTCCATACTCTGGATCAGAGAACGTTCCCGCTGCGTGGCGCAGCCGGGAGACCCGCTCAGCCTGCAGCTGTACGGTTCTGCCCGGGACATTACGCGGCTCCGGGAGCAGTCAACCGCTCTTGAGGCGATTGAAACGGCCTACCGGACCATCTTTAATTCGGTCAACGATGCCATCTTTGTCCACCGGCCGGAAGACGGCCTGATCCTGGATGTCAACTGCCGCGCCTCCGAGCTGTATGGTTTCAGTCGCGCCGATCTGATCGGCAAGACCCCTGCCGATCTTACCTACGAATGCTCGGAAGAGCTGCTGCAGCAATCCAAAAAGCTGCTTGAGCTGGCCGTTACCGGCACTCCCAACACCTTTGAATGGCCAGGCCGGCATACAGACGGTTCACTGCTGTGGGTTGAGGTTAACCTGCGCGCCACCCGGATTAACGACCGCCCCCGCATCCTGGCCGTGGTACGGGATATTACCGAGCGGAAAATGCTGCTTGACCAGCAGCTGCAGGCCAGCCGGGCCGCCGATGCGGCCAACCGGGCCAAAAACGAGTTTCTGGCCAACATGAGCCACGAGGTGCGTACCCCCTTAAACGGCATCATGGGGCTTTCCCAGCTGTTGCGTACCACCGAGCTGAATCAGGAACAGGGCGAGTATCTGGACATGCTGGATGCCTCATCACGCAATCTGCTGCTGCTGATCAACGACATCCTGGATATCTCGCGGATTGAGGCAGGCAGCCTGCGGCTGGAGGAGACGCCGTTCAGTCCGGCCTCACTGCTGCAGGAGGTCTGCGGCATCTACGAAAAACCGGCATCGGCAAAGGGGATCACCCTGCAGTGCCGGATTGACGAACGGTTGCCCAAGGCCCTGCTGGGGGACCCGCTGCGCCTGAAGCAGGTGCTGATCAATCTGATCGGCAATGCAATCAAGTTTACCAGCCACGGCGGGGTGACCCTGACGGTGCGCCGCACCGAAACAGACAACGGCAAGGTGCAGCTTGCATTTGTGGTAGAAGATAGCGGCATCGGCATGTCGGCCGAGACCCTGCAGAAGGCCTTCAATCCCTTTACCCAGGCCGACAGTTCCANNCTGTCGCCGTCTGACCGAACTGATGCAGGGTAGCATTCAGGCTGCCAGCACCCTGGGGCAGGGTAGCTGCTTTACGGTTGAGCTGCCGTTTGGCATCTGTAGTCTAGAACCGGAACTGGAGATCTCCGTTGCTGCAGAAGCGAACCTGCTGCCGTCCGGGCTGCGCATCCTGCTGGTTGAAGACCAGGAGGTAAACCGCACCTTTGTGCTGCGTCTGCTGGAACGGCAGGGGCAGCTGGTCACCCCGGCTGTGGACGGCCTGATGGCCCTTGAACTGTTGGCTCGAAACCAGTACGATCTGGTGCTGTTGGATATCCAGATGCCCGGCATGGGAGGAGAAGAGGTACTGGCCCGTCTGCGTGCGACCGAGACAGAAAGCGGCTGCCACCTCCCGGTTATCGCCCTGACCGCCCATGCCCTGGCCGGCGACCGGGAGCTGCTGCTGGCAAGCGGTTTCGACGGCTACGTGGCCAAACCGATCCAGATGGAGCTGCTGCAGAGCGAAGTGCAGCGGGTATTGCAGGAACTTAAAAACAAAGGAAGCCAGACATGACCGACACGCTGCACCCCAATGAGCTGGCTGAGCAGGAACTTGACGAGGGGAGTCTGATCGACTGGCTGCCGGTGACCGACCTGTTGCGTCGGCGGCTGGGAATCGACTTCTCCTGCTACCGCCCCGGCACCGTGGGGCGCCGTATCCTGCGCCGGATGGAGCTGCTGCAGCTGCAGGAGCTGCAGGATTACGTCACCCTGCTGTCGGCTAACCCTGATGAGCTGGAAGATCTGGGCCAGGATCTGTTGATCGGCGTGACCGAGTTCTTCCGTGATCCCGATGCATTCAGGGCGTTGGCCGATCTGCTGCGGGAGCTTCTGCGGGAGCGTGCGGCAGCAGACGGCTTCAGGATCTGGTCAGCCGGCTGCGCCAGCGGCGAGGAGGCCTACTCCCTGGCGCAGCTGTTGCACACCCTTGCCCGTGAGACCGGTTTTGGCGGCGATCTGAAGGTGTTTGCCACCGACCTGCACAAAGGAGCCCTTGAAACCGCCTCCCGGGGGATCTACAGCGAGGAGCAGCTGACAACTCTGCCTGAGGTCTATCTGGAGCAGTACTTTCGCAGCGAGGGGGAAGGCCGCTACCGGATTGATCCCCAAATCCGCCGGATGCTGGTCTTTGCCCACCACAACCTGCTGGCTGATCCCCCCTTTACCCGCATCGATCTGGCGGTCTGTCGCAACCTGCTGATCTACCTGCAGCCGGAGGCCCAACAACGAGCCCTGACCGCCCTGCAGTTTGCCCTGGTGCCGGGGGGACACCTGCTGCTGGGCCAGAGCGAAGGGGTCAGTCACCTGCCCGATTCCTTCAGCGTGGTCGATGCCGCCCATAAACTGTTCCGCAGGCTACCGACACACCGTGATACCAGCAGCCCCGGCATCCCCTGGATGGCCCGCAACCCGTTGATCGCCTCGCTGCACCAGGGGCCACGCAATACCGTTACCATTGACCGCCATCTACTGCGCACCTACGATCTGATCCTGGAACAGTACGCGCCGCCCGGTATGTTGCTGAACAGCCAGCGTCAGGTGCTGCATATCTTTGGCGACCTGACCGCGTATCTGCGACCGCTGACCGGACGACTGACCGGCGATGTCCTGGGCGCCCTGCGGGATGAGCTGCGTCCGGCCCTTTCGGCAGCCCTGCTGCGAGCCGGACAGCAGGAGCTGCAGAGCGTGGTGGACCGGATACCACTGCAGCACCAAAACGGCTGCCGCTACCTTGAGGTGGCGGTGACCTGCCTGCCCCACGATCGCCATGAAGAGCGGCATTACCACGTTACCCTGCGGATGTCTGACTGGGAGCCGCCGCTTGCGCCCAGCATCGCCTCTGAAGAGCACAACGACAACGATGCGCTGCTGCTCCAACGGGTCAGCGATCTGGAGCAGGAGCTGCACACAACCCGACACTCGCTGCAGCTGACCATTGAAGAACTGCAGACCAGCAATGAAAAGCTGGACCTGGCCAACGAAGAACTGATCTCGTCCAATGAGGAGCTGCAGAGCACCAATGAAGAGCTGAAATCGGTCAATGAAGATCTCTATGCGGTCAACAGCGAACTGGAGACGCGTAACGAAGAGCTGCTGCGGCTCTACCGCGATCACGACAACCTGTTGTCCAGCACCGAGGTAGGGACCGTTTTTCTCGACAACCAGCTGCGGATCAGAAAATTCTCCTCTGCCACCAACGCCTTCCTCAAGCTGCTACCCCAGGATGTGGGCCGCCCCATTGATCATATTGCCTACGATCTGGCTCAACCGGCAGCCTTCCGCGCCAGTCTGCGCCAGGTGCTGGAGAGCGGGGTTCGCCAGGAACAGGAGCTGGCCTGCGGTGATGATCGGTGGGTACTGCAGCGGATCCTGCCGTTTCGGGGTGTGGACGGCGCCATTGACGGGGTGGTGCTGACCCTGACCGACATTACTCTGATCAAACAGGCCCAGGCGACCGTGGCCCTGATGAACAAACAGCTGGAGCAGAAGGTGCTGGAACGGACCCATGAGCTTGCGGCCAGTGAGGCCCGCATCCGCTCCTTTATTGAGAACTCTTCCCAGGGGTTCTGGAAGCTGGGGCCCGATCGTCTGACCAGGGATGTCAACCCGGCCCTCTGCGCCATGCTGGGCTATCAGCGCGAAGAGATGATCGAGCGCTCGCCGCTGGAGTTTGCGGATGAGGAAAACCGACCCATCTTCCTGTATCAGATGGGCAGGATTGACGCCACGCTCCACCGCAACTTCGAGATCTGGCTGCTGCATAAAAACGGTCATCTGGTGCCAGCGCTGTTCCATGCCACCACCCACCGTGATGCTGCCGGACAGATTGAGAATTCTTTTGCCTTTGTAACGGATTTGACCCAGCAGAAACGGGTACAGCAGGAAATGCAGGAGGCCAAGGAGGCGGCCGAGGCGG
>DKFG01000226.1:0-4596 GCA_002452325.1 Geobacter sp. UBA6802
TAATCAAAGATTCTGCTGAAGAGCCTCGAATATTTTCACAATGCGGCTAATAGGGAATAAGACACATGGAGATCTTGCGGAAATAGGTATTGCTGAATTCATTAATCAATTCATGTACGACTTCACAAGTATTCATGTAGGGAAAGACCTGTTTCGTGCGAAAGAACACGAAGAAGATATCGTAATAATTAGCGAAATGACTCGCGCCCCTTTTCCTGTAAGTCTAAAAGCTTACGGAGACGGCCCGCTACAACTTTCTACTGACAGCGATATGAGATTATTTCCATTTTTAGAAAGTTTAGGAAAGGATATAACAGGAAAAACGAGTATTGAAAAAATCTTTGCTTCTCCAGCATTCTCAGATTTTTCCAATATCAATGTAATGCCTTTGATATATAATGAGAGAAAAAAGCAATGCAATATTATGGTTTTCGATCACAACGCAGCTAAAATCAACACTAACAGAATACTCTATATTGGAAAAGGCGAGAGCTTCGGAGATAAAACCCAAGGTAAGGCACGTTTACACCCAATCTACATGTTTCTTGATTCCGACAATAATTATATTTGCGAAGTTAGATACGGTGGTGCTACAGCAAACGCACTCCAAAGAGGGCTATGGACACATACAAAAAATGCAACACGGTATTTTGACAGTATAACCAGCGGATGGATTGATTATTCACACAATACAGCATTAGTAAGACTGTTTAGTCTCGCTCTTAATAGCACTGAAAAAGGCCACCTAGAAGCGAATGAAATCCTTCAAGCTGATATTGATGCGTTTAAGGCTCGATGATGATTGCTCAAGTAGACTTATTTGGCTCCATTCGCCTTGAGACGCCGTCAACTGAAGGTATCAAGTACGCGGGTTCAAAACTCAAAATTCTGCCGTACATAATTGATGCTATTGCTGATTTGAGAGTTAACAATGTGCTCGATGGGTTCAGTGGTTCTACTCGTGTTAGTCAAGCTCTAGCAAAACTTAAATTCAAAATTACGGCGTGTGATATTTCCGATTGGTCTGAGGTGTTTGGAAAGTGCTATTTATTGAATAAACATAGTGCTAAACACTATCTAGATTTAATAAATCATTTAAACTCTATCCCGCCCATAGACGGCTGGTTCACTGAGTTTTACGGTGGCGACATTGAAGGAGGAGAAAAAAGACCATTCCAGAAGAAAAACACTCGAAAGCTTGATGCAATTCGAGATGAAATAGATAGGTTGAATTTACCAGAGATCGAAAAATCTGTAGCTTTGGCAAGCCTAATACTAGCACTGGATTCTGTAGATAGCACAATGGGCCATTATGTTTCATATTTAGCTGATTGGTCTCCAAGATCATATAATGATCTTATTCTAAAAGTGCCGTCTGTGTTTCCAAATACAGAGAATAATCGCGTAGTAAAATCAGATATTTTTGACGCGCTGAATGGCGAATACTTCGATTTAGCCTACTTAGACCCTCCGTACGGATCGAACAACGAGAAAATGCCTCCAAGTAGAGTTCGCTACGCATCCTATTACCACATTTGGTCATCAGTAATCAAAAATGATCGACCAGCGTTATTTGGGAAAGTCAATAGAAGAGAGGATACTCGGGATACGGTTTCATCTTCAATTTTTGAAGAATACAGAAAGGACTCTGATGGACATTTCATCGCAATGAAAGCCATTAGAAACCTCATTCATCGGGTTAATGCTGATTACATACTTCTATCATATAGTTCTGGAGGAAGGGCTACAAAGGAAGAACTATATGACATACTAAATTCTGCGGGGACTATTCAGAAAGCGCTGGAAATTGATTACAAAAAAAATGTGATGGGGAATATGCGCTGGACAAATGAATGGGTAAATAGCGATGGAAGCTATCAAGAGTATCTCTTTTTGATACGAAAGAAATAGATTGCCGCTCGCCCGTATCAAACAATTAACCGGTGCAGCCTAACGACTCAGTATCGCATCCCCCGCCAGAGGCAGGGAATTACTCAGAATAATTTAACCCGCACCACGCAATTTGGGCGGATTAACTTCAGTCCCCCAGAAATCATTGATGGGGATGGACTTCCCGATCGGGATGCGCTGAAGCAAACCACCCTTCACCCTGTCCCTCCCGCTGAGGTCGCTGAGGGGAGAGGGGAGGCACCAACGGGGTTTCGTGGTGTTATTTTGCAACGTTTATGTCTGAATGGAGGCTGAAAATGCCAACGGCTCAAAATGATCTGCAAACGGCCAGAAGACTGAAAGATCGCGTTTCGAAATTAGCACCGCTGATCGATTTTCGTTTGTTTGGCTCTCGGGCACGCGGCGATGCTGACGAGTTTTCTGACATGGATATTTTTATGAAATCTGAAACCGTGGATAGAGAGCTGAAACAAAAGGTGAAAAACGCGGCATGGGAGATGACTCTTGAAACCAATAAGGGTACAGGCTACTTTTGAGGGAGCAGGTTCGGAAGAAATCCAGCATCTAAACGGGAGGCATTTTGAAAGCTAAAGTATATATCGAAACCTCGGTTATCAGCTATCTTACTGCACGCCCAAGCAACGACATCCGTGTAATGGCCAACCAGAATGTCACCATCGAGTGGTGGGAAACACAGCGGAGCAACTACGACGTATTCATCTCGGAGTTTGTAATTGCAGAAGCCAGTCTTGGTCATCCTGATGCAATAAACCGTCGTCTTGAGGCAATCGCTGATATAATGGAGTTGCAAGCAACCGAGGAGGTGCGGACATTGGGTCAAGAGCTTATCCGTCGCCATGCCCTTCCCGCGAATGCCGAAATTGACGCTTACCATATTGCAATCGCTACTGTAAACGGCATGGAATATCTGCTGACCTGGAACTACACGCACATCGCTAACGCTCATACACGGCCTAAAATTGAAGCAACATGCCGGGCACTTGGTTACGAGCCGCCCATTATCTGCACACCGCAAGAACTAACAGAGGAGGTTTAGGCTATGTGGAAAGATCCCATCGTCACAGAGACACGCTCACTCAGAGAACAATATGCCAATCAGTTTGGTCACAACGCCGACGAAATATTTAAGGACATCCTGCTGAGGCAAGCTGCGCCTGGCAAAAAGCTGGTTTCGTTCCAGCATCGCGAGCCTGTACTATCACAAGTAGGTTCCCAAGAGGAAAAACCTGTTTAAAACCTTCATATTTGACCACCATTTTAAGCCGAAGCATAATGATTCAATCAACGGCAGCACCGGCCAGCGAGAAAAACTTCCGCTAGCCGGTGTGCCTTATCACATTATGATTTTTTTGCCAAATGTCGCTTACAAAAAACTGGGGCTATGAGCAGATCCCCCAGAAGTCATTTATGGGAATAGATTTCCCAATCGGGATGTACTGATATGGATTTCAGGCTGGTAACACAAAAGCTGTCGGATGCCTTTCAGGAGCACAAGGTCCAGTATGCTCTGATCGGTGGCTATGCCGTCAGTCTGTGGGGTATACCGCGTGCTACAGTGGACCTCGATTTTTTGGTGCGGCGTGACGATATAGTAACGGTGCGGCAGATTGCGGAATCGCTTGGGTATCACTGTATTCATGCCTCGGCCAATGTGACCCAGTTTGATGCCGAGGACAGAGAGCTGGGCGAGATTGATTTTCTGCATGCCTTCCGGCCAGCTTCACTTGCCATGCTTGAACGGGCGCAGCTAAAGACGGTATTTGATGGACAGCACCCCATTCCGGTGATTCTGCCGGAAGACCTGATCGGGTTAAAGGTTCAGGCCATTTCCAACAAACCGTCACGCAGGGCAATTGATCAAGCCGACATCGAGGGATTGATACAGATGTACGGTGATCAGCTGGATTGGCAGCGGGTTGCCGACTACTTTGCTCTGTTTGAGATGACAGAACTGTATCATGAGCTAAAGGAACGCTACCATGGCCACTAAACCGATCCCCAATCTGTTGACTGATGCCACGCCGGAAGAGATGAATGCGGATTTTGAGATTATGCAGCGTAACCGCGAGCGCCGTTTGAAGGAGCATCCACCAACAGCACAGCAGATGGCGGCATTTCAACAGCAGTTTAATGAGTTTATCAACCACCGCAAGCGCCCGTTTGAACCGATGGTTGAGACGACCATGAAACTTTGACCCATGCACAGTGACGAACCCTGCATACGGATGGAAAAAGTCTCCTACTCGGTTGGCGGAAGAACAATCCTGACCAACTTTGACCTGCTGCTGGAGCAAGGCGTCAACCGCACCATCCTAGGGGTGAGCGGTTCCGGCAAGACCACCATCCTCAAGCTGATCCTGGGGTTGATCCATCCCCAATCCGGCCGGATTACGCTCAACGGCATGGAGATCACCAACAGGCCTGAGACCGAGTACCGTGAGCAGCGCAAGAAGATCGCGATCGTGTTTCAGGGGGGCGCGTTGTTCGATTCCATGACCGTGGGGGAGAACGTGGGTTACCGCCTGTTTGAGGAGGGACGGCTGTCACAGGCAGAGATCGAGGAGATTGTGCGGGAGAAGCTACGTTTTGTGGGGGTGGAGCCCGCTTTGAACCTGTATCCGGCAGAACTTTCGGGCGGTATGAAGAAGCGGGTGGCCATTGCCC
>DKFG01000226.1:4661-5674 GCA_002452325.1 Geobacter sp. UBA6802
AGACCACCCTGATGGTGACCCATGATCTGCCCACCGCCTTTGCCACTTCGCAGCGGTTTTCACTGATCCACGACACTAGGCTGGCCTTTGAGGGGACCGAAGAAGAGCTACGCTCCAGCACGCTGCCCAATGTGCAGGAGTTTCTGCAGCCAACCGCTGCATCGCTGTTTGTGTGAGGAATCGTACGTGTTAACAGTTGACCACCTCGCCGGTACTCTATAAAATTAACTACAAAACATTGTAGGAAAAGGGGGCTGCCATGACGGTTGCTGCACGTCAAGCTAATTTCATGCTGCCGGAAGACCTACTGCATGACCTGAAACAACTGGTCGGTCAGCGGCAGCAGAGCCGGTTTGTTGCAGAGGCGCTGCGCAAAGAGCTGCAGCGGGAGAAAATGCGGGCTGCCTTAAAACAGAGCTTTGGGGCCTGGCAACAGGAAGATCATCCTGAGTTGGAACAGGGTGTGGAACGGCATCTACGTACCCAGCGCAAGTCCAGCAGGTTGAGCCGTTCAGCATGACTAGGCTGGTACTGGATACCGACATCCTGATTAACCTACTGCGGGGGTCTGCGGCAGCTCGTGATTTTGTTGCCAATGCGCTTGAAGAGCATGAGCTGCTCTGCTCCGTGATTACCGTTGCAGAGATCTGGACCGGCATGCGTGTGCATGAAGAACAGGCAACACGCCTGTTGATCGACTCATTAAAGGTGATCGAGGTAAATCAGACCATTGCCGAACAGGCTGGAAGATTCAAAGGAACTGTTAAGAGCCACGTTCTTGAGCTTGACGATTGTCTGATAGCGGCCACCGCCTTCTGCACCGGTGCTGCCCTAGCAACGGGTAACGGCAAGCATTACCCCATGAAGGAACTGCGCAAAATCGTGGTGCAGATGTGAGGTGCTGACCATGGAACGAAGCAACCAGATCGGCTGGGCCCAGGTGCGGGCCGGTATATTCATCCTGATCACGCTGCTCCTGGCAGCAGGCGCGATCCTGCTGATGGGGCAGAAGA
>DKFG01000226.1:5698-6178 GCA_002452325.1 Geobacter sp. UBA6802
CGCCGGTCTGGCTGGCCGGGGTGGATGTGGGGGTGGTCAAGCAGATCAGGTTTGAGAACCCCCGTAATACCAATGAGGTGCTGATCGTTGCGGAGGTATCCACGCAGGCACATAAAAAGATCGGGCCGGACTCGCTGATCACCATCAAGACCCGTGGGCTGATGGGGGAAAAATATGTGGATATTCTGCCCTCGTCAAGCTATCACGACCAACCGGTCACGCAGTTTAACGGCAAGGCAGTACACACCATTGACGATGTGGCCCAAAAGGCCGGGGTTACCTTTGAAAAACTGAACAGCATCGTGGATAGTGTGCAGTCCGGCAAAGGCACCCTGGGGCTGCTGGCCACTGATACCAAGCTGTATATCAACGCAGTGCAGCTCTCCAATGAGCTCAACATCCTGGCCGGCAACATCAACCGCGGCCAAGGCACCCTGGGCAGACTGGCCCGCAGCGGCGAGCCATACGACAAGCTGATGC
>DKFG01000226.1:6214-6596 GCA_002452325.1 Geobacter sp. UBA6802
GATCTACGACAAGACCCTCTACACCCGGCTGGTTACCCTGGCAGAAAAAAGCAATCAGGCTGCCGACGATGTGCGGGAGCTGAACCGCAAGCTCACCTCAAAGGACAACACCCTGGGGATGCTACTGAACGACAAGGAGCTGTACGAAAAGGGACTGTCGCTGATCAGCCGGGCCGATCATGCCATGCAGGAGATGGAACAGGTGACAGCGCGGCTGAAGGGCGGAGAGGGCACTGCAGGCAAGCTGATCAACGAAAAGGAATTGTACGAAAAACTCAACCGCACGGTTGAATCACTGGATGCGCTGGTGAGCGACATCAAAAAGAACCCCGGTCGCTACGTTAAGTTTTCACTGTTTTAGGGACTTGGAACTTGCTGATGT
>DKFG01000226.1:6664-7208 GCA_002452325.1 Geobacter sp. UBA6802
TGAAGATGAGATGTAAAACGGTATAGTAGCAAGTTTCAAATCCCTTAGGAGGAGATACCGTGACACGTCTTACCCGTTGTACTGTGGTACTGTTGCTGCTGCTCATATCGGTTCTACCGTTACAGGCAGCCAATCTTGATGAGAGGGTTATCGAGCATACGTTCAAAAACGGCCTGAAACTGCTGATGGTGGAGCGACACAGCTCACCCACGGTTTCGGCCTGGATCCGCTTTAAAGTGGGCAGTGCCCATGAACGCAGCGATGAGCGGGGTATTGCCCACCTGCTGGAACATATGTTGTTCAAAGGGACCAAGACCCTGGGCACCAAAGATTACGCTGCCGAGGCGCCGCTGCTGGACAAGATCGAACAGACGGCCCAGCTGCTGCTGGCAGAAGAGGCCAGGGGTGACCAGGCCGACAAGTCGCGGCTTGAATCGCTGCGCGCCGAGCTGGAACAGCTGGAAAAACAGGCCGGGCAGTATGTGATCAAGGACGAGTTCTTTGAGCTGTATGCCAGGCACGGCGGCTCCGGTTACAACGCCTT
>DKFG01000226.1:7263-9358 GCA_002452325.1 Geobacter sp. UBA6802
TGAAGAACCCGGTGCTGCGGGAGTTCTATACCGAGCGCTTGGTGGTGATGGAAGAACGGCGCCGCTCCTACGATGCCGAACCGGCAGCCAAGCTGTGGGAGACCTTTGTGGCAGCTGCCTATAACGCCCACCCCTACGGCCAGCCGANNAGCCGATCATCGGCTGGATGCCGGACATCCAGCAGCTGTCCCGCACCAAGGCCGAGCAGTTCCTCAAGCGCTACTATGCCCCCAACAACGCCGTGATCGCTGTGGTGGGCGCCATCAAGCCGACTGAGGTGATCCGGCTGGTGGAGCGCTACTTTGGCGACATCCCCCCCGGTACACCGGTGCCGGAGCTGACAATCCATGAAGAACCGCAGCGGGGCGAACGTCGGGTTGAGGTGGTCGGTGACGCGCAGCCGGAACTGGTGATCGGATTTCACAAGTCGGCAATCGGTCATGATGACGACTACGTCTTTGATCTGATTACCGCCCTACTTGGACAGGGGCGCACCTCGCGGCTGTACCGCTCGCTGGTGCTGGAAAAGCAGCTTGCCACCCAGGTGTCGGTCTTTGATGCGCCGGGGCAACGCTACCCCAACCTGTTTGTGCTGTATGCCACCCCCCGTGCCCCCCATACGGCTGCCGAAGTGGAACAGGCGCTGCTGGCTGAGCTTGAACGGTTGAAGAGCGAGCCGGTCAGCCCCCGTGAGCTGCAGCGGGTCATGAACCGCCTGGAGCTTGAAGAGGCCCGCCGCATGGGCACTAACGGCGGACTGGCCCGCAACCTGACCGAATATGAGGCCACCGCAGGCAGCTGGCGTTATCTCAGCAGCTACACAACCAGAATGGCCCGGATCACACCGGCCGATATCCAGCGGGTGGCCCGTCAGTTTCTGACCCGTACAAACCGCATTGTCGGCACCCTGGTGACCCAAAAAGCAGGAGGTACCCCCTAATGATGCTTCGCACCCTGCTGATCCTGTGCATCCTCTGCCTTGTTCCTTTGCACGGCCTTGCCGCAGAACCGGTCAACCCGCGCACCATGACCTTTGCACCGCTCAGCTTCACTATCCCGAAATCAGAGCGGGTTCTGCTCAACAACGGCACCCCGGTCTACCTGCTGCAGGACCGCGAACTGCCGATTGTAACGGTCTCGGCCATGATCCGTACCGGATCGGTCTATGATCCACCAGTCAAGATCGGTCTGGCAATGCTGACCGGCGGACAGATGCGCAACGGCGGTACCCGCTCCCTTGCACCGGCTGCACTTGACGAGGAACTTGAGTTTATGGCCTCCTCGGTTGAAAGCACCTTTGGCGGTGATATGGGTACGGTCAGTCTGACCGGGCTCAGCAGAAACCTTGACCGGGGGCTGCAGCTATTCAGCCAGGTGCTGTTTCAGCCCCGTTTTGATGAAAAACGTTTTCAGTTGGGGAAAAGTCAGTTTCTTGAGGCGATCCGCCGCCGTAACGATGACCCCAAGGTGATTGGCGACCGTGAGCTGGCAAAGGCGATCTACGCCGGTCACCCCCTTGGTCAGGAGCCGACTGCAGCCTCGGTGAACGCCATCACGCGCAAAGATCTGCAGCAGTTTCACGCCCGCTTTGTCCGGCCCGACAACATGATCCTGACCGTTTCCGGCGATTTTGACCGCACCGGGCTGCTGGAGCTCCTGAACCGTCTGATCGGCTCGGTCAAGCCGGTCAGCACAGTGCAGCTTCCTGCAATTGAGCCGGTGAAGTTACAGTTCTCTCCGGCAGTGCTGTACGCCCCCAAGCAGGTCAACCAGTCGGTAATCCGGCTGGGGCATCTGGGGATCAATAAGGATGACCCGGATCTGTATGCCATCAGGGTGCTGGATTTCATCCTGGGGGGCAGTTTTACCTCGCGTCTGACCATGGAGATCCGCACCAACCAGGGGCTGGCCTATCATGTGGGCAGTCACTTTGATGTGGGGCGGCGGTTTCTCGGCAGTTTTACGGCACAGACCGAGACCAAGGCAGAGGCCACCGCCAAGGTCATCGGGCTGATGACCTCCATTATTGAGGGGGTGCGCAGAGAGCCGGTGACTGAACAGGAGTTGCATCTGGCCAAGGAGTCGATCATCAACT